>CAIJIT010000229.1 GCA_903820745.1 uncultured Burkholderiales bacterium
ACCTGCTGGGGGTGTGAGAGTTTGCATGATCGTGATGTGAACGCTGCTCGCAATATCCTGTCAAAGTTCAGAGCCGGCTGCGGACATGCAGCCCCTGTAGAGGGAATCCCCGCCCTTTAGGGCGGGGAGGATGTCAAGGCATGGAACTCCGGTGAGGCCGAACGGCCAGCAGCCAACCATTATTGGCCGCAGCATCAGTGTAGGTAAATGCTGCTGATAAGTGCTTTCTGAAACTCGTAAATAAATCGGTGTTTGAGCAATAATATTTCTTCATTCAATGAATTGAGATGCAATTGATGCTCGAAAAATCAAAACAAGGGAAAACCATAGGTCCGACGGATGCGGCTGTGGCGGCTGAACCGACCCTGCAGGGCGACGTGCTCGACCGGTACCACATCGCGATTCTGGCGCTGCTGCAAACCGAAGCCCGGCTGTCGAATGCCGAACTGGCAACGCGCATCGGCCTGTCCACCGCGCCGACCTGGCGACGGTTGCGCTGGCTCGAGGAGCAGGGCTACATCACCGGCTACCGGGCTGAAATCGACCGGCGCAAGATCGGCCTGGGCGTGCTGGCCTTTGTGCGCTTGACCGCTGATCGCAACAATGGCGCCACCACCAAGCAACTTGAGGATGAAATCCGCCTGCTGCCCGAGGTGACGGCTTGTCACTACATCTCAGGTACCGGTACCTTCGAGCTGCAGGTGATGGCCACCGACCTCGACGCCTTCTCGCGTTTTTCGATCGACCGGCTGCTCAATCTACCGAATGTGAAGGACATCCACACCAGCTTTTCGCTCGGCGAGGTCAAGGCCAGTTCGGCCCTGCCGCTGACCCATCTCAAAAGCCCAGACTGAGCAGGCTCGCTCCAGCGACCAGGGTCAAGGCCATCGCGCCGCCATAGCAGATCAGCTTGGCCACTGTGCCCTTGTGGATGCCGATGTCATGCAGGCTGCACAAAATCCGGTGCGCCGCATGCCAGGCGAACAGCGAGATCACGGCGACCAACAGACCCTTGCCGACCCAATGCTGGGCAAAGGCGAGCATCTGCGGATAAGCCAGCTTCGACCCTGTCAAAGGCCAGGCCAGCGGTATGGCCAGGCCGGTGATGAAGACCAGCATCGGCCCCAACAGCGCCGCGAGCATGCCACCAGCGCCGAACAGCAGCCAGAAAATCGGCGAATTCGAACGCTTCATCATGATTGCCCCAGCAGTGCCAGCAGCAGCAAGGAAGCGACGACCGTCGCGGCCCAACCGATGCGGGTGATCGTCACAGCCTGCAGACGCTTGCCGCCAATGAAGATCATCGGCATCGTCTTGGGCATGATCTCGAACCAGCTCTTGGCATGCACCGCCATCGCCAGCAACAGCAAGGCATGCAGTAGCAGCGATGCCGGGCTTTGCAAGGCAGCCAGCCAACCGTTCCAGGCCGCCTCGCCTTGCGCTAGCCGCACTGCACCAACGGCCAGTATCAGCGCATAGGCCGCCACGCCGAAAGCCGTGGTTTCGCGCGCCATATAGCGGACGAAAAAGGGATCGCGCCGCCACCAGCCCTTCATTGGCCGGATATAGGGTTTCGCAGTCGGGGCTTGCTTGCTCATGCCCTGTCTCCCTGGAAGAAGCGCAGGAAATAGTCCTTGGCGCTGTTGACCTTGTTCTGGTTTACCGCATGGGCCGGGTCGACATGTTTGGGGCAGACCTCGGAGCAATAGCCGACCGCCGTGCAACTCCACACGCCTTCAGCCGCATTGACAACTTCCATCCGCTCGGCCTGTCCGCCATCGCGCGAGTCGGCGTTGTAGCGGTGCAGCAGGGCCAGCGCAGCCGGCCCGACGAAGTTCGGGTCGAGCCCGTACTGCGGACAGGCGGCATAACAGAGCAGGCAGTTGATGCAGCTGCTGTATTGCTCGAACTGCTCGAGCTGTTCGGGCGTTTGCAGGTATTCGCCCTCGTCGAGGCGGCGCGGCGTTTTCGGGATGATGTAGGGCTTGATGCTTTCGAGCTTCTCGACGAATTTGTCGACGCTGACGACCAGGTCGCGCTCGATCGGGAAATGTGCCAGCGCCTCAACACGCACCGGCCCTGGCAGCAGGTCGCGCAAAAAAGTCTTGCAGGACAGCTCGGGCTTGCCGTTGATCATCATGCCGCAGCTCCCGCAGATCGCCATCCGGCAGGACCAGCGAAAGCTCAGGCTGCCGTCCTGATCATCCTTGATCTGCTGCAGCCCTTGCAGGACCGACATATCGTCGGTGAACGGTACTGCAAAGGTCTGCCAGAAGGGCTGATCCTCCTGCTCGGGTCGGTAGCGCTGCACCTCGATCGCGATCATCTTCTGGCTCGATGCTTCAGACATGGCTGGCCTCCTTGGCAAGGCGTTGGGCCGCATCGGCCTGCTCGCCGGCTGCGCCATAGGCGCGCGTTCCCGGCGGCGAGCTGGTGATTCTGACCTCGCCATAAGTGATCGTCGGGGCGTCGTCGCCCTGGTAATGCGCCAGGCTGTGCTGCAGGAAGTTCTGATCGTCACGCAACTCGAACCCGTCGAGCCGCTGGTGCGAGCCACGCGACTCCTCGCGGTTCAAGGCCGAATGCGCCATCGCTTGCGCCACGTCGAGCAGATAACCGAGCTCGATCGCCAGTAGCCATTCGGTGTTCCAGGCTTTCGAGTGGTCGTCGAGTTGCACCCGCTTGTAGCGCTGCTTCAACTCGGCGAGCTTGTCGCACGTGGCCTGCATCGTCGCTGCGCTGCGGTAGATGCCACAGCCTTCTTCCATGCTCTGTGCCATTTCGCGGCGCAGCGTGGCGATGCGTTCATTGCCGTCGCTGCGCTGGACGATGGTCATGACCTTGCGGCGCGAATTTTCGGCCAATTTGTCGAGCAAGTCGGTCTTGCCATGGTCCACCGATTTCGCGAAGGTCGCGGCCTCGAGCCCTGCGACCTTGCCGAACACGAGCAACTCGGTCAGCGAGTTCGAGCCAAGCCGGTTCGCTCCATGGATGCCAACGCTCGAGCATTCGCCCACCGAATAGAGTCCGGGCAAGGGTGAAGCGGTTTTGCCGTCGGCGGTGATGCCGCCCATCGTGTAATGGACCGCCGGCAAGATCGGGATCGGCTCCTTGGCCGGGTCGACGCCGAGGTATTCGACCGCCAGCTCGTAGATCTGCGGCAGGCGCTCGCGCAACTTTTTTTCGCCCAGATGGCGCAGGTCGAGGTGCAGCACATCGCCGTGGATGCCGCTGATCGTGCGGCCTTTTTGCTTTTCATGCCAATAAGCCTGGCTGAGGCGGTCGCGCGGCCCCAGCTCCATCGCCTTGTTGCGCGGGGTCGGGCCAGCCGGTCCGAGGCCGTAGTCCTGCAAGTAGCGATAGCCGTCCTTGTTGATCAGAAACCCCCCTTCGCCGCGGCAGGCTTCAGTGAACAAAAGGCCGGTGCCGGGCATGCAGGTCGGGTGGTACTGGACGAATTCCATGTCGCGCAGCGGCACGCCGTGCCGGTAAGCCAGCGCCATGCCGTCGCCGGTGACGATGCCGCCATTGGTGTTCTCGCGGAACACCCGGCCGGCGCCGCCGGTGGCGATGATCACCGCCTTGGCCTGGATCAGGGTGAATTCGCCGCTGGCGATTTCGATCACGACAGCGCCCTGGACGCGGCCTTCGCCCTCGACCAGGTCAACGCAGAAATACTCGTCAAAGCGCTTGATCGACGGGAATTGGATCGAGGTCTGGAACAGCGTGTGCAACATGTGGAAACCGGTCTTGTCGGCAGCGAACCAGGTGCGCTCGATCTGCATGCCACCAAAGGCGCGCACATTCGCATGGCCGTCTTCCTTGCGACTCCAGGGGCAGCCCCAATGGTCCATCTGCACCATTTCTTCATGCGCATGGGCGACGAAATACTCGACCACATCCTGTTCGCAGAGCCAATCACCGCCGGCCACGGTGTCGTGAAAATGGGCTTCGAGGCTGTCATGGGCCTGCGTCACTGCGGCCGCGCCGCCTTCGGCGGCCACCGTGTGGCTGCGCATCGGATAAACCTTGGAGACCAGCGCGATGCTCAGCCCCGGGTCGCTTTGGGCCACCGCAATCGCGGCCCTCAGACCGCCGCCGCCGGCACCAATGATCAAGACATCGGCTTTGTAATTGTTCATCCGCATCCTCAACTTTTATCGCTTGCGCAAGGCCAGTTCAGTGTGTGCGGCCGGCTGCCGACCGACCTTGATAGATGTCATTGCAGCGGCAACGAAGGCCAGGGTTCTCCGGCAAGCCACAATCGGGCTCCACTTTCGAACGCCTGACCACCATGTACAACGCATTCAAATTGATCCACCTGGTGGCCGCCATCATCTGGATGGGCGGTATGACCTTCATGCTGCTGGCCCTGCGCCCGGCGGCCTTGGCGATGCTGCAGCCGCAGCCGCGCGCCAAGCTGATGGTGGCGGTTTGGCAGCGCTTCTTCTTGCTGGTGGTGGGGGCGATTGCGGCCTTGTTGGCGACCGGCTCACATCTCTACAGCAGCGCTTTCCGGGCTGCCAAGGCCGCCACCGGGACCGGCGCTGTGCCGCTCGGCTGGACGCTGATGCTGGGACTTGGCTTGCTGATGATGCTGATCTTCGGCCACGTCTATTTCGCCGGATTCCGCAAATTCAAGGGTGCCGTCGAAGCCGCGCAATGGCCTGAAGCGGCGCGGGCTGCCGGTCAGATCCATCTGCTGATGTCGACCAATTTCGTCCTCGGCTGGCTGGCGATTGCCGCCCTCCGGTTGCTGCCATGACCGGCGTGAAATGACGGCCCGATTACCGCTGAATCATTTCCTGCTGGCGATGCTGGTTGTCGCCATCTGGGGCAGCAATTTCGTCATCATCCGCTTTGGCCTGGAGTCGCTGCCCCCGCTGCTTTTTGCCTGTCTGCGCTTTGTCTTCGCAGTGCTGCCAGCGATATTTTTTCTGCCCAGGCCCGACCTGCCCTGGCGCAACCTGGCCAGCTACGGGGTGCTGAGCGCAACGCAATTCGGGCTCTTGTTCCTGGCCATGCGCGGGCATATTTCTCCAGGCCTGGCGTCGCTGGTGCTGCAGGCGCAAGTCTTTTTCACGCTGATGCTGGCAAGGCGGATCAGCCAGGAGCGCGTGCAGGCCTATCAATGGCTGGCCTTGCTGCTGGCCGCTTCGGGCATTGCGGTGATCGTTGTTCATACCGACGGCAGCGTCACCGTTTTGGGCTTGCTGCTGATCCTGTCTGCGGCCTTTTGCTGGGCCAGTGCGAACCTGGTCGTGAAGAGTGCCGGCCGAGTCAATACGCTGGCCTATGTCGTCTGGACCAGCGTCTATGCCGTGCCGCCGCTGCTGCTGCTGTCGCTGTTGTTCGAAGGCCCGGCCGTTGTCGCGCAGGCCTTGCGTCAAGCCGATTGGATGACCTGGGGATCGGTGCTGTCGCAGTCGCTGGGCAATGCCTTGCTCGGTTATGGCATCTGGGGCTGGTTGCTGTCGCGCCATGCGGCCGCCACGGTCGTGCCGATGTCCTTGGCCGTGCCTGTCATCGGCATGAGCACGGCGGCCTGGATCTTGGGCGAGAGTCTGCCAGGCTGGAAGTTGCTTGCCGCTGCCCTGGTGCTGGGCGGTCTGGCCTTGAACCTGCTGTGGCCGCAGCGCCGGCGGCTGTTCGCCGCTAACGCGGCCTGAACATCCGGAAGCGCTGGGCGATGTCGATTTCGAAATAGTCGGCAGGGCCGCCACCGCGCAGCACAGGGTGCGCTGCGGCAGTGTCGTAAACACCGCCGATCAGCAAGTTGTCGGCAATATGCACGCCGACGACTTCACCGAGTACCAGCCAGCTGTCGACTTCCACGCCGTTGGCACCGCGCAAGCGGATCAATTGGCTGAGCTTGCATTCGAACGCCACCGGGCACTCGGCCACGCGCGGCGGCTTGACCAGGCTTGAGGCCTGCGGCGTCAGCCCGGCGAGTTCGAATTCATTCACCTCCGGCGCGACGGCGGCGCAGCTCAGGTTCATCGCTTCGGCCAAGTCGCGCGTGACCAGATTCCAGACGAACTCGCCGGTTTGTTCGATATTGCGCACCGTGTCCTTGTAGCCGATGCTGGAAAAGCCAATCAATGGCGGCGTGTAGTTGAAGGCATTGAAAAAGCTGTAGGGCGCCAGATTCAACAGGCCTGCGCTACTTTGCGAGGAAATCCAGCCGATTGGTCGTGGGCCGACGATCGCGTTGAACGGGTCATGGGGCAGGCGGTGGCCTTGGGAGGGTTCGTAGAAATGCACTGGGTTCACCTTTTTGGATCAGCCATTGTGGCCGAGCAATCGATTGCTCAATCCAGGGCGGCGCCATCGAATTGATCACGCCGGTGATAAATTTATAAAAATTTCTGAATTGACGTATGTAGCGGGAGTTTCTAGACTCGACGGCCTTCAAAGAACGAAAGCGAACATGAGTGAATCGAACAAGACGGTGATCGGCGCCAAGGCCGTGATCGTCGGTGGTGGAACGATGGGCGCCGATGTCGCGGTGGTGCTGACGCGCGGCGGTTTTGTCGTCACCGTGGTCGAGCGCGATGGCGCGCGGCGCGCCGGCATCCGCAGCCATGTGGCCGACCGCCTCGGCGATGTCGGGCTGGCGCAACGGGCTGAAAGCCTTGGCTTGGCTGCCGATCTGGCCGATGTCGACTGGCCGGCCATCGACCTGGTGGTCGAATGTATTCCTGAACAGCTGGCCTTGAAGCAATCCTTGTTTGCCGATCTGGAACGGCTGGCGCGGCCTGACTGCGTCTTGACCAGCAACAGCTCGAGCTTCCCGATTAGCGCAATTGCCGAAGGGCGTGCGAGCCAGCAGCGCATGTATGGCCTGCATTTCTTCATGCCGGCGCATCTGGTGCCGCTGGTCGAAGTCGTGCTCGGTGCGCGCAGCGAATTGGCTGGTGCTGAATCACTTTGCGATGCGATGCGCGACTGCGGCCTGGTGCCAGTGCTGGTGCGCAAGGACAAGCCCGGCTTTCTTGCCAACCGGCTGCAGCATGCCCTGGCGCGCGAAGCCTTTGCGCTGATCGATGAAGGTGTGGTCAGCGCCGAAGACGTCGATGCTGCGGTTCGGTTCGGTTTCGGTTTCCGCTTTCTGGCGGCCGGGCCGGTGCTGCAGCGGGACCATGCCGGCCTCGACGTGCATTGCGCCGCTGCCGCTTCGATGTACCCGAGCCTGAGCAATGCCAGCGAGCCTTCGGCCCTGCTGCGCGGTCATGTGGCTGCAGGACGCCTGGGCATGAAGACCGGCGCCGGATTTTCGGTCTGGCCCGAAGCCGAGCGCCAGGCCGAACGGCTGCGCTATGACCAGATGCTCAAGCGCGGCCTGGACTTGTTGAAAGACGATTTGCCGCCCTTGCGCACTACTGCCCGCCCTGGCAACCATTGAGCGAGCAAAGCTTGCGCAAAACTTATAACCCACAGGAGAAGAGATGAACCGCCGACAACTGCTCGCACCGATGCTGCTGGCCATGGCCACGCTAGCCCTGCCCGTCATGGCTCAGGAGGCCTACCCGTCCAAGCCGATCCGCTTCGTCGTGCCCTATCCGCCCGGCGGCCCGACCGACCTGATGGCGCGCTTGTTGCAGCCTGAACTGCAGCAAAGGCTGGGCGTGACCATCCTGGTCGAAAACAAGGGCGGCGCCGGTGGCAACGTCGGCACCAACGAGGTGGCGCATCAGTCGGCTGCCGACGGCTACACCTTGCTGCTGGCTGCGAGCGGCCCGATGGCGGTGAACCAGAGCCTGTTCAAGACCATGCCCTACAACCCGCTGACCGACCTGGTGCCGGTGATCCAGATCTCGTCGTTTCCGCTGGTGCTGGAAGTGCATCCATCGCTGGGCATCAAGACGGTCAAGGAGTTGATCGCCTTGAACAAGGCCAAGCCGGATCTGCTCAGCTACGGCTCGGCCGGCAATGGCACACCGCAGCATCTGGCCGGCGAAACCTACAACAAAATCACGGGCTCGAAGATGGCCCATGTGCCTTATCGCGGCGCAGGTCCGGCTTTGAACGACCTGCTCGGCGGGCAGATCAAGGTCATGTTCGACGTGCTCGGCAGCTCGCTGCAGTACATCAACACCGGCAAGCTGGTCGCCTTGGCCGTCACATCGTCCAAGCGCAGCCCGCAACTGCCGAATGTGCCAACACTGGCCGAAGCGGGTCTGCCCGGCTATGAGATGACCGGATGGCATGGCATCGCAGTGCGTGCCGGCACGCCGCCGGAGCATGTGACCAAGCTCAACAGCGTGCTCAATGCGATCTTCAAGGACCCGGTGTTTCGCAAGAAATGGGAGCAGCTCGGCACACCGGTTGTCGCCGGCACGGCCGAGCAATTCGGGCAGCTGATCCGCACTGAGTCGGTCCGCCTTGGCCGCATCGTGCGCGAATCCGGCGTCACGGCCGACTGAAGCAGGCCGTGCTCTGACGGTTCTCAATCCCGCCTCAGACGTTGCCCCCAAGATGGCGGCCTCAGTAGCAAGGGGCCGGCATGCGTATTCTGATCATTCAAGGTCATCCCGACTCGGCGGCGCCGCATTTTTGCCATGCCCTGGGGCAAGCCTACAAGGACGGTGCCGCAATCGGCGGGCATGAATTGCGCGAAATCGATGTGGCCGCCTTGAACTTCCCGCTGTTGCGCTCGCAAGCCGAATGGGAGCATGGTCAGCTGCCGCCGGAGTTGCTGCCAGCCCAGCAGGCGATCGAGTGGTGCCAGCATCTGCTGATCATTTTTCCGCTCTGGCTGGGCGATATGCCGGCGCTGCTGAAGGGTTTTCTGGAGCAGGTGGCGCGGCCCGGCTTCGCATTCAAGAAGGTCGGCGCCAGCCCGTTCGGGCAAAAAAGCCTCAGCGGCCGCTCCGCTCATGTGCTGGTCACGATGGGCATGCCAACCCTGCTTTACCGCTGGTTCTTTCGGGCCCACAGCGTCAAGTCGCTGGAGCGCAATGTGCTCGGTTTTGTCGGCTTTGCACCGGTCCACGCGACCTTGCTCGGCGGCATCGACGGCATGAATGAGATCGCGCGCCTCGACTGCCTCGAAAAGCTGCGCCAGCTCGGCCAGTCAGGCCATGGTGGCGCGGGTCACAGCGTCAGCGAAGTCGTCAAGTCGGTCGGCGCAGCATTCTCGAGCGGCCACATTCGCGGCGATTGATGGCTGGGCGCTCCGGCCCGCCAACTGTCGGACAATGCGCAGTCAATCCGGAGGCTCCGCATGACCCGATTCGATTTCATCCGTCGCGGCGCAATCGCCATCACGCTGCTGTGCGGCTTGCCTGCCTTGGCGCTGACACCCAAGGACTCGCTGGTGCAGGCGATGGCCTTCGACGACATCATCACGCTCGACCCGGCGGAATCCTTTGAGATTTCGGGCGGCGAGATCATCGGCAACAGCTATCAGCGGCTGATGCAATTCGAGGTCAGCGACCCGTCCAAGCTGAGCGGCATGCTGGCCGGCAGCTGGACCGTGTCAAAGGACGGCAAGACCTTCAGCTTCGAGCTGCGCCCTGGTTTGAAGTTTGCTTCGGGCAACCCGCTGGGCGCTGAGGAGATGGTGTTTTCGCTGCAACGCGCGGTGCTGCTGGACAAAACGCCTGCTTTCATCCTGACCCAGTTCGGCTGGAACAAGGCCAATGTGGCTGACAAGGTCAAGCAGACCGGGCCGTTGACGCTGACGATTGAAACTGACAAGGCCTATGCGCCGAGCTTCGTGCTGAACTGCCTGACCGCCAATGTCGCTTCGGCTGTCGACAAGAAGCTGCTTTTGGGCAAGGCACAGAACGGTGATCTGGGCGCCGCCTGGCTGAAGAACAACCATGCCGGATCTGGCGCCTGGAAGCTGCGTGAATGGCGCGCCAACGAGATCCTGGTGCTCGACCGCAACGAAGCCTTTGTCGGCCCGCAACCGGCGCTGGCCCGAATCATCTACCGCCATGTGAAGGAAGCCGCCACACAGCGCCTGCTGCTGGAGAAGGGTGATGTCGACATCGCCCGCAATCTGGCGCCACAGGACCTGGCGGCCATGGCTGGCAACAAGGACATCAAGCTGGAATCCCGGCCCAAGGGCACGGTTTATTACCTCAGCTTGAACCAGAAGAATGCATTTCTGGCCAAGCCCGAGGTGCGCGAGGCGTTCAAATGGTTGGTCGACTATGACGCGATCGGCGCCACCTTGATCAAGGACATCGGTGTGGTGCACCAGAACTTCCTGCCGCTGGGCCTGCTCGGCGCCAGCAGCGACAAGCCGTTCAAGTACGACCTGGTCAAGGCCAAGACTCTGCTGGCCAAAGCCGGGTTGGCCGGCGGCTTCAAGGTGACGATGGACACCCGCTCGGCGCAGCCGGTGCAGGGCATTGCCGAGGCGATCCAGCAGACCGCCAAGCGCGTTGGCATCGACATCGAGATCATCCCCGGCGACGGCAAGCAGACCCTGACCAAGTACCGGGCGCGCAAGCATGACATCTACATCGGCGAATGGGCTGCCGATTACTGGGATCCGCATACCAATGCCGATGTTTTTGCGCGCAACCCCGACAACAGCGATGAGGCCAGGCTGAAGCCACTCACCTGGCGCAACGCCTGGGCGATTCCGGAACTGACCGCCAAGGCCGATGCGGCCTTGCTGGAGCGCGATCCGGTCAAGCGCGCCAAGCAATACCAGGCGATACAGGCCGAATTCCGCAACAGCAGCCCGTTCGTGATGCTGTTCCAGCAGACCCAAGTCGCGGCCATGCGCGCCAACATCGACGGCTTCAAGCTCGGCCCGACCTCGGACTCGACCTATGTCGGGCCGGTGAGCAAGCGCTAGCAGGGCCAGACCAGCAGCCTTCGCTTCGAACTCCCAGGAGCCTCCCCCCGGCTTGCCCTGGCACCTCAGGCCTCTTCAGCCATGGCCAGGATGGTTTGATCGGTTGCGCGCCGACCAGTTCCGGATGGGCTACGGCGACATGTTCAGTCACGGCGGCAATCAACTCTTCGTCGGTGTCTCGCCGGGTAATCAGACCGCATTCGCAATGAATCACTTTGCCCGTAATTGACCATTTAAAGTATTTGTCGCGAAGTTTTCCACTAAATTGGAGAAATGGCTATGCAAGACATTGGCAAAACATTGGTGTAATCGGCGAGAACCGGATTTCCCTGGCGCCTGCATTGCTCACATTGGGCGTGAGATGGTCTCGTGTTTGTGAGGTTCACAAAACAGTACTGAAAACGGTATCATTCAATCTATCACATTTAGAGCCTCAGACCATGAACAACACCGTCACCATCGCTGAAATCAAGCGCCGCGGCATGGCCGCCATTGAAGAGGGGCTGCGCCGCGGACCACTGCACATCGTCAAGCGCAACAAGCCCGCAGCCGTAGTTCTGTCGGAAGACGAATACCTGCGTCTTGCCAACGGCAAGGCCGCCCAACCGGGCCTGACTGCTGTGCAGTGGTTGCTGGCACAGCCGGCCACCGGCAAGCGAAGCAAGGCTGAAATTGACGCCAGTCTGGATGCCGAGCGGGCTTGGTGATTGCATTCCTTGACGCCAATGCGCTGATCTATCTGGTCGAGGGTAGAGAACCTTTTGTCAAGAGAGTGCGCCAGGAACTGGCAGCGATCGCCGCGAGTCACCGCGGCGTCAGTGCGGCCCTGAGCCGACTGAGCTGGCTGGAATGCCGGGTCGGCCCGATGAAAGCCCAAAATCAAGCATTGCTGGGAGCTTATGACGCTTTCTTTAGCCGCAGTGATCTGGTCTGGGTTGACCTGACCCGGGACGTGGTGGAACTGGCCGCAGCGATTCGGGCCAAGCATGGCTTGCGCACGGCGGATTGTCTGCAAGCCGCCAGCTGCCTGCAGCTGGGCGACTCGCATGTTTTCTTGACCGGTGATGCCCAGTTCGCACGGGTCTCAGGCTTGCATGTGCAGTTGCTGACGTGACGCAGGTGCTTAGGGCGCCGCGATGTGCCCGTTGTTCGGCCGACGCTGATGGCTTGCCCTTGACAGGCAGGCACAATGCGGGCGATCCATGGACCTATGCATGAGCCCGACTGATTCCGGTTTCCACCGCTGCGTGGCCTTATCTTGCTGAAGAAGCCTTGGCGCCGCACTGCGACGGGGCTGGGCGGCTTTGTCCTGAGCTTGGCGCTGACCTATCTGGGCCTGCTGGCGGTGACCTTTTTCATCGGGCGGGTGGTGCCGGTGGATCCAGCGCTGGCCGTCGTTGGCGACCGCGCCAGCGAGGAGCAAATCGCCAGGGTGCGCGAAGAAATGGGGCTGAATCAGCCCTTGCCGCGCCAGTTCCTGCTTTACGTCAGCAAGGTGGCGCAGGGTGACCTCGGCGTCTCGCTGTTGACATCAAGACCGGTGCTCGACGACATCGCACGGACTTTTCCGGCGACGCTGGAGCTGGCCAGCGCGGGCATCCTGATCGGCGTGCTGCTGGGCGTGCCGCTGGGGGTCTGGGCGGCGGCGCGGCGCGGGCGTTTTGCTGATCAGCTGGTGCGGGTGATGGGCTTGATCGGCTATTCAGTGCCGATCTTCTGGCTCGGCCTGATGGGGCTGGTGCTGTTCTACGCCAGGCTCGGCTGGGTGGCCGGCCCCGGGCGCATTGACATCGCTTTCGAATACAGCATCGCGCCGGTGACGCGCTTGATGCTGGTCGACACTGCGCTGGCCGGCGATTGGCCGGCTTTTTGCAACGCGCTCGCCCATCTGGCCTTGCCGGCGGCGCTGCTCGGTTATTTTTCGCTCGCCTATATCAGTCGCATGACGCGCAGCTTCATGTTGAAGGAGCTGGGGTCCGAGTACATCATCGCGGCGCGCGCCAAGGGCTTGAGCGAGTCGCGCATCATCTGGCGCCATGCGCTGCGCAATGCCGCGGTGCCGCTGGTCACCGTCATCGCTCTGAGCTATGCGGGGCTGCTCGAAGGCTCGGTGCTGACCGAGACGGTGTTCGCCTGGCCGGGCCTGGGCCTGTACATCACCAATTCGCTGCAGAACGCCGACATGAATGCGGTGCTGGGCGGCACGCTGGTGGTCGGTTCGGTCTTCATCGCGCTGAACCAGTTGTCCGACCTGCTCTACCGGATGCTTGATCCGCGCACGAGATGAGCGCTGAAACCTTGACCCAATGGCTGCTCAGCGAGCAGCCGCAATCGCGCCGGCAGGCGGCGCTGGGCCGGGCTTATGCCGGCTGGCGCAGCTTCGCGCGCAACCGGCTGGCCCTGCTCGGCCTGCTGCTGGTGCTGGGCCTGATCTTGCTGGCAGCGCTGGCGCCATGGCTCGCACCTTACCCCCCCGATGTCGGCGACCTGATGACGACCCGGCTGCTGCCACCGTCTGGCGTTCATTGGCTGGGCACCGATGACCAGGGGCGCGACATTTATTCACGCATTCTTTACGGTGCGCGCATCACGCTGTTCATCGTCACGCTGGTGGCGCTGCTGGCCGCGCCGATCGGGCTGCTCGTCGGCACGCTGGCCGGCTACGTTGGCGGTTGGGCCGATGCGCTGCTGATGCGCATCACCGACATCTTCCTGGCTTTCCCCCGGCTGATCCTGGCGCTGGCCTTTGTCGCCGCGCTCGGCCCCGGCATCGAGAACGCGGTGCTGGCGATCGCGATCACCTCCTGGCCACCTTATGCGCGGTTGGCGAGGTCCGAGACGCTGACGATCCGCCAGGCCGATTACATTGCTGCGATGCGCTTGCTGGGCGCTTCGCCCTGGCGCATCGTGCTGCGCCACATCATGCCCTTGTGCCTGCCGTCGGTGATCGTGCGGGTGACGCTGGACATGGCCGGCATCATCCTGACCGCTGCCGGTCTGGGCTTTCTCGGCCTCGGCGCCCAGCCGCCCAGCCCTGAATGGGGCGCGATGATCGCAGCCGGGCGCGCTTATGTGCTCGACCAATGGTGGGTCGCCGCCGGGCCCGGCCTGGCGATTTTCATCGTCAGCCTGGCCTTCAATCTGCTTGGCGATGGCCTGCGCGACGCACTCGATCCGAAAGCCACGCCATGAGTGCAACCGAAGGCTTTCAGGCAGCGCAGCCCTTGCTCGAAGTGGAGAACCTGCGCGTCAGCTTTCGCGCCCGCGACGGCGCCTTGGTTGAAGCGGTGCGCGACGTCAGCTTCACGATGGGTGCCGAGCGGCTCGGCATCGTCGGCGAATCGGGTTCGGGCAAATCGCAGTTGGGCCGCGCGATCCTCGGCCTGTCGGCACCGGAAGCGATCATCAGCGCCGAGCGGCTCAATTTCAAGGGTGTCGATCTGTTGCAATCCAGTGCTGCCGAGCGCCGCCTGATGCTGGGTCGGCGCATGGCGATGATTCTGCAGGACCCCAAATATTCGCTCAATCCGGTGCTGCGCATCGGTGCGCAGATCAGCGAGACCTTGCTGGCGCATCAGGCCCTGCCTGCCGCCGAGGTCAGGCGACTTGTGCTGCGCTCACTCGCCGATGTAGCGATCGCCGACCCGGCGCGAGTGTGTGAGTTGTACCCGCACCAGTTGTCGGGCGGCATGGGGCAGCGCGTGATGATGGCGATGATGCTGATCGCCGAGCCCGAATTGTTGATTGCCGACGAGCCGACTTCGGCGCTTGATGTCACGGTGCAGTTGCAGGTGCTGGCCCTCCTCGACCAGTTGACCGCGCAGCGCGGCATGGGCTTGATCTTCATCTCGCATGATCTGCGGTTGGTGGCGAGTTTTTGCGACCGCGTGCTGGTCATGTATGCCGGGCGTATCGTCGAGGAAATCGCCGCGCAGCAACTACAGCAAGCCCGCCATCCCTACACCCAGGGCCTGCTGAACTGCTTGCCGCAATTGTTGGCGCAGCGTCATCCCTTGCCAACGCTGCAGCGTCAGCCGGAGTGGCTGCGATGAAGCTGGGGTTGGAGGTGAAAAACCTGCAGGTGCGCTACGGCGAATTCACGGCCCTACATGACCTGAGTTTTGCGGTCGGGCCGGGCGAGAGCTTCGGGCTGGTCGGTGAATCGGGCTCGGGTAAATCAACCGTGTTGCGCGCGATCTGCGGCTTGGCCACGATTCAAGCCGGCAGCGTCAAACTCAGCGGCGAGGGTGCGTTGCCAGCGCCGGGCAGCAAGGCCTTCCGGCGCAGCGTGCAAATGGTTTTTCAGGACCCCTATGGCTCGCTGCATCCGCGCCATACGGTCGACCGGACTCTGGCCGAACCGCTGGCGATCCACGGCATCGGCGACAGCGAACGCCGCATCACCGACATGCTCGATGCGGTCGGCTTGGGGCGGGGCTTTCGCTGGCGTTATCCGCACCAGCTGTCGGGCGGCCAGCGCCAGCGTATAGCGATCGCCCGCGCCTTGATTCTGGAGCCTTCTTTGCTGCTACTCGACGAGCCCACCTCGGCGCTCGACGCGTCGGTGCAGGCCGAGGTCTTGAATCTGCTGGAGTCGCTGCGCCGTGAGCGCGGTTTGAGCTTCCTGATGGTCAGCCATGATCTGGCCGTCGTCACCCATCTTTGCGAGCGCTTGATGGTGATGCAGTCCGGCCGGGAGGTCGAAACGCTGTCGGCCCAAGCACTGGCGGCGGGTCGCGTCGAACGCGATTACACCAAGCAACTGATGCGCGCAGCCCAGGGCTTTCAGCGCCAGGCCGCGCCCTCCGGGCAAGCGCTACGTCCTTGACTTCCATCAAGGGTGGAACTGGCCTTTGCCAGATGATCGGCATCTTTGCCCGAAGCATCAGCCATGATTTCATTCAGAGCCGCCCTGTTCCTTGTCGCCGCCGCTCCCTTGCTGGCGTTTGCCATCGAGGCCACCGACTTGAAAGGTGAAGTGATCGACATCAAGAACGTCGACAGCTACACCTATCTGCAACTGAAGACCGCGGAAGGCAAGGTCTGGGCTGCCGTGCCGACCGCTGCAGTCAAGAAAGGCGCGCAGGTCACGGTCAGCAAGCCGGTGCTGATGCAGAACTTCGAGAGCCGGACGCTGAAGACCAAATTCGACAAGATCTGGTTCGGCTATCTGGCCGACCCCGCTAAACCGCAAGCCGCGGCCAATATTGCAACGGTTGCAACTGGCGCAGCGTTGGTCAGCGTGGCCAAGGCCAGCGGCGCCGATGCGAAGACAGTGGCCGAACTGGTCAAAGGTCGGCTCGCATTGAAGGACAAGCCGGTGCAGTTGCGCGGCCAGGTGATGAAGATCAGCTTGGGCATCATGGGCAAGAACTGGCTGCATCTGCAGGACGGTTCCGGCAATGCCGCCGATGGCAGTCACGACATCGTTGTGACCAGCAAGGACAGCGCCGCCGTCGGCGATGTCGTCACCGCGCAGGGCCTGGTTCGCACCGATGTGAATCTTGGATCGGGCTATGCCTATGCGGTCCTGATCGAGGACGCTGCGCTGCGCAAATGAAGTTCTGACCTGATTTGTGGGCATCGATTTGGGCCTGTTGACAACGATTCAGTGACGGATCTCCAGTTACACAGTAAAATCCGCGATTCGTCTGAAAACCAATTCCTCTGACCGGAGCCAATCATGGCCAACAAAATAGTTACTGAAGCTGATCGCCGTGCCACTCCCCGGCCTGCAAGTCCTGTTGGCGTGACCGCCACCGCTGGCCATGGCCAGAAGCGCAGCCTTGAGCGCGGCGCCCATACCCGCAGCAAGAAGAACCCGGGCAAGCGCCCAAGCAAAGGCGGCTGATAGCCCGCTGGGCAGGCTGCTTGCCAGCCCTGCCCACATTGACAACAGGTCCTCTCGTTTGAAAGGGCCTGTTTCTTTTTGCCCGATGCAATCATGCTGCGCCTGACCGAACTCCGTCTGCCGCTGAACCATGGCGAGGAAGCCTTGCGCCCTGCTTTGCTGCAGCGCCTGGCCTTGGCGGACGCTGCGCTGCTGGGTTTCACGGTCTTCAAACGCAGCTACGACGCGCGCAAGAAATCGTCGGTTCAGCTGATCTATACGGTCGATTGCGAACTCGCCGACGAATCGGCGGCCTTGCTGCGCTGGGCTGGCGACCCTCATGTCCGGCCGACGCCCGATATGAGCTACCGCTTTGCCGGCCATGCGAGTGCTGACTTTTATGCCGCGTCAAAGCCGCGCCCGCTGGTGATCGGCTTCGGACCTTGCGGCATTTTTGCCGCCTTGATTCTGGCGCAGATGGGCTTGCGGCCGATCGTGCTCGAACGCGGCAAGGCAATGCGCGAGCGCACCAAGGACACTTGGGCGCTGTGGCGCCAGGGGCAGTTGGACCCCGAATCGAATGTGCAGTTCGGTGAAGGCGGCGCTGGCACTTTTTCGGACGGCAAGCTCTGGAGCCAGATCAGCGACCCGCGCCATCTGACGCGCAAGGTGCTGGACGAATTCGTCAAGGCCGGCGCCCCGGAAGAAATCCTCTTTGTCGCCAAGCCGCATATCGGCACTTTCCGCCTGGTCACCGTGGTCAGCCGGATGCGCGCTGAAATCGAAGCGCTGGGTGGCGAGGTCCGTTTCGAGCAGCGTGTCAGCGATGTCCTGATCGAGGACGGCCCGGCCGGGAAATCCATTCGCGGCGTGACGCTGGCTTCGGGCGAGCAGATTGATGCCGACCATGTGATCCTGGCGCTCGGCCACAGCGCACGCGACACTTTTACGATGCTGCACCAGCGCGGCGTCCGCATGGAAGCCAAGCCGTTTTCGATCGGCTACCGCATCGAGCATCCGCAAAGCCTGATCGATCGCGCCCGCTTCGGCCCGAATGCCGGCAACCCGATACTCGGCGCTGCCGATTACAAGCTGGTCCACCATGCGTCGAACGGCCGATCGGTCTACAGCTTTTGCATGTGTCCCGGCGGCACGGTGGTGGCAGCGACCTCGGAGGTCGAGCGGGTCGTCACCAACGGCATGAGCCAATATTCGCGCAATGAGCGCAACGCCAATGCCGGCATCGTCGTCGGCATTTCGCCCCAGGATTACCGGCAGGATGGCCGCCACGAAGGCCTGGTCAACCCGCTCGACGGCATGGCTTTCCAGCGCATCTGGGAGTCGCGCGCCTACCAACTCGGCGAAGGCGGCTATCGCGCGCCGGGCGCGCTGGTCGGCGATTTCATCAAGCGCCAGCGCAGCAGCGCAATCGGTTCGGTCGAGCCTTCGTACAAGCCCGGCATCACGCTGACCGATCTGGCTGAGCCGGGCCGCGGCAGCCTGCCCGACTATGCGCTCGATGCGATCCGCGAGGCGCTGCCAGCCTTCGAGCGCCAGATCAAGGGTTTTGCGATGCCCGACGCGGTGCTGACCGGCGTTGAAACGCGCACTTCATCGCCGCTGCGCATCAACCGCGGCAGGAATCTGCAAAGCGTCAATGTTGCCGGCCTCTATCCGGCAGGCGAAGGCGCCGGCTATGCGGGTGGCATCATGTCGGCCGGCGTTGACGGCATCGAGGTGGCCGAAGCGCTGGGCGCTGCGATGCTTGAACTGACTGCCTAGCGCTGGCAGGCGCCGTCTTCTTCGCTGCACATCGCGTCCAGAAAAGCCGTATCCAGGGTCTGACCCGGCAGCAGCAATTCCTCGTTCGGCCAGCGCTTGAGCAGATTGCCATTGGCCACACCGACCCGATTGACCTGCTGGTAGGCGCGCCGATGCTGCATCGTGATGCCGGCGTTGGCGTTGGCAATCAAGCGGCTTTCACCCAGTTGCCAGGGCTCGAAATAGGCGTCGGCTGCCAGGTCAACCTGCCTGAAATATTCGCGCGCTGCTTCCGCCTCGAGGTTGCGCCGCACAGTGCGGGTGATCAGACCCTGCAATGGGTCGAGCAGCGCATCGTTGCCTTCGGCCTGGGCGGCGCAGTCGATGATGGCCTGGCTGCCGGCCAGCTCATCTGGCAGCATCCTGAGCATCGCTGCGACCACCTCGCGGTGCGGCGCCACTGCGGTGGCGACCGAGCGGGTCACGTTCTGGTAAGGGCAGCGGATTTCGACGAAACGGGGTTTTTGCGGTCCCGAGCAGCCGTCGTGGTGGTAATACTCGCCCTGGCTGAGCCGGCCTTTGCTCGAGCGGCCGCGCACATCGCGATAGCTCGGGTGACTGGTCGGCAGATTCAGGCAGACCACCAGACCAGTCGCATCGATCAGGTCGTAGAAGGCCTCGCGGCAGGTTGGTGCGAGCAGGACGTCGTGCAGGTAATCGCCCTGTTGGTCGGCCGCCAGACCGGCCAGCCCTTCAAATACCAGCACGAAGGGTTTGGGGCGGCGGACCATCCAGCGTTGACCTCCAAAGTCGAACATAACGCCGATTCCTGCCGGAAGCGCTGATTTTTCAGTTTGAACAAAAGAAACATTCATCTGCAGTCAGGGCATGATCAAGGGCGGATTCGCGGGGCTTGCGCTTGTCAGCTTTTGGCCGAAAACCAGGGCTGTCCGCCTTTCGGAGATTCTGGTGTTTTGGCTCAGCTGAAACAGTTTGCGCAATGCTGTCAAAGATGGATTGTCCCTCAACCCAATGATCGACCAAGCGCTGCGATTTGCTGCGATCCAGCCGCGGGCCTCGCTGGAGGGTCCCAGGTTGCGCCGCTGCGTGACGCTGGCGCTGCTGCTGCATTTGCTGGTGATCATCTTGTTCGGCAGCGCGCCGGCTGGCATGGCGCTGCGCGGTGATGGCGTCTGGGGACGCTTGAGCGTCAGCCTGACCGGTGCCCAAACGCCCAGCAAGGTTCCCACAGCCAGCCTCGAGGCTTACAAGCGGCCGCAAGGAGAACTGCAGCGCCCTGGCGGATTGCCGCGCGAGGCCGAATTACCGCGCGCAATTGCGCCGCCGCAGGCCGCAGCTGCGGCAACTCCACTCGCGGCCTTGAACCCGGAAAATTCCGCGCAGCCCGGCGACACGGCTGCGCCAGTCTTGCCTACCATGCCCGAGTTGCCGCAGCCGACCGCGATGCCGGCAGCAGCCTTGCCAGCGCAGTCGACGCTGGCCCCGCCCACCGCGGCTTTGCGCCGCTTGTCGAGCGAATCGATCGGCCGGCCCAGGATTGAGCGCGCGGCCAAGTTGTCGGCAATCGGCGCGGCGGCCGAACAGGCGGTTCAGCCGATCAAGCCTGATTTGCCGGTGGCGGATGCCGCCAAGCCCATCGCGCCGATCACGCCGGCGCGCATCGTCACCCTGTCCGACATCGCCGCAACGCCAACATCGCGGCAAGAACCGGTGCAAGCCATGGCGCCAGCAGCAAGCGAGCCGGCGGTGGCCAAGCTTGAGCCGCTGCAACCGTTGCAGCCTTTGGAGGGAAATACCCCGCCGCTCAGCCCAATCGGTAGCCTGGCCGGAACCACGCCGCATCTCCCAGGACCTGGGTCCGCCGAGGCCAAGCCAGCGCCCGATGCGGCGCCGCCGGTCGCAGCTGCGCCGTTGGCGCCAAGGCTGAATTTGAATCTGCCGCGCGGCGGCGAGACTTCGCGCGGGGCCTCGCATGGCTTGTTGCAGATGCTGCCGCGTCCACCCGAGCGGCCCTCCAGGCTGGCCGATGAAGTCGCCAAGGCCGCCAAGAAGGACTGTCGCCAGGCCTACAGCGGCATGGGCTTGCTGGCGGTGGTGCCGCTGGTCGCCGGCGCAGTCAAGGGTGATGGCTGTAACTGGTAGCCGGGTACATTCAAGCTCTAGTTCTTCTTGGCCAGCAAAAAACCGCGGCCTTGCTGCGGCCATGAAATTTTCATTCAAGGAAAACCGATGATCACTCTGTATGACTACGGCATGGCGCCGAGCCCGCGCCGCGCGCGCATCCTGCTGGCCGAAAAGGGCATCAGCCATGCAACTGTCAGCGTCGACCTGACCCAGGCCGAACAGCTCGGCGCTGCCTACCGTGTGATCAACCCGCTTTGCACGATCCCGGCGCTGCAGTTGGAAGACGGAGCGGTGTTGACCGATAACGCCGCTATCACCGCTTATCTGGAAGCGCGCTACCCCGAGCCGCCTTTGCTGGGCCGCACGCCGCTGGAGAAAGCCGAGATCGCCAGCTGGAACTGGCGCTGCGAATTCGACGGCCTGATGGCTGTTGCCGAAGCGCTGCGCAATGGCTCGCCAGCCATGAAAGGTCGGGCCTTGCCGGGGCCGGTCGACTATGCGCAAATTCCCGAACTGGCGCAACGTGGCCTCGATCGCGTCCAGCGCTTCTTCGATGCGATCGACACGCAGGTGGGGGATCGCGACAGCATCGCCAGCTGCGGCTTCAGCATCGCTGACATCACGGCCGTGGTGGTGGTCGACTTCGCGCGGGTTTTGCGCGTGCGGCCCGGTGAACAGCATCAGAACCTGAAGCGCTGGCGTGCCGCGATGGCGCTGCGACCGTCGATGGCGCTGTAACCGCGCAGTCCCCTCGATTTGCCCTGCCCGGCAGGCTGACAGGTCTATCGGATTTGATCTATATAATATCATTCGATAGTATTAATTAAAAAATTCAAATTGCTGAATACCGGATCGATCGACCCTTTGCGCAATTTCGGCTTCCTGATCCGGGATCTGTCGCGCCTGTACGCGCGCAACTTCGAACGCCACTCGGTCGACCTTGGCCTGACGCTCGATCAATGCAAGGCGCTTTGCTATTTGCAGCGCAACCAAGGCATTTCACAGGTACGCCTGGCTTACCTGACCGACATCGATCCGATGACGCTCGGGCGCCTGCTCGAACGGATGGCGGCCGATGGCCTGATCGAACGTCGGCCTGACCCCAGCGACGGACGCGCACACCAACTGTTCCTGTTGAGCCAGGCCCGTCAGGTGCTGGAAGAAATCTGGCGCGTGTCAGATGATTCACGCGCTGAGTCGATGGCCGGCTTGTCGGGCGCCGAGCGCGAGCAGTTGCTGCTGCTGCTGCAGCGCCTGCATGTCAACCTCGATGAACTGATTCCCGGCGCTGCTGACCGTATCGGTGGCGCCTCCAAAAACAAAAAACTGCTGGTCGCGAAACAATGAAATTGAATAGACCCTTCGATACCGCTTTGCCGCGGACCGGGAGCTCGACTTGCTGGTAGGCATCGTCCGCATCGCGCTGCAGCGGCCCTATACCTTCGTGGTGATGGCTTTGCTGATGTTGATCATCGGCCCGCTGGCTGCGCTGCGCACGCCGACCGACATCTTCCCCGAGATCAGGATCCCGGTGATCTCGGTTGCCTGGCAATACACCGGCCTGTCGCCCGAGCAGATGTCGGGCCGCATCCTGATGCCCTATCAGCGCAGCCTGACGACGACAGTCAACGATATCGAACATATCGAGGCCAACTCTTACGCCGGCATCGGCATCGTCAAGATCTTCTTCCAGCCTGGCGTCAATGTTGCGGTGGCGAATGCGCAGGTCACCTCGATTTCGCAGACGGTGGTCAAGCAGATGCCGCCCGGCATCACGCCGCCGCTGATCCTTAACTACAACGCATCGACCGTGCCGATCCTGCAGTTGGCCATGTCGGGCGCGGGGCTGTCCGAGCAGAATCTGTTCGACCTCGGAGTGAACCTGGTGCGCCCGCCGCTGGTGACGATTCCAGGAGCGGCGATTCCCTGGCCTTATGGCGGCAAGCAGCGGCAGGTGCAGATCGACCTCGACGTGCCAGCGATGCAGGCGCGCGGGCTCTCGGCGGTGGATGTGGCGAACGCGCTGGCGGCGCAGAACGTGCTGGTGCCGATCGGCACGCAAAAGATCGGCAGCCTTGAATATTCGCTGCGCTTGAACAATGCGCCGGTCGAGATCATCGGCCTGGCTGACCTGCCGATCAAGGTGGTCGGCGGCAACATGATTTATATCCGCGATGTGGCCAATGTGCATGACGGCAGTGCGCCGCAGACGAATATCGTCCATGTCGACGGCGCGCGTTCGGTGCTGATGTCGGTGCTGAAGAACGGGGCGACCTCGACGCTGGCGATCGTCGACGGCATCCGCACCAAACTTGGCGACATGAGGGATTCATGGCCCGAGCAGCTGACGGTGGTGCCGCTCAATGACCAGTCGATTTTTGTCCGCGCGGCGATCAGCGGCGTCGCGATCGAAGGCATCATCGCCGCGGCTTTGACCAGCTTGATGATTCTGCTGTTTCTCGGAAGCTGGCGTTCGACCGTGATCATCGCGGTGTCGATCCCGCTGTCGATCTTCGGCTCGATCATCGGGCTGGCGGCGATCGGCGAGACGCTCAACATCATGACCCTGGGCGGCCTCGCGCTGGCGGTCGGAATTCTGGTCGACGATGCCACGGTGACGATTGAAAACATCAACTGGCACCTCGAACAGGGCAAGGATGTAGAAACCGCCATCATGGACGGTGCGAACCAGATCGTCACCCCGGCATTCGTCTCGCTGCTGTGCATCTGCATCGTCTTCGTGCCGATGTTCTTCCTGCAAGGTGTGGCGCGCTTCCTGTTCGTACCGATGGCCGAAGCGGTGATGTTCGCGGTCGCCTGCTCGTTCATGCTCTCGCGCACGCTGGTGCCGACGATGTCGAAATACCTGCTGCGCGCGCATGCAGCCCATACCGACATGCATGGCACCGAAGCGGCCCTGCCGCCGACCCGCAACCCGCTGGTGCATTTCCAGCGCGCCTTCGAATTGCGCTTTGAACGCTTCCGCGATGGCTACCTTGACCTGCTCAAGCTGGCCTTGCGGCATCGGCCGGGCTTCGTGGTTGGCTTCATGGCTTTCGTGCTGGCGTCTTTTGCCTTGCTGCCATTCCTGGGCAGCAACTTCTTCCCCGCGGTCGACGGCGGCCAGATCCTGCTGCATGCCAGGGTGCCTTCCGGCACCAGGGTGGAGGAATCCGCAGTGCGCTTTGCCGCGATCGAGGACGCGATCCGTCGCGTCATTCCTGCCGATGAAATCAGCACCTTGGTCGACAACATCGGCCTGCCGCCGAGCAGCATCAACCTGACTTACAACAACACCGGCGTCGTCGGCACCCAGGATGGCGACATCCAGATTGCCTTGCGCAAGGACCATCTGCCGACCGCCGACTATGTGCGCGAGTTGCGCGAGTTGCTGCCGCGCGAATTCCCTGACACCGTCTTCTCCTTCCCGCCTGCCGACATTGTCAGCCAGATCCTGAATTTCGGTGCGCCAGCGCCGATCGACTTGCAGATTCGCGGCAACAACCTGAACGCCAATTTCGCCTATGCCAGCCAGTTGCTGAAGGCGATCAAGCGCATTCCTGGCGTCGCCGATGCGCGCATCCAGCAATCAAACCGGAACCCGGTGTTCGAGGTCAATGTCGATCGCACAAGGGCCCAGGATCTCGGTCTGACCGCACGCGATGTGACCAACAGCCTGGTGATCAACCTGGCCGGCAGCAACCAGGTGGCGCCGACCAACTGGCTCAATCCGGCCAACGGCGTGTCCTACCCGGTCGTGATGCAGACGCCGCAGTACCAGCTTGATTCGCTCAATGCCCTGGCGAACCTGCCGGTCAGCGGCAGCAGTGGCGGCGCGCCGCAGGTTCTGGGCGGCCTGGCAAGTTTTACCCGCAATAACGCCAACACCGTGCTCAGCCAGTACGACCTGCAGACCCTGGTGCAGATCAATGCGACCACGCAGGACCGTGACCTCGGCGCAGTGGCCGACGAAATCCGCCGCGTCATCACCGAGACCGCGGCCGACGTGCCCAAGGGCTCGTCGGTGGTGCTGCTCGGCCAGGTGCGGACGATGGACCGGGCTTTTTCCGGGCTGTTGTTCGGCCTGCTCGGTGCGATCGTGCTGATCTATTTTCTGATCGTCGTGAACTTCCAGTCCTGGAGCGATCCGTTCGTGATCATCTCGGCCTTGCCGGCAGCGCTGGCGGGAATCATCTGGATGCTGTTTGCAACGCATACAACGCTGTCGGTGCCGGCCTTGACCGGCGCCATCATGTGCATGGGTGTGGCCACCGCCAACAGCGTGCTGGTGATCAGCTTTGCGCGCGAGCGGCTCGAGCAACTCGGCAATGCGCTTGACGCCGCGATCGATGCCGGCCTGGTGCGTTTCCGCCCGGTCTTGATGACGGCTCTGGCGATGATCATCGGCATGCTGCCGATGGCCCTGGGCCTGGGCGAGGGCGGCGAGCAGAATGCGCCGCTGGGCCGCGCAGTGATCGGTGGCCTGCTGCTTGCCACTGTCGCCACCCTGATGTTCGTACCGGTTGTTTTCAGTCTTGTGCACGCGCGGCATGGCAAACCTGCCCTGCCGGACGCTGCCATTGGAGTAAATCATGTCGCCTGATACTGCGCGGCTGTCGCGCCGCAAGTTGCAAGTCTCTGCCCTCGCCCTGGCGCTGCTGGCGGTCTTCATCGTCGTCAGCGGCATCACCACGCGTCGTTCTGAAGCCGCGCAACTGCGCGAGCGCACCGATGCCCGGGCCGTACCGACCGTCGCGGTGATCACACCAGGCCAGGCCGGGGCCGCGTCGACGCTCGATCTGCCGGGCCGCATCGAAGCCCATGCGCGGGCCCCGATCTACGCCCGCGTCAGCGGCTATCTGAAGAGCTGGCAGGTCGACATCGGTGCCAAGGTCAAGGCCGGGCAGTTGTTGGCCGAAATCGAAACCCCCGATCTCGACCAGCAGTTGCTGCAAGCCCAGGCCGAGCTCGCCAGCGCCAAGGCCAATGCGACCTTGTCAGCCAGCACTGCCAAACGCTGGCAAGCCCTGCTCGCCAGCGATTCGGTGTCGCGCCAGGAGGCCGAAGAAAAAGCCAGCGACCTGAACACCAAGCAGGCCATCGTCAACGCCTTGCAGGCCAATGTCGACCGCGTTCTGACGCTCAAACGCTTCACCCGCATCGTCGCGCCTTTTGACGGGGTCATTACCGCGCGCAATACCGATGTCGGCGCCTTGATCAGCGTAGGCGGCGCGCTGGGCTCCGAGCTTTTCGTGGTCTCGGATCTGCAGCAGCTGCGCGTCTATGTGAGCCTGCCGCAGACCTATGTCAGCGCCATCAAGAAAGGTACGAAAGCGCGCCTGAGCGTGCCCGAGAGCCCGGGCAATTTTCATCCAGCGACGGTGCAATCGATGTCGCAGGCGATCAGCGGCGGCAGCATGCTGATCCAGCTCGCCGCAGAAAATGCCCAGGCGGGTCTGCTGCCGGGTGGATTTGCCACGGTCAGCTTTGATCTGGCCCGCAAAGTCGGCGGCTTCAGCATTCCGCCAAGCGCGCTGATTTTCGGCCAGGCCGGGTTGCGCGTTGCGACTGTCGGTGCCGACAGCAAGGTGCTGCTGAAACCCGTCAGTATCAGCCGCGATCTCGGTGCGGTGATCGAGCTGGCTGCCGGACTTGCGGCCGAAGACCGGGTGATCGAAAGTCCGCCCGACGGCATCGCCAATGGCGATCTGGTGCAGGTTGCTGCGGCCAAGCCGGTCAACTCTTCAGGAAAGCCCGCCAGTGCAAAGCAATAAGGCCAGGCTTGCTTGCAGTCTGCTGTGCCTGGCGCTGGGCGCCTGCACGCAAACGCCCTTGCTGAAGGTCCCGGTAGTTCCGATGGCGGGCGCTTTCAAGGAAGCCGGCCCCTGGAGCGCCGCCAAACCCGCCGACCACCTGCCACGACAGGCCTGGTGGACCCTGTACGCTGACGCCGACCTGAATGCTTTACAGCAGCGGCTGATCGCCAACAGCCCGGATCTCGCCGCGGCGCTGGCGCGCTATCAACAGTCGCAGGCCAGCACCGAACAGATCCGTGCCAGCCAATTCCCGACGCTGAGCGCCTCGCTGAACACGCAGGGCGACCGGCAGTCGCAGCAGCGGCCGCTGCGCGTGCTCGGGCCCTCGTCGCCCGATTACTACAAGTCGACCACGCTGGGCTTTGATATTTCCTATGAAGTCGACCTGTGGGGGCGGGTGAACCAGCTGGTCGCTGCAGGCTTGGCGCAGGACCAGGCGGCCCAAGCCGATCTGGAGTCAGCGCGGCTGATTCTGCAGGCCCAGCTGGCCGACAGCTATATCGCGCTGCGCGGGCTCGACCGCGATGCGGCCTTGCTGCTCGAGACCGACAAAGCCTATGCCCGCGCGCTGGAGATGGTCACCCGGCGTCGCGACGGCGGCGTGGCTTCCGGGCTTGATCTGGCCCGTGCGCAAGCCCAGCTTGAGTCCACGCGCTCGCAAGCCCGTCAATCCGATGCGCAACGGGCCTTGATCGAACATGCCATCGCTGCCCTGGTCGGCGAGACCGCTGCCGGCTTTGCCTTGGCGCCGCGCGTTACCGACATCGTGTTGCCGGATATTCCGACCGGTCTGCCTTCGACCCTGCTGCAGCGCCGCCCCGACATCGCCGCGGCCGAGCGCCGCGTCGCTGCCTCCAACGCCAGCGTCGGCGTGGCCCAGGCCGCCTTGTTTCCAGCCGTCACGCTCAGCGCCTTGCTGGGCTACCAGAGCAGTGACGCAGGCAGCCTGATCCGGACGCCGAATACTTTCTGGGCCATCGGCCCGACCCTGGTGGTGAACTTGTTCGATGGCGGCCGGCGCAAGGCCGAGATCAGCCGCGTGCAAGCTGTGCTCGACGAGACCGGTGCCCGTTACCGCAGCGTCGTCATCGGCGCGTTCCAGCAAGTCGAAGACAGCCTGGTGCAATTGAAGCAATATGGTGCTGCCGCAAGGTTCGAAAGCGCAGCGCTCGTTGCGGCCCAGCGCTCGCTGGAGCTGGCTGACTCTCGCTACCGCGAAGGCGCAGCCAATTACCTCGAAGTCATCAGCGCCCAGACCACCGCGCTGCAGGCCCAGCGCAACGCGCAAGACCTGTCGACCCGGCAAAAGCGCGCCAGCGTGCAGCTGATCCGTGCGCTCGGCGGCGGCTGGACTGCCGCGGCTGAATAGGGCGAATCAGCGTTCTTGAATTGGCTGGCGACCGTGTACTGTGCGACTTGTTCGGCCGACTTGACGGATGGGCTGGCAGCGCCGGTGAATCTATGACCTGTGATCGAGAAATGCTTTCACCGCCTCCGCAAAACGATCAGGCTGCTCGATGTGCGGTGCATGCCCAGCGCCGGGGATGGTGAGCAAAACGGCGTTGACGAGGTTCTCGGACAGGGTCCGCGAAACATCCACGCCGGTCACCCGATCGTCTTCTCCGCAGAGGATCAGCGAGGGCTGTTTGATGGGGCTCAGCCAACTGCGAGCATCCGTCGTTGCGATCGTCCTGGCCACGGACATATAGCCCGCCGGCCGTGCCCGGCGCATGTGCAGGGCGATCTCCTCGATGACATCCTGGGAGGCCTGCGGGCTAGCAATTTCGGCGGCGCGCTCGACGCTCCGCGTCGCGAGCTCCTGCGCAAGCGTTTCCCGGTGCAGCAACCAGCGGTCACGCTCTGCTTCGCCAAGGGAGGCCCTGCCGAGAGTGGCATCCGCGAGAACAAGTGTGCGTACGAGATCCGGACGGAAACTGGCCATGCCGAGTGCGGCCAGCGCGCCGAACGACACACCCAGGATATGCGCAGGCTTTCCATCAAGGACATCCGCAACTTCCTCGACGAGCGAGCGCAGGCCGGTACCGGCCGGGTCGGGCGAATCGCCGTACCCTGGCAAGTCCGGTGCAATGCAGGTGTAGTCCCTGCCCAGGCGTTCCATCTGTTTTGACCAGGCTGTGGCGCTGGATCCGATCCCGTGAAGCAGCAGCAGGGTCGGCCCTTGGCCGCCGCGCAGGACGTTTAGGTGGCTCATCGCGTCAGATACCCCTGAGTTCGCCATCGTCGATCAGATGGCCAGTGCCGGCGATGAACTGGGTGGCTGCCCCGCAGAGTGAAGCAACGAATGGCCCGAAGTCATCGGGCCGGCCGATCACCTTGTTCGTCACACCCAGCTCCCGGGCGCGGTCGGTGTCATGTGGACCGGCGCACACCGCGTTGACCGTGATGCCGCTCTCATATGGGGCCGGAGCAGCGCGCTTCGCCCAAGCCCACCGCGCTTTGCGGTAACGAGGGCGACCTTGTCTTTGAGTCCGAGATCCATCGTCGTCCTTTCTCAACCGGCAGCGGCCGGTAGAATGTGTCATACAACCAGCAGCCGGGTGCTCGGCGCCATGAGGGTTCCCAATCGCGATGTCATCGCTTCCAAGTCTGGTTCGTTCAGAGAGTCTTGCTCAGCAGGGCTACAGCACAATCCGTCGTGCCATTCGCGATGGGAACATCGCGCGCGGCCAGGTATTTTCCGAAAGTTCCCTGGCGGCATTGCTCGGCGTTTCCCGCACGCCGGTGCGCGAGGCTCTTCTGAACTTGTACCGCGATGGCGTCGTCGAGATCATTCCCAAGCGCGGTTACCGTTTGGTCGAGTTGGACGCAGACGCGATCAGCGAAATCCGGCTGCTTCGCGTCGCCCTGGAACAGATCGTCGTCGGCCGCCTGTGCGAGACGGCCACGCCGAGTGACATCAATGAGTTGCGTGCCATCCTCAAAGGCAAGGGCCGTAGCCAGGAGGACATGTACAGCATCGACGAGGCCTTCCATATCTGCATGGCGGATCTTGCCGGGCTGCGCCAGATTCGCCGGGAACTCCTCAGCGTGCGCGGAAAAATGTACCTGATCGCGAGTGGTATGCGCGTGACCTCGTTGCGTAACGACAAGGTCGTCAGTGAACATGCCGAGCTTGTGGATGCACTCGAGCGGCATGACTGCAAGACGGCCAAACGGGTGATTACCGAGCATGTCGAGCGCTCTATTGATGCGTTTGTGGCAGCTCGGGCCCAGACGGTGGAGCAGGAACCGATGGAGCGGCTTGCCTGAGTTCGACCGCCGAAATACAGTTGTAATAGTGGTCATTGGTCCAACCGCAGGCGCGCGCGAAGTAGAGAAGTGCCATCGGATGTGCGCCCGCTGACCACAACGCGGCAATATCGTGCTTGCGCACGGTGCCTTTCATCCGTTCGCTCAGCAACGATGAGTTGAGCAGGAGTTCAGGGTTGGCGGACTGGTGTTCGGGCGACGCGCGCTCCGGCCAGGCTGCCATGTCAGGGAAGTGAACGGTGGCTGCGGCCAGCAAGGTGGGCTCCCGGTTAGAAAAATACGCTCAGGCCTTGATTTCCGACGGCCTGCCGATCGAGTACGACGCGCCGCTGCTGTAATCGCAAGCCGCCTTCCCCCGCGACCAGGGTATCGGTGCGAGCGCCGCTGAACTGTTGTTCCATGTTCCATCTGTACTGGAGCAGCAGTAGATTGCTGCGAGCGACAACCGCCCCGTCCTCCTGGCGCGAAACATCGATGACCTGCACGAAGTAACGCAATCGGGAAGGAGGCTGCTCTACCCAGGACTGCTTGCTTTCGAGTTTCGCCACGCGAGCCCTCAGAAGCTCAATGTCTTCGTCGTAGTAGCCCAGCTCGTCTTCGCGGGTAACCAGGCCCTCCAGCGTCGAGGTGGTGACGGGGACGCGATAGGAGATCGCGGGGTCCATGGTCTCCAGCCACTCGGCGTAGCGGCGATCCTGCAGTAGCAGAACCTCGCGGCGATAAAACCATTCGACCTCCTGCCACAGCGAGGCGTTCGACATGTCACCCATCATTTTTGCCTCTGGTTTCAAGCAAGAGCACGAGCATTTCTTTGCGGGTAAATGGGCCTATGCCGACATGACCTTCGCATAGTGCCGGTAGAACGCACGCTGGTTGGCTTCGGTCATCAACATGTCGCTGCAACTGCCTGGGAAGGGTGGGCCATAGCGTTCGACTGTCGGGGCTTCTCGTCCGACCCCCATTTGGTAGTCGAAGCGGCCCTGCTGCCCGATGTGGCCGCGCATGGCGTCCTGAACGCTCTGCCAGACATCACCGTCGTCCTGCTCGAAGATGCCACTGGGTCCAAACGCGAGCGAGTACTGCCGCCGCACCGCCGCCTTGAGTTCCGCCGGCAACGCCTTGTCGACGATGCACCAGGAGTGCACTTCGATCTTGTCGACGCCGCGTGGATGCCATACGCGGAATGAGCGAAAGCGCGCACTGTCGAGGAAGGACATATTGGGGAAGATCGTGCCGACGCCGATCGGAACAAAGGCCGCCGCCGCTTCGCCATGCTTTGCGATCAGCTCCGCGCGACTTTGTTTCATGTAACCCTCGTACTCCGTCTTCACAGCCGTGCCCTGCTGCGCCCCGCCGCGCTCGCTCCCGATTGAGTGGCCGTTGCCGGTCTGGATGCAGTACCCATTGTTGGTGAGCGGGCTGCGAAAGCCCATCTGCACGCCTGCGCCGTGGGTCGACGGTACATGGTAATGGTCTCCTGCAAAATTCTCGGCAGGGATCTTCCAGTTCACGTTGATCGTCCATTTATGGACACCGCCGATGGCTTCGGTACCGCCATCCATACGCGAGAGCATGAGTTCCAGGTAGAAAGCCATGTCGCCGAGGTACTCGCGCAGCGTGGGGGCTTGCGGGCTCCAGTTCCCGAAGATCATCCCGCCGAACGATTCCAGCTGTGGCACTTCGCGCAGGCCGAGTTGGCTGCGGTCCAGGGCATCCCCGTAGGCCGGCCCCATGCGAGGCACACCGACCAGTTGACCTTCGGTGTTGTAGGTCCATGCGTGGTAAGGGCATCTGAACAGGGTGGTCACTCCGGAGTCGACCCGGCAAACCTTCGCGCCGCGGTGACTGCAGCTGTTCAGGAAGGCCCGCAATCGACCGGTTTGGTCGCGAACCACGATCACTGGGTCCTCGCCCATGGTTGTGGTGAAAAAAGAGCCATGCTCAGGTATTGCGCTCTCATGCCCGAGGTAAAGCCAGCACTTGGCGAAGATGCTTTCTTGCTCCTGGCGATAGATGGCGTCGCTCACGAACAAGCGCCGGTCGACGGATGAACCATCTGCTGCGATCAGCTCTGCGGCCCTGAAGGGTCCGATGCGGGCATCCTCGGCGACCAATGGCGGTAGCGGCGTGTAATTGCGCGTCATGGCAGGATCTTGAGTTTTACGCAGGTCTTGCGCGTAGGGTTGAATTGCGAGGAACGAAGTCGGTGTCGGGTCACATGCGAGGGCCGTGAATGGCTGCACCGCCGTCCAGTTGAAGCACCGTTCCGGCCGCCGTTGTTGAGCAGGTATTCGAGGCGAGGAAGACGTAGGCTTCAACAGAGTCCGCCATGTGCGCAACGGCCCGCAGGGGAAGTTGGTCGGTTTTGGGCCCCGTCGAACTCTTTAGTTGGCCGAGGCTTTCGAGGCTACGTAGTTCCTTCGGAACATAGCCCGGCACCACCGCACGCCCGATCCCGCTCGTGGCACCCGTGACCACTGCAACTTTTCCTTCAAGCTGACGCGACATGGATTCCCTTTCACAGGTCGACGCGGAACGAGCCCATCGAGTGTTTCAGCCAACAGGTTGACCAAGCATGGGTCGAAGAGTAGTATTCTACCGTAGTATGCTACCAAACGGCGCTGGCGGCACTGGTAAAAAAAGTCCTTTGTATACCATTTAGAACCGAATACGGTTGCTCCTGCAGCCGCCGATCTGTCCTCCGCATTCATTGAAAGGAATCCGTATGAAAAAGAAACTGCTTTGCGTGCTGTTGGCTGGGGCCTCGGGGACGCTGTTCGCGGAAATAGTGGTCGGCGTCTCGGTCAGCTCGACCGGCCCGGGCGCGTCACTGGGCGTGCATGTAGCCAATACGATCGCTCTCCTGCCGAAGTCCATCGGCGGCGAAACGATTCGCTACGTCGTGTTGGACGATGCGAGCGACCCGACGGCAGGGACCAAGAACGCACGTCGGTTTGCGAGCGAAGACAACGTGGACGTCATCCTGGGCTCGAGTACCGTGCCGGTCGCGCTCGCACAGGGCTCGGTGGCGAACGAGACAGCCGTCCCCTTCGTCGCGCTTTGTCCAATTCCGATCGACCCGGCAAAGCAGCCCTTCATCTTCGCCGTACCGCAGCCGATCTCGCTGATGGTGGATGCCGTGGCAGAGCACATGCAGGCCAACAAGGTGAAAACTGTTGGCTTCATCGGCTTCTCGGATTCATGGGGCGAAGGCAACTTCGTCGCCATCAAGGGCAAGCGCACAACCGCGGGTCTCGAGGTCAGCACGAACGAGCGCTACTCCCGCGGCGACACCTCCGTCACATCTCAGATGTTGAAGGTGCTGGCAACGAACCCCGACGCGATCTTTGTCGGAGCCTCCGGCACGCCGGCCGTTCTGCCACAGATAGCCGCGCTGGAGCGCGGCTATCGCAAGCAGATTTACCACACGCATGGCGTGGTGAATCGCGACTTTATCCGTGTTGGCGGCAAGAGCGCGGAAGGCGTGATCGCGCCCAGCGGGGCTGTCGTGGTGGCCGAGCAACTCCCCAACGACCATCCGCTGAAAGCCGCAGGGCTGGAATTCCTCAAGCGCTACGAGGGCGCGTACGGCGCTGGCAGTCGCAACGCGTTTGCCGCCTATGCCTGGGACGCTAGCGCGATCATCCAGGCAGCGTTGCCGGTGGCGCTGAAGGTCGCTAAGCCCGGCACGGCGGCATTCCGTCAGGCGCTACGTGATGCAATTGAGGGCGGTGGGGAAGTGAAGGGCACGCATGCGGTCTACAGCATGAGCCCGACCGACCATTACGGCGTCGACAAGCGCGCCCGCGTGCTCGTGCGGGTGGAGGCTGGTGACTGGAAGTTGGTTCGGTAGGACCGCCCCGATCACTTGGCCGCAGTCCAGAGGAGATGACATGATTGGATTCACAGTCAGACGGCTTGCGCAAGCGGAGCATGTGTCTTACGGCCCCCAGAGCGATCTGCGCGTGCTGGTGGGCGATGACCAAAAAAGTTCACCGATCCGGGTGGCCCTGCAGACCTGCCAGCCGGCTTACGACGTGCCGTTCCACTCTCACCCTTATACCGAGTACCTGATCGTGCTGGAAGGCTCGGCGGAGTTCAGGATCGAGGTGGATGGCATACAGAAAGTTGAATTGCACAAGGGCGACACGGTGGAGCTTCAAGCCAATGTGTGGCACGCCTTCACCACCAGCGCGAAAGAGGTCAGTTGCCTACTCGGTATCCATATTTCGTCGGAGCGTATCGTCAACTACAAGGGGGGCGTCAAGACCGACTCCCGTGGTTTCCGCATCGAGCCCGGCGTCGCCCTTGCATAACATTGCGCATATGGCTAGCCGTAATGATGTTCATCGGCCATATCAAGACACCGTCCCTATAGAAGGCCGCAATGGTTAAGCTGGCGGTGGTCGGGTTCGGCGCCATAGGGCAGGAAGCTGCCCGCATGCTGCGCGGCGATGCTCGTCTGCAGCTTACACAGATTGTCGTAAAGCCGCACGCAGTGGACGAGACCAGGCGGATGGCAGCAGAAGTCGCACCGGGTGCCTGCGTCCTGACTGAGCTCGATGTCTCCCTGCCGCTGCGTCCCGATTTGCTGGCTGAATGCGCTGGGCATTCTGCGGTGATGTCGCACGTCATCATGGCCTTGCAGGCGGGCATCCCCTGTGTCGTGGCCTCTTTGGGGGCCTTGCATAAAGCCGATAGCTACGCCCGTTTGGAGGCGGCGGCGGAATGCGGTGGCACGCGGGTGCAACTCATCTCGGGTGCCGTCGGTGGCATGGATGCGTTGGCAGCAGCGTGCATGGGCGGTGTAGACCGCGTGGTCTACATTGGGCGCAAGCCGCCGCGCAGTTGGTACGGCACGCCGGCCGAGCAAGTGTGCGCATTGTCCGAACTTACCGCGCCTTGTGTCATCTTCGCGGGAAGTGCACGGGAAGCGGCCAGGAAATTCCCGAAAAATGCCAACGTGGCCGCGACTGTTGCCCTCGCTGGGTTGGGGCTCGAGCGGACCCAGGTCGAGCTCATCGCCGACCCGGGCATAGAGCGCAACGTGCACCGCATGGAAGTCACAGGCTCCTTCGGGCGCCTCGAAATCCAGCTCGAAAATCTACCTCTTCTGACCAATCCCAAAACCTCAGCGTTGGCCGTCTACAGCCTCGTAAGCGCCGTGCGCAACGCCTCGGCCAGGATCTTTTTCTGACAGTGGGTGCGGGTAGCGGCGCAATGCCGCGCCCTGAGTAAGGTTCCGTGCGCCGGTCGGATTGCTCCCCCGCTGTTCTGGGCGGCTTGTTAGACCGACTTGACGAATAGGCTGGCTGCCAGGCTGCAATACGGCGCTCATGTCCCCCGGCGTCTGCGCCGCCTCCTCCGGGACCCTAGATGCGGCAGTTGACCGCTCCCACCGCCTCGCAGGCCGTATGCCTCCTGCGATTTTCCTGCCCGCCGGCCACCACCCAAGGGGTTAGAACGCTGAGCAGCCGATTGAGCCGCGCTGCGGCACGCTGGCTGCGTTGCTTCTCCTGGTGGGCATCAGCCCACTGCGTCGGCGCGCCTTGCCAGCGCACCGCATCGCAGCCCACTCGGCCGTGTCCAACTACCGAATCTAGGGTTACTTCGCTCCGCAAGACACCCAGCCAGCGCGTCCTCGCAGACCTGGTTGGCAAACCCAGCGCCAAGCCAGGCTTGCCTATCGCGTGACCAGCGGGAAGTTGCCCGGCGCCTGGTCGAGCAGACTGAAGAAGCGGCCGAGGTCGATGCGGCTGCCTTCGATTCTGGTTTGATCCGACAGCAGCAGGTCTTTGGCGCCGGCGCTGCCGGTCATCATGCGCAGGAAGAATGCCTTGGTTAGCGTCAGGCTGGCATTGGCATCCGGCGCTTCAGGGGCCTGGCGGAAATGCAGCACCGCGTTCTCGATCTGCAACACATAGTTTTGGTCCAGATCCGAAAAAATCAGGTTGATCTTCAGGTTCAGTCCAGCGGCTTTCTTGCCGTTGAGCGAGGCTGCCATCGCTTCGAGGAAACGCTCGATCGGTGTGTGCTGAAGCATGTCGAGCATCTTTTCGCGGCTCAATCCCTTGTCAGGCGGGCCCTGGCGCAGCTCCAACGCACCGCTGAGGTAGAAGTTGCGCCAGGGCGCTGATTCGGCCATATAGCCCATTTGCTCGAACGAGCGGGCGAGCAACTCGCTGGCGGCCTTGTTCTTCGGCTCGGCATAAACGGCATGTTTAAGCAACTCGGCCGACCAGCGGAACTCACCGGCATCGAATGCCTTCTGCGCCGCAGCGATGATCTTGTCGATACCGCCGGCGAGCTCGACATAGCGCTTGGCGGCATCGACCGGCGGCAAGCTGTCGAGATTGGAGGGATGGGCATCGAACCAGCCGAGATAGAACTGGTACACCGCTTTGATGTTGTGGCTCAAGGTGCCGTAATAGCCGCGGTTGTTCAGATAGCTTTGCAGCGAATCGGGCAACTGCAGCTGCTCGGCGATCTCGGACGCGCTCAGGCCGGCGTTCATCAGGCGCACGGTCTGGTCGTGGATAAAGCTGAAGGTGTCGCGCTGCTTGGTGATCGATTCGCGGATCCTTGCCTGGCCCCAGACCGGCCAATGGTGCTGGTTGAACAGCACCTCGGCGTCGGCCGACTGTGCCAGCGCCGCATCGAGGAAGCCGGCCCATTTGCTCGCATCGCGGACCTTGGCGCCGCGCAGCGTGTAGAGGTTGTGCAGCGTCTGGCTCATCATTTCGGCGCCGCCGAAGGCCTTCAGTTCGGGCAGATAGAAAGTGAATTCGGCCGGCGCTTCGCTACCGCCGACATTGTGGAAAACGAAGCGCAGTCCGTCGATCAGCAGCTCCTGCTCGGCCTTCTTGATCAGCAATGTCGGCGGCAGGATGCCGACGCTACCAAAAGCCACCGCCTTGCCCAGGCCGGTATCGATCAGGCCATTGGCATCGCGCGGCAGGCGGCTGCCGTACATAGACATCGAGCGCCGCCCCATCGCGATGCCCATCAATACGTTCTCGCTGGTCGCTTCCTCGATGAAACCGGCTGGCGCGATCACTGGCAGCTGGCGCGACTTGGCTTCTTCGGCGCTGATGATGCCCAGCGCGCCGCCAAAATGGTCGACATGGCTGTGCGTGAAAATCAAGGCCGAAACTGGTTTGTCGCCGATATGCTGGCGCGCGAACAGCATCGCCGCCGCTGCCGTTTCGCGCGAGGTCAGCGCGTCAACGACGATCCAACCGGTCTTGCCTTCGATCAGCGTGATGTTGGCGAGGTCGAAGCCGCGCAACTGCCAGATCCGCTCGCTGACCTTGAACAGGCCGATCTGGTTGTTCAGCAAGGCCTGGCGCCATAGGCTCGGGTTGACCGTTGCCGGCGCCGCCCCTTTGACGAAGGCAAAAGCGTCGTAATCCCAGACCACCACACCCTCGGCATCGCGCACCTGCCCTTTTGGCGCGGCGATGAAGCCGCGCCTGGCATCGGCAAACGAGGCCGGATCGTTCAAGTCGGCGGCCTTGGCGACTGCGGCATTGGCCGCCAATACCGTGGGTGTGGCTTGGGCTTCGACTGCGATTTCGTTACGCGAACAGGCGGCCAGCAGGGCAGCCACCAGCAGCGGTAGCAGCAGCGGTAGCAGCAGATCGGCGCTTCGGTTGTGCGATTTTCTTGCGCTCATCTTGTCTCCCATGGGGCTCGCTGCGGTTTCGGTGGCGCTGCAGCGGCATCGCACGATACATCGGAATAGATGGCATCCGGTGTTTCATTGCATCGTCAGCACAGGAACAATGTCGCTGCCATACCTAGCCAGGGCGGGGATGGCAAGGCAAAAGGTCGGGCTTTGCGATGTAATGCCCGCTGCATGAATGAAACTATCCCCCCGCAAGCCCCCGACGCCAACCGCTTGACCCAACTGATGCAGACCAGCGTCTTGCGCTCGCCGGTCACGCTGACCTTGCTGGTCGCCAATCTGCTGGTCTTCGCGCTGACGCTGGCTTACGGCGCCGGCCTTTGGCACAACAACAATGGCGTGCAACTGGCTTGGGGCGCCAACTTCGGTCCGGCCACGCAAGACGGCCAATGGTGGCGGCTGGCGACTGCCATGTTCCTGCATTTCGGCATCCTCCACCTGGCGCTGAATATGTGGGCGCTATGGGATGTCGGCCGGCTGATGGAGAACCTGCTCGGGCCGGCCCGCTTCGCCTGCCTTTACCTGGGCAGCGGCATCTTCGGCAACCTGCTGTCACTGGTGGTTCAGGGCAATCAGGCGGTGTCGGGCGGCGCTTCCGGGGCGATTTTCAGCCTCTATGGCGCGCTGCTGGTTTTCCTGTGGCGTGAGCGCAAGCAGGTCGACCGCGGCGAGTTCCGCTGGCTGTTCGGCGCCGCCCTGGTATTTACCTTGTTCACGCTCGGGATGGGGTTGGTCATCACCGGCATCGACAACGCCGCCCATCTTGGCGGTCTGGCTGCCGGTGCCTTGCTGGCCGTCGCGCTGGCACGCCCCTGGACCGTCTTCAGCCCGCGCCCGCGCCATGCCCGGACGCTTGCGGCGCTATTGCTGACCGCTGTCACAGCCTTGCTGACGACCCATATTCCGGCACCGAGTTACCGGATGGGCGAGGAGCTGAAGGCGCGCGCAGCGATCAACGAGTTCCTGGCAGAAGACCGGCGTATCAGCCAACGCTGGGGATCGATCCTGAGCAAGGGCCAAGCCGAAGGGGCTTCGTTCGAACAACTGGCCGGGCGGATTGAAGAAGGCGTGACTTCTGACTACCGCGAAAGCTTCGAGCAGTTGTCGGCACTCAAGCTCGATGCCGGTGCGCCATCGGCCAAGATGCTGGAGCAATTGCGTCGCTATGCTGAGCTGCGCGAGCAGGCCTCGCAGCAGTTGTCCGAAGGCCTGCGCAAGAAAGATCCCTCGCAGATTCGCCAGGCGCTGGCGAATGCGCAGCAAGCGCCCGAAGCTGCGAAGCAAGCAGTTCAAGCCGGACAGCCGGCGTCGCAGGCGGGAAAAAAGTAGACGTAGCTTCCAGGCAGGAGGCATCAGCTACGGAAGCTTGGGTGGTTTTTCTCCATTATTGTTAGTACAATAATTCATATGCGAATCGAATTCGACACCGAAAAGCGCAACAAGAATCTGACTGAACGGGGCTTGGACTTTGCACGCGCTGGTGAGGTTTTTGAATCGGTTTCAGCGACAGCACCGGATTTACGGCAAGCCTATGGTGAGCCACGCTTTGTGACCTTGGGTTTGCTGGATTCGCGCTTGGCTGTGTTGGTTTGGACAACTCGCGGCGATGCTCGCCGCATCATCAGCATGAGGAAAACCAATGAACGCGAAATTGCCAAATACGGCTAAACCCTGGATTGATCCCGAAGATGCGCCGGAACTGAGCGAGGATTTCGGCGATCGGGCGATCTGGTCAATCGGTGGGGCACAGGTAACACAAGGCGTGGGGCGGACTGCGACGCGCGTTGCGCGCGGCCGTCCACATGCGGTAGCGCCCAAAGTGGCGACCACCATCCGATTCGATGCTGACCTGCTGGCTGTACTCAAGGCCAGCGGTCGGGGCTGGCAGACTCGTGTGAATGCCTTGCTGCGTGAGGCAGTTGATCAGGGCCGTGTGAAGCCCTGAATACAGGCAGGGCGCTGGTCCTTGCTGGCTACTCCGCCTTCACCGCCGCCGCCGAGATCACCTTGGCCCATTTGGCCACTTCGTCGTCGAGGAAATGCGCGGCCTGCTCGGGTGAGCCGCCGACGGGCTCGATACCCAGGGCCTCGAACTTGGCCTTCAGGTCGGCTGAAGCGACCGCCTTGCCGGTCTCGGCAGCCATTCGATTGACCATATCGCGCGACATGCCGGCCGGCGCCAGGAACATGACCCAGGTGGCAGCCTCAAGCGCGGGCCCGCCTGCTTCGGCGATGGTCGGTACTTCCGGGGCGCCTTGCAGGCGCGCGGCAGAGAACATGCCCATCGCCCGGATCTTGCCGCCACGCACCAGCGGCATCAGCGCGCTCGGGGTATCGACGAGGATCTGGATGTTGCCGCCGATCAGGTCCTGCAAGGCCGGTGCGGTGCCCTTGTAAGGCACATGCACCATGCTGACGCCGGTCGTCTGTTTGAACAGTTCGGTGGTCAGATGGGCTGCCGCGCCGATACCCGAAGAGCCAAAGGAAAGCTTGTCCGGATTGGCCTTGGCGTAGGAGATCAGTTCCTTGATGTCCTTGGCCGGCAGCGCGTTGGTGACGGTCATGACCAGCGGCGCGATGCCCACCAGCGATACCGGGGCGAAGCTCTTCACCGGGTCATAGGGAATGCGCCCGGTGTACAGCGTGGCGTTGGCGGCATGGGCGGCGATGACGGTGAGGAAGGTATAACCATCGGGCGCCGACTTGGCCACGAGGTCAGCGCCGAGCAGCGAATTCGCGCCCGGCTTGTTTTCGACCACGATCACCCAACCAGTCTGCTCCTGCACTTTCTGCAAGACCATGCGCGTGGCGCTGTCGGTGATGCCGCCGGGCGGATAGGGGATGACCCATTTGATCGGCTTGACCGGCCATTTCGGCGCCGGGCCGCTGTTCTGGGCCGCCGCGCTGGCGCAAAAAACTGCAAGCGCCCATGCGCTGAGTCTGCCGAGTCTGCCAAGTTGCTGCAATCTCATGGTCTGGTCCTATGCTGGTCAAAGGAGACGCCCGCATAGTACCCGCAAGCCAGCCAGGACAACGCATTGATTTGCGTCGTTCTGGTCGGCGGGAAATTAGTCAGTCATGCGCTTCTGGAACACCAGACCGGCATGTTCGCGCAGGGCGTGGAACTTGATCTTCGGCCAGTTGGCTTCGATCGCACGCAGTTCGGGCGCATATTCGACCAGCACGGTCGGCGCATCGACCGCGTCGTAAGCCATCCGGTGATCATTGGCGTCGATGAAGCGGCGCAGCTCGGCCGCGTCGTCGCAGGTGACCCAGCGCGCGACCTGAAAACGGCTCGGCATGATGCGGGCCTTGACGCCATATTCATGCTCGAGCCGATGCGCGACGACTTCGAACTGCAGCTGCCCGACTGCGCCGAGCAGCAGCACGCTGCCGGCGATCGGGCGGAAGACCTGGATCGCACCTTCTTCGCCGAGCTGGGTCAGACCGGCTTTGAGCTGCTTGGTGCGCAGCGGATCAGCGACTTCGACCGCGCGGAACATTTCGGGCGCGAAGAAAGGCAGGCCGGTGAACTGCAAGGCCTCGCCTTCGGTGATCGTGTCGCCAAGCTGCAGCACGCCATGGTTCGGGATGCCGATGATGTCGCCGGCGAAAGCCTCGTCGAGCAGTTCGCGCCGCTGGCTCAGAAAGCTGACCACCGTGTTCGGCCGCAACTCCTTGCCCGAGCGCACCACCTTCAAGCGCATGCCGCGCTCAAAATGTCCGCTGACGACGCGCAGGAAAGCGATCCGGTCGCGGTGTGAAGGGTCCATATTGGCCTGGATCTTGAAGACCACACCGGTGAATTTGGGCTCGGTCGGCTTGACCACCCGCTGCATCGCGGCGCGCTCGGCCGGTGCTGGCGCCATCTCGACCAGCGCATCGAGGATTTCCTGCACGCCAAAGTTGTTGACGGCCGAGCCGAAGAACATCGGCGTCTGGCGACCAGCAAGGAACTCTTCCAGATCGAAGGTCGCCGCTGCGTCGCGTACCAGTTCGATCTCGCCCTTGGCCTGGTCATATTCCATGCCGAAACGTTCGGCATAAGCCGGGTTGTCGATGCCGCTGAGGATCTCGTCGTCGCCACCAGCCTTGCCCTCGCCGGGCGTGAAGACGCGCATCTGCTGCTTGCGCAAATCCATCACGCCGTGGAAATGCTTGCCCATGCCGACCGGCCAGGTGAAGGGCACGACGGTCATGCCGAGTTCGCGCTCGATCTCGTCCATCAACGTCAGCGGATCCTGTACTTCACGGTCCATCTTGTTGACGAAGGTCAGGATCGGCGTGTTGCGTGCGCGGCAGACCTGCAGCAGGCGACGCGTCTGCGGCTCGACGCCGTTGGCCGCGTCGATCACCATCAGCGCCGCGTCGACGGCGGTCAGCACGCGGTAGGTGTCTTCGGAGAAATCCTGGTGTCCGGGGGTGTCGAGCAGATTGATCACGCAGTCGCGGTATTCCATCTGCATCACGCTCGAAGCCACCGAGATGCCGCGCTGCTTTTCGATTTCCATCCAGTCCGAGGTCGCATGCCGCGTGGCTTTGCGCGCCTTGACCGAGCCGGCGATCTGGATCGCGCCCGAGAACAGCAGCAGCTTTTCAGTCAGCGTGGTCTTGCCCGCGTCAGGGTGAGAAATGATGGCAAAAGTGCGGCGGCGCAGGACTTCGCCTTCGATTTGGGAAGGGACGCGCTTGGGCAGATCGGTGGACGGGGCGGACATGGCGGCTTTGGGCGCGAACAGGCCGGGGCCACGCGCAGTGCAGGGACAACCGGCGATTATCGCAGCCGCGCTGTGCTGGCCGGATCTGATTTCTCGGCCAGGCCTCGGGAACGCAGCGATTTGGCCGTAAGCTGCGGCAGGCCTTGAATGGCTCAATGCTTGGTTCGAGTTCTGGAGATGAGAAAAATGCCGCGTTTTGCCCTTGCCCTGTTCTGCGCCTTGTTGGCGCTGCTTGTCGCCCAGCCCGCCTGGGCGCAGCAATATCCTGACCGGACCATCCGCCTGATTTGTCCCTATGCGCCCGGTGGCGGCACCGATCTGGTGGCGCGACTGCTGGGGCAGCAACTGTCGGCTCGACTCGGCCAGACGGTGGTGATCGAAAACCGGCCCGGTGCCGGCGGCGTCGTCGGAACTCAATCGGTGGTGACGGCGAAACCGGATGGCTACACGATCCTGTTTGCCTCGACCTCGCCGATGGTCGTGATGCCCCACATGATGAAACAGATCAGCTTTGACCCGCTGAAGGATCTGGCGCCGATCACCTTGATTGCCCAGGTCCCGGCCCTGATGGTGGTCAACCCTTCGCTGCCTGCGAACAATGTCAAGGAGTTTCTCGACCTGGCCAAGGCGCGCCCGAAACAGCTGACTTTTTCATCCTCGGGGCTTGGCGGTACGGCACAACTGGCCGGTGAAATGATGCGGCTGATGGGCGGCGCCGACATGCTGCATATCCCTTACAAGGGCACCGGCCCGGCCAATATCGCGGTGCTGGCCGGGGAGGTCTCGATGACCTTTACCGACATCACCGCGGGCCTGCAATTCGTCAAGGAAGGCAAGATGAAAGCGCTGGCGGTGACGACGCTACGACGCTCGTCAGTCGTGCCGGATCTGCCCGCCATCAGCGAGACGCTGCCGGGCTTCAGCGCCTATGTCTGGTACGGCCTGCTGGCCCCTGCCAAAACCCCGCCGGCGATCATCAACAAGCTCAACGCCACCTTGATCCAGATCTTGAACGATCCGGCCTTCAAACAAAGGATGGCGGAGATGGGCGCTGACACCATCGGCAACTCGCCTGCGGAGTTTTCAAGCTTCATGACGACCGAAAGCGCCCGGTGGAAGAAGATCGTCCAGGACACCCATATGACCGTCGAATGAGGACCGCCGACTGAGCGGCAGGATTAATCAGCGACGCAGCGCTGCGCTTTGCAAGACGGCCGGGTTGACCACATGGCTGGGCTGGCCGGCAATGTAGGCTTTGATCTGGTCAAAGACATCGCCGAACTGGATTTCATACTGGTCAAAGGTCGAGTAGCCGATATGCGGCGTGCAGACCACTTGCGGCAGATTGAGCAAGGCATTGCTGGTGTCGCGCAGCGGCTCGGCGTCAAACACATCGACAGCCGCATTGCCGGGCCGGCCCGCGGCCAGCGCCTGCTCGAGCGCGCCGCTTTCGATCAAGCCAGCGCGGCTGGTGTTGACGATCAAGGCGCTTGGTTTCATCAAGGCCAGATGCTCAGCCTTGACGATGCCACGGGTGGCCGGATAAAGCCGCAGATGTAGGCTCAGCACATCGCAGACTGAAAAGAACTGTTCGACGCTGCTGGCGCTGGCATAGCCCTCTGCCTTGGCTTTCAGCCTTGAGGCCTCGCTGCCCCAGACCAGCACTTCGGCGCCAAAGGCCTTGGCATAACCGGCCACCATGGCGCCGATCTGCCCATAACCGTAAATGCCGAAGATCTTGTAGCGCATCGTGCTGCCAACGCCCATTTGCCAGTTGCCGGCTTTGAGCGACTGCATCTGCTGTGGAATCTGGCGCATCGCTGACAGCGCCAAGGCGAAAGTCAGTTCGGCGGCCGGCGCGCAGGGCGTGTCGGTATGTTGATAGGAAGAGACGATGATGCCGAGCCGGCTGCAGCAATCAACATCGATATGCGGATACACGCTGCGCTGGCTGATCAGCTTGAGCTTGGGCAGGCGCTCCAGCAAGGCCGTGCGAATCTGCGTTCTTTCACGAATGAGCACCAGGATTTCGGTGTCTTTCAAGCGTTCGGCAAGGGTATCGACGTCTTGCACATGGTCATGCCAGATCTTGACTTCATGGCCATCGATTTGTTTGAAGCATGCGAGGCTTCTGACGGTCTCGAAGTAATCATCCAGGATCGAAATTTTCAAGCCATTGCTCCCTGTTTTTGGCGTCGTTGCCGCCGGCTGGCAGACGCCGGATCGTACCAAGAATGAAAATTTCCAGGCTGCCCTCGGCCTGGAATTGGGCGACTCATTGCTTGGCACCAATGCAAGTATCATCGGTCTTCACCGTTGCATGGCAATGCTGCCGCTGTAGCCAGTTCGACCCAGATTTCACCTTGCAAGGCGAGCACAGACCCGATGAAATTCTCGATTGCCGCCAGTCCCCAAAGCCTGTTCACTGCCCCGGCCTTGCGGCTTTGCGGCCGCTGGTTCGCAACGCTGGCGCTTGCCGCGACAGCGACTGCAGCGCTGGCCGAATTTCCCGATCGCCCGCTGCATCTGATCGTGCCGTTCGCTCCCGGTGGCGCGGTGGACGGCATCGCCCGCCTGACTGCAGTCGAGTTCGGCCGCACTCTCGGGCAGACGGTGGTGATCGATAACCGACCAGGCTCGGGTGGAACCATCGGCATCATGGCGGCCAACAATGCAGCGCCCGATGGCTATACCTTGCTGCTCGGAAATATCGCCTTGGCGGCTGCGCCGGCGCTGTATCCGAAATCGGGTATCAATCCGAAGCAATTCGAGCCTCTCGGCCTGATCGGCCGGTCGGCCTATGTGCTGGCCGTGAAGAACGATTTCCCCGCCAGGACGGTGGCCGAGTTGGTCGCGCTGGCCAAAGCCAATCCGGGCAAGTACAACTACGCTTCAGCCGGTGCGGGATCGGCGATCCACCTGGCGGCCGAGCTGTTCAAGAACAAGACTGCCATCGATGTCGTGCATGTGCCTTACAAGGGCGCCGGCCCGGCGATGAACGCCTTGCTGGCTGGCGAAGTCGAAATGATGTTCGGCTCGCTGTCGGAGATGAAGGCGCAGATCGCCGGCAAGCGGCTCAGGCCGCTGGCGGTCACTGCCGGCCGGCGCGTTCAGGCGCTGCCCGATCTGCCGACCTTTGCCGAAGCTGGTGTGCGCGATTTCGAGGTGGCGGGCTGGTATGGCTTGTATGCGCCGGCCAAGGTCAGCCCGGAAACCCTGCGCAAGCTCCAGGCCGCCGCGCAAACGGCTTTGCAGTCGCCGGCGATGCGCCAGCGCTTGGCCGTCTACGACATGGAACCTGCCAGCGGTCTTTCCAAGGAAGCGGGCGAGATGCTCGATGCAGAAGTCAAACGCTGGACCGAGGTGGTCCGGCAGGCCACCATCAGCGTGGAGTAAGGCAGCGAATGGGAATGCATATCCGGGCTGGCGATGCGCCGGCCTACACCGAAGAATTCGCTGCCTTCATCGCCGGCCTCAAGTTCACCGATCTGCCGGCTGCAGCAGTCCATGCGGCAAGCCGTGGTCTGCTTGACTGGCTTGGCTGCGCCCTCGCTGCCAGCGCGCACAAGACGCTCGACAAAACCATCACGGTGCTCGAGTCGATGGGCAGCAGTCCGAAGGCAACGGTGCTGGGCCGGGCGTTGCAGCTGTCGCATGGCGATGCGGCGCTGGTCAACGGCCAGATGGGCCATCTGCTCGATTTCGACGACACCCATATGGGCGGCGTCGTGCTGCATGCGAGCTCGCCGATCCTGGCGGCCTTGCTGTCAGCTGCCGAGCGCCGGGTGACCTCGGGGCAGGACTTGATCCTCGCCTATGTTTGCGGCTTTGAAGCCGGCATTCGCGTCGGTCGCTCGGCGCCAGGCCATCATCCGGGCGGCTGGCATCTGACCGGCACCTTGGGGACATTCGCTGCCGCTACCGCAGTCGCCAAGCTGCAGCAACTGGACGCGCCGGCGATCACCCATGCGCTGGGCATTGCCGGCACCCAGGCTGCGGGCATGCAGCAGAACCGAGGCACGATGTGCAAGTCGTTTCATGCCGGCCGCGCTGCCTCCAACGGCCTGCTGGCCGCGCTGCTGGCAGAGCAGGGTTTCGACAGTAGCGCTGAAATCATCGAAGGCAAGCGTGGCTTTGCGCGCATCTACAGCGATGTGGCAACGCCCGAGCAGATGACGGCCTCGCTCGGCGCCGAATGGCAGATCCTCGGCAACGGCCACAAGCCTTACGCCTGCGGCGTGGTGCTGCATCCGGCGATCGACGCGATGATCGGCCTGCGCCAGCAGGGTCCGCTCGACCCGGACCATATCGACAGCATCACGCTCTGGGTCAACCCGCTGGTAGTGTCGATCACCGGCACGGTCGCGCCGACCACCGGCCTGCATTCCAAATTCAGCATTTATCACAGTGCCGCCGTGGCCTTGATCGATGGCGAGGCCGGCATCGCCCAGTACAGCGATCAGCGGGTACAGGATCCGCGGGTGACTTCGGTGAGTCGCAAGATCACCGTCCGCGTCGATGCCGGCCTGCGCCGGGACGAGGCTGTGGCCGAGTTGGTGCGGGACGGCCAGGTGCAGCGCGTACATGTCGAACATGCCAGCGGCACGGTGCTCAATCCGATGTCGGATGCCGCGCTGACCGCCAAATTTCTCGCCAACGCCCTGCCCGTCATTGGGGCTGCCAAGGCGGGCCAGGTGGTCGAGTTGGCCTTCGGGCTCACCATGCTCGATGATGTTCGTCAACTGATTGAACTTTGCGCATGAGCCATCCGACAAACAATGAGCCGCAGACATGGGTCGACGGCAAGATCACGCCAACGCCGGCCCTGGCGGCCTATATCGCTCGAGCCCTCAGCATCGATTTGCCTGATGAGGTCATCGAGAAGGCCAAATTTCACCTGCTCGACACCCTGGCCTCGATGGTTTCGGGGTCGCGCCTGCTGGCCGGTCGTCAGGCCATTGCTTTCGTCAAGGCGCAGGGGGCGGCTGCACCGCAGGCCTTGCTGGCCGGCACCAACTTGCGCAGCACCGCGATCAACGCCGCGCTGGCCAACGGCATGTTTGCCCATGCCGACGAGACCGACGATTCGCATGCCGAGTCCTTGACCCACCCGGGTTGCGGCATCGTCCCTGCGATGTTGGCAGCGGCCGAGCTTTACGGCAGCAGCGGCACGGCGATATTGCGCGCGATGACGCTCGGCTATGACGTCTGCTGCCGGTTGACGCTGTCGCTCGACCCCTACCCGTTTCGCGCCGCCGGGCATTCGACCCATACCTTCGGCCCGACCTTCGGCGCGGCTGCGGCCGCAGGCGCATTGGCCGGCGTCGATGCCGTGCAAGCGCGTTATCTGATGTCCTATGCGGCGCAGCAGGCCTCGGGCGTGTCCTGCTGGATGCGCGACAAGGACCATGTCGAGAAGGCTTTCGACTTCGGCGGCATGGCAGCGCGCAACGGGATCAGCGCAGCGATGATGGTGGCGCTGGGCTTCACCGGTGTCGAGGATGTGTTCTCGGGTGAGCGCTGCTTCTACGATGCCTATGGCGTCGACCCGGACCGCGGTGCGCTCGGACGCGAGCTCGGTTCGCGCTATGAAATCCTCGCCACCAGCATCAAGCGCTGGACCGTCGGCTCACCGATCCAGGCGCCACTCGATGCGCTCGACAGCCTGTTGCGCCGCCATCGGCTCAAAGCGGCCGATGTGCGGGCGATCAATGTCGCCATTCCCCATCATTCGCTGACGATCGTCGACAACCGCGAGATGCCTGAAATTTGCCTGCAGCATCTGCTCGCTGCCATGCTGGTCGACGGCCGGATGGGCTTCAACTCGGCCCATGACCGGGCGCGCATGCAGGATCCGGAGGTGCTCGCCGTGCGTGCCGGCATCACCCTGCGCGGCGATGATGAGTTGTCGCGTGCGATGCCCAGCCGCCAGGGCATCGTCGAGTTGTTGCTGAACAGCGGCGAAACCCTGCGCGAGCATACGCAGGCCGTCCGCGGCACGCCGGCCAATCCGATGACCAGGCAGGAACTGCAGGAAAAGAGCCTGGAACTGCTGGTGCCGGTACTCGGCCAAGAGCAGTCGAGCTTGCTTTGCGCCGCGGTCTGGCAGCTTGAACAAGCACCCGATGCAAAGCAACTGGTGAGCCTGCTGCAAGCGCCCGATTGATTGCATTGCCAACAAAAAACAAGAGGAATCCCGATGAATGAAACCAATCCAAGACGCCAGTTCCTGAGCGGTGCAGCCGGCCTTGCGGCGGCGTCGCCATTGGTCGGTTTGGTCCTGCCCGCAACTGCCTCGGCGGCTGAAAATCCGGGCGCTGTTGGCGTCGCTGCCGGCCAGACCCGCCAGTTGGCTGAATATGCGTCCAGGCTGCGCTATGATGACATTCCGCAGGATGTCATCAACCGCGCCAAGCAGGTCATCACCGACACGGTGGCCACGATCATGTATGGCAGCGAGTTGCCCTGGAGCAAGATGATTGCGCAATATGCGCAAGCCAACGGTCCAGGCGGCAAGAGCAAGATCCTGGGTATGAAGAACACCCTGGTGCATGCGCCGATGGCGGCGCTGACCAGCGGTGCGTTCGCCCATGCGTTCGAACTCGATAACCTGACCAAGCCCAATTCCGGTTCGCATCCGGGTGCGACGGTGTTTGCCTCGCTGCTCGCAGTCGGCCAGGAGACCGGCGCCAATGGGCGTGACTTGATCACCGCCTTTGTCGCCGGAGTCGAAGTCATGATCCGGATCGGACATGCGACCAAACATAGCCAGGAGCAGCATGGGTTTCATGCGCCGGGAACCACCGGGCCTTTCGGCGCGGCGATCGGCAATGCGCGCTTGCTGGGACTCAGCGCCGACAAGACCCAGCATGCGATCGGCATCGCTGCGTCGACTGCTGGCGGTTTGCTTGAATTTGCCAAGGCCGGCAATGGCGGCATGGTCAAGCGCCTGCATCTGGGCCGCGCGGCTGAATCAGGCGTGCTCGCGGTGCGACTGGCCGAAGCAGGTTTCACCAGTCCCAGCACCAGCCTGGAGGGCGAGTTTGGTTTCCTGCGCGTCTTCTGCCGCGACTACGACATGAATGCGCTGACCCATGGACTGGGCAGTGAATGGCAGACCAGAACCATCATGCTCAAGCGCTACGCCTGTCATATCACCGCGCATACGCCGGTCGAGGGCACCTTGGCATTGAAAACCGAACACCGTTTCAGCGGCGACGATGTGGCTGAAATCACTGTGCAGACCACCTCGCGTGCCGTGCGCGTGAACAGCATCGCGCAGCCCAAGGACATCCTGCTGGGCCAGTACAGCATCCCGTTCTGCGTCGCGCTGGCGCTGTATCGCAATCCGGTCGATCCGCGCTCGTTCGATGAATCAGCGATTGCCGATGCGCGGATCATGGGCCTGGCAGCCCGCGTCAAGATGGTCGAACTGCCGCCGCCCGAGAACCGCTCCGACATGACCAGCGTCGTCACGATCACCCTGAAGGACGGGCGTCAGCACCAGATCCGCACCACGGCGTTCTCGGGCACGCCCGAAAAACCGCTCTCGCAGGCCGACCTGCGCGACAAGTTCCTGATGCTGACCCGGCAGTTCGGGGAAGCGGGCATGGCAAGGGTATTCGCCCGCCTGCAGGACCTCGAGATCGAAAAAGACCTGGGCTGGATCGGCTGATGCAATGCTGGCTGCCCGCGGCAGTCTCAGGAATAACTGGTTCGAATTTTCGCGGTTGAAAATACATCGAAAATATATTTGAAAAGATTAATTTTCAAGGAGTGAAAATCAATGTTTTACGGAATTCCAACCAGTAGATTGAGCGAGATGCAACAGGCGATGACGGTAATTGCTGACATCTTCAAAGGTCAGTTCTACGCCAATGACATGCTGATAACCATCGGCCGCAACATGTCATTCAAGAGAGACAAGAAGTTTATGGCTTGTTTTTCGGCTGCAGTCCAGAGCGATCAGGAGCTGAGCCTGCTGTGGCGCTTGCACACGCTGGCATGGGCGGCCAAGAATTCATTGAATATTGAAGGTGACTTTGTTGAATGCGGGGTATTCAAAGGCTTCTGTTCAGGCGTGCTTTTTGATTACCTGGATTTTCAAGATCTTCCGCGTCAAGCCTATCTTTATGACACTTTCGAGGGGCTTCCCGAAGAAACCTCCACCGAGGCGGAGCGTATTGCTTGGGATTATACCGGGCATGACAAGGATTTGATATATAACGGAGTTTGTGAAAAGTTCTCGAAATTCGGTAATGTCAATATCGTCCGTGGCACCGTACCGGACAGTTTTAAAGTGGCAGTCCCTGAGAAAATTGCCTTCTTGCATATCGACATGAACTCGGAACAAGCCGAGATGCTGGCGCTTGAACATCTGTTCGATAAAGTGACTCCCGGGGGCTTTATCGTTTTTGATGATTTCGGCTGGATGAGCAACAGGAATCAGATGTCGGCCGAACTGGCTTTCATGAACGAGCGCGGCCAACATGTGATGGAGTTGCCAACAGGTCAGGGTCTCGTCATCAAGATGGCCTGATCGTCGGTCGACTCAGGCCGCCAGACCGTTCAACCAGGCCGCCGCCGGCCGCAATTCGATGCGGCTGAGGTCCTGGCTGATGCGATCAGCCGACTATCTTGCAGAAGATTGAACAAAAGTCGCGACTAATCGATATTCATCTATCAAAAAGTCGCCATTTATTGCTGACGGGGATCGAGCGCGTCGCGCAGCCCATCTCCGAGCAGATTGAATGACAGCACCAGCGCAAAGATCGCCAAGCCGGGCCAGATCGCCATCCAGGGTGCGTTGTCGATGAAGTTCTTGGCGGTGTTGAGCATGCTGCCCCAGCTTGGCGCCGGTGGCTGCTGGCCCAGGCCGAGGAAGGACAGACTGGCTTCGGCGATCACCGCCGAGGCGATCGCCAGCGTGGCCTGCACCATCAGCGGCGCGGTGATATTGGGCAGCACATGACGCAAGGCGATGCGCAGCGGCGGGTTGCCCACTGCACGCGCGGCCTCGATGTAATCCTCGACCTTGATGTTGAGCACCTGCGCCCTGGTCAGCCGCACGAAGATCGGCGTCGCTGAGACGCCAATCGCGATCATCGCGTTGGTCAGGCTCGGCCCCAGAAAGGCCGCCAGCGCGATCGCCAGAATCAGGAAGGGACAGGCCAGGAAGGCATCGGTGATGCGCGAGATCAGGCCGTCGGTGAAGCCGCCGAGAAAACCTGCCGCCAGTCCGATCGGCACGCCCAGCAGCAGCGAAATCGAGACCGACACGACGCCGGCCGCTAGCGACGCTCTTGTGCCCCAGACCACGCGCGACAGCATGTCGCGACCGATCTCGTCGGTGCCGAACCAATGGGCGGCGCTGGGTGCTTTGCGGATCGCACCCCAGTCGGTGGCGATCGGATCCTGCGACGCAATCCAGGGCGCGAACAAGGCCATGGCGATGAACAGCAGGACGACGATCAGGCCGAGCAGTGCGCCGCGGCGGCGCTTCAAGCGGCGCCAGCCAAGCTGCCAGGGTCCGGCCTCATGTGCATCCTCATGCGCGGCCGTTGCTGCCGTTGCTGCGCTCATGTCCTGAGCCTCGGATTGACCAGGAAGTAAGCCATGTCGGCGAGCAGATTCAGCAGGATATAGGCGCTGGCGGTGACCAGCACGACGCCTTGCACGACCGAGTAGTCGCGGTTGAACACCGAGTCAACGATCAGCTTGCCGAAGCCGGGAATGGTGAAGACCTGCTCGGTCAGCACCGCACCCGACAGCAGGGTGCCCAGTTCCAGCGCGCCCAGCGTGATGATCGGCGTCAGCGCATTACGCAAGGCATGCTTGAGTACGACCGTGCGAGCGCTCAGACCTTTGGCGCGCGCCGTGCGTACATAGTCGCTGGCGAGCACTTGCAGCATCGCGCTGCGCGTATGCCGCATCAGCACGGCGGCGATCGCATTGCCCAGCACGAAGGCCGGCATGATCATCGCGCGCAGGTTGGCGCCGAGATCCTCGAAGGGGCTGATATAGCCCGAAGCCGGCAGCCAGCCGAGCTGTACCGAGAACAGCAGAATCATCAGGATGCCGAGCCAGAAGTTGGGCGTCGACAAGCCCCAGAGCGCGAACAAATTGGCGCCATAGTCCCAGGCCGTGCCGCGGCCGACCGCCGAGATAATGCCGGCCGGGATGCCGATCAGCAGCGCAATCGCAAAAGCCAGCAGCGCCAGCTCCAAGGTCACCGGCAGTTTCTGCCCGATCAGCTCGAGTACCGGTTGCTGCGTGCGGATCGACTCGCCCAGGTCACCATGCAGCACGCCATCGACCCAATAGGCATAGCGCATCGGCAACGGCTCATCCAGGTGCAGCTTGACGCGCAGATAAGCCACCACCGTGGGATCCTGGTCTTCGCCGGCGAGGATCAGCGCCGGATCGCCGGGCAGCAACTGCTGCAGGCCGAAGATCAGCATCGAGACGAAAACCAGCGTCGGCAGGATGCTGGCAAGTCGTTTGACGAGGAAATCAAACATCAGTGCGACAAGCAAATCTTCATGGCGCCAGAGTCAAGCCGGTCACGCGCAGCAGACCATCAGGAATATTGCGCACGCCGGCCAGCTTGTTGCTGTAAGCCCAGAGCCAGTTGCGGTGGTAGACATAGATGATGGCGCGCTCTTTCATGACGCGCGCGGCAATCTGCTCGAACAACTTCTTGCGCAGGGCGGGATCGCGCTGCGCACGTGACTGGTTCAGCAGGCTCTCTGTTTCAGCATCGCAATAGCCGGCGTAGTTCAAGGGCTGCTTGCAGCCATAGAAGCTGAACAGATTGCCATCAGGGTCAGCGCGGCCGCTCCAGGCCAGTACATAGGCTTCGAACTCGCCCTTGTCGGCCATGTTCAGCGAGGTGGCGAATTCAGCCGCTTGGATCTTCACGTCGAAACCGGCTTCGCGGCTCATCGCCTGCACCACCAGCGCCAGTCGCTGCGCGTCCGAGGTCGTCGGCGTCACCAGCGTGAAACTCGGGCGCGGCACGCCGGCCTCCTTCAGCAGCGCTTTGGCGCGCGCGATGTCGCGTTTGGGCATCGGCATGTTCTTGGCGTAATAGCTGTTGGTCGGCGGCACCCATTGGTTGCCCACGGTCGCCTCGTTGTCCATCACCACCTGGGCCAGACCCTGGCGGTCAAGCGACAACTCGAACGCTTCGCGCACCAGCGCGCTGCGGCCCAGCGGGTTCTTCTGCGCCAGCTCGCTCTTGCCGATATTGATCGTGATGCCCTGGTAACCGATTTCGGTGATGCGCGAGATCTTCAGCTTCTTGTCAGACTGCAGCTTCTCCATGTCGCTCGGTGCCAGGCGCTCGGCGAAGTCGAGCTGGCCCGATTTCAGATTGGCCAAGCGCACGGTCGCATCGGGAATCGGCGTGTAGATGACCTTGTCGAAATGCACCGCGTCCTTGTTCCAGTAAGCGCCGAAACGCTCGAACAGGATGCGGTCCTGCGCCACCCGCTCGACGAACTTGAACGGGCCCGAGCAGACGGGCTTCAAGCCGAACTTCTCGCCCGCGGCCAGCGCCGCTTTGGGCGAGACCATCATGCCGGCGCGGTCGGCCAGTTGGGCCAGCAGCGGCGAAAACGGCGCCGACAAGTTCAGCTTGACGGTGGCGGCATCGATCACCTCGACGCTGCTCACCGGCGCCAACTCGCCGCGGCGGTTCGACCCGGGCATGGTCTTGTGGCGCTCGAGATTGAACTTGACCGCCGCCGCATCGAACTTCTCGCCGTCATGGAAGGTCACGCCGGGTCGCAGTTTCAGCGTCAGCGCTTTGCTGTCGGCCGACCATTCATAGCCGGTGGCCAGTTGCGGCACGATCGCGAGCTTCTCGTCGATGTCGAACAACTTGTCGCACAGTGCGGCGAAAACGACCCGGCCGACAAAGCTGCGCGCCAGGCTCGGGTCGAGCACATCGGGGTCTTCAGCCAGCCCGACGCGCAAGGTCTGCCCATGCACTGCCAGGGGTAGCAGCAAGGCGGCGATGATGGTTCTGGTGCTGTTTTTCATGGCGTTGACCTCGGTTGAAAGATTGAAACGATAGCTCAGACCGCGCTGGGGATGAAGGCCGACTGCAGCCTGGCCAGCCGCAGCCGGGCGGCCGTCATGGCCGGCCTCGGGGGCAGTACCGCTGCAGCCGGCAGCTCGCGCCAGAAATGGCAAGCGACGGCCTGTGATGCATCGGCCCCTGCAGCTTCCAGGCGCGGCGTTGCCTGGGCGCAGAGCGCCTGCGCGTAGGGGCAGCGGGTGTGGAAATGGCAGCCCGCAGGCGGATTAACGGGGCTCGGCACATCGCCGGCCAGCAGCAAGCGCTGCCGCTGCAGCCCTGGCTCGGGCAGCGGAATCGCCGCCAGCAGCGCCTGCGTGTAGGGGTGGCGCGGCGCGGCGAACAAGGCCTCCTTGTCGCCGATTTCGACGATGCGGCCGAGGTACATCACCGCGATCCTGGTGGCGATATGTTTCACCACCGCCAGGTCATGGGCGATGAACAGATAGGCGATGCCGAACTGCTGTTGCAGGTCCTGCAGCAGGTTGACCACCTGTGCCTGCACCGACACATCGAGGGCCGAGACCGCTTCATCGCAGACGATCAAATCAGGCTCGACCGCCAGCGCCCGCGCGATGCCGATGCGCTGCCGCTGGCCGCCCGAGAACTGATGCGGATAGCGCTGCTTGTGCTCGGGAGCCAGGCCGACGATGCGCAGCAACTCGGCCACCCGCTCAGCATGCCGCCCCTGATGCAGGCCATGCAGCAGCAGCGGCTCGGTCAAGGTCTGGCCGACCGTCATGCGTGGATTCAGCGACGAATAAGGGTCCTGAAAAATGATCTGCATCGAGCGTCGCCTGGCGCGCAGCGCATCAGCGTCGAGGCTGCCGAGGTCCTGGCCGCCGAAGCTGACGCGGCCCGCCGTCGGCTCGATCAAGCGCAGCACCAAGCGGCCCAACGTCGATTTGCCGCAACCCGATTCGCCGACGATGCCGAGCGTCTCGCCACGCGCGAGGCTGAAGTCGACGCCATCGACCGCGCGCACTGCACCGCTGACACGGCCGAACAGGCCCTGGCGGATCGGGAAATGCTTGACCAGACCGGTCACTTCGAGCAAGGGCTGATTCATGCAGTCTCCGGCCAGTTCGCCATCAAGACCTGCGGGTCAAGCGGCGCTTTCCAGCAGGCCGAGAAATGGTCAGTGCCGACTTGCTGCAATGCCGGCGCCTGGGCATGGCAATGGGCGTCGGCAAAAGGGCAGCGCTCGGCAAAGCTGCAGCCGGCCGGCCGGCGCAGCGGGCTCGGCACCTGGCCTTCGATCGATGCCAGCCGGTCGAGCTGTCCGTCCAGGCGCGGTATCGAGCCGAGCAGACCGATCGTGTAGGGGTGCTGCGGCGCCTCGAACAAGGTCTGCACCGGCGCGCGCTCGACCACCCGGCCGGCATACATCACCAGCACTTCATCGGCGACTTCGGCGACCACACCGAGATCATGGGTGATCAGGATGATCGCGGCGCCGGTCTCCTGCTGCAACCCGCGCATCAAGGCGAGGATCTGCGCCTGGATCGTCACATCGAGCGCGGTCGTCGGCTCGTCGGCAATCAGCAGGCGCGGCTCGCAAGCCAAGGCCATCGCGATCATCGCGCGCTGGCGCATGCCGCCCGACAGCTTGTGCGGATGCTCGGCAAAGCGCTGTTCGGGCGCCGGCATGCGCACCTTGCGCAGCATCTCGAGCGCCCGCTCTTTCGCTTCGGCGCGGCCAATTTTGCGGTGCCGCAGCAGGCCTTCGACGATCTGCTCGCCGATCGTGAAGACCGGGTTCAGCGAGCTCATCGGTTCCTGGAAGATCATCGCGATGCCGTTGCCGCGCAGGTCTTGCAGCTCGGCTTCAGGCGCGCCGACCAGCTCGCGGCCCTCGAAGCGGATCGACCCGCCCTTGATGAAACCGGGCGGGTTGGGCACCAGGCCCATGATCGACAGCGAGGTCACGCTCTTGCCGCAACCCGACTCGCCGACGATGGCCAGGGTACGGCCGGCTTCGACCGAAAAGCTGATGCCGTCAACCGCCGGGAACTCGCCGTCATCAGTCCTGAAATGAGTGCGCAACTCGCGCACTTCGAGCAAGGCCGTCATTCGTTTTTCAACCATTCATGCAATTGATGGGCAAGCGCCAGCAAGGATTTGTCCTGCCCCCAACGGCCCACCAGTTGCAGCCCGATCGGCAGGCCCAGGCGGCCTTGGGTGAAGGGCAGATGCACGCAGGGCAGACCGAGCAAGGTCCAGCCGCGGCAGAACACCGGGTCGCCGGTGGCGCTGATGCCAGCAGGCGCCTCGCCGGTAGCGCTCGGCGCCAGGATCACATCGAAGCGGTCGAACAGTGCATCGACCACGCGCTGCGCTGCCGCGGTGGCGACAAGTTCGCGCAGATGCTGGTCGCCGCCGATGGTCATGCCTTCATCGAGCAGGGCCAGCAGCCTGACGCTGAGGCGGTCCCGGTGCTGCACCCGCTCATGGCTCAAGGCCCGCGCCATCTCGAAAGCCATCACTGATTTTTGCAAAGCGACCAGGCCATGGAGCGCTGGTGGCAGCGCGAGGTCGGCCAGACTGGCATGAGGCGCCAGGCGCTTCACCGCCAGCTCCCAAGCCTGTCCCATATCAGCATCGGCAAGATGCCATTCAGGCCCGCGGCACAAGCCGATGTTTGGCCGGAAGTCCGCTGGCAGGGCCTCGGGCATACGCATATCGCCGCTCAGCACCGCGCCGAGCAGGGTGACATCGCGCACGCTGCGGCCGAATCCGCCAATGACGTCGAGCGCTTCAGACAGGCTTTTCACCCCGGCGCGCGGCACCAGGCCCAGGCTCGGCTTGTAGCCGACCACGCCGCAATAGGCGGCCGGCCGGATGATTGACCCGGCAGTCTGTGTGCCCAGCGCCAGCGGCAGCATGCAGGCAGCAACCGCGGCGGCCGATCCGCTCGACGATCCGCCCGGTGTATGCGGGCTGCCGGCCTGGCTGTGTGGGTTGACCGTGGGGCCGGGCTGGAAATAGGCGAATTCGGTGCTGACCGTCTTGCCCGGCAGCAAGGCGCCGGCCTCGCGGCACAGCGCCACGACGGCAGCATCGGCCACCGGTTGGTGCCCGGCGTAAAGCGCTGAACCGTAACTGGTCGGCATCCCGGTCGTATCGATCAGGTCTTTCACCCCCAGCGGCAGACCATGCAGCAGGCCGCGCAGCGGACCAGCGTCGAGTGCCCTGGCATGCGCCAGCGCCGCGTCGGCGTCGAGATGCGCAAAGGCGTGGACCTCGGCTTCGCGCAGCTCGATCTGGGCTAGGCAGGCGCGCATCAGATCGACCGCGCTGATCTCGCGCCTCGCCAGCAGCGCTGCGGCTTGCCAAGCTTGCAACTGGTGCAGGTTTTTCATCAAGCTGTCCCGTTCCAGTCCTTGATCAGGTCGTTGAACAAGGTGGTGGCTTCAGCGATCCGGTCGACATGGCAATATTCATCGGTCTGGTGTGCCATCTCGGCTTGACTGGGCCCGAGGATTACCATCCGCGGGCCGCCGCGAGGCTGCTGCGGAGTTGATTGGTGTAGGGCATCAAGAAATCCTCGGTAAAAGGGAAATTGACAAACAACAGTGGCGATGGCGATTGTGGGGCCTTCCAACCCGGTCGGGTCAGATCAATTCTGACCTTGCAAGTTCTGCGCCAACAGCTGGCGTTCCGTTGCTGAGCGGCAGTTCTGGCCACAAAGCATCGCCACAGCCAGGATTGATGCACCAGGTTGATGCATCAATGCCCACGACGGACGGCTTCAGGCCATCGGCGCAATGGCGCTGTCCGGGCGTTCGAAGACCTGGGCGAGGCAACTGAGGAATTCGGCGCACAAGGCCTGCTCGATGCGCTGGCGGGCATGGACCGAATAGACCCTGAATTCCACCGCCGGTTCGAAGCGAATTGCTTTCACCCGGGGCATCTGCAAGGTCCTGACCACCAGCGGGTTGACGACGCTGACGCCCAGGCCCATGCCTACCATCGTGCAGATGGTGGCCGCATAAGGCGTTTCGAGGTTCATGCGGCGGCTGCCAGGCTTGAATGCAGCGTCGACCTTGCTGCGGCTTTCGTCGCCGCTGCCCAGCGAAATGAATGACTCGTCGTCCAGATCCTTGGCCCTGATCAGTTGCTTCGATGCCAGTCGGTGCTTTGCAGGAACGATGCAGAGTCCGTTTTCGCGGTACAGCAGCCGCTCCTTGACCTCTTGCAAATCGGGCACATAGGAAGCCAGACCGAAATCACAAAAACCGGAGGCAACCCATTTGCAGACTGTGGCCGAGTCGCTGGTGTGAACGCGGATCAGCACATCCGGGTGCGCGATGCGAAACGACTGGATCGCATGCGGCAGGACACCGATGGCCAAAGCCGGCGAGGCACCGATCCTGAGACCGCCCGTCCCCAAAGCCTTGATCGCGGTCGCAGCATCGCGGATGTTGTGCAAGCCGACAAAGGTCCGTTCCACTTCCACATACAGGGCTTCTGCCTCGGGGGTTGGCACCAACCTGAGCCCGACCCTTGCGAACAGCTTGAGGTCCAGTTCGCGCTGCAACTTTGTGATCAGTCGGCTGATATTGGGCTGGGAGGTATGCAGTTGTGCCGCTGACAAAGTCATCGACCGGGTCAGCATGACGGAGCGAAAGGCCTCGATTTGCTTGAAGTCCAAGAGATCACCCCGGTCTGATGCTCCATATCAAAATTGCATGAAGCTTGAGAAAGTCGGTATTTGACTGCATTTTCCTCGCTTGCGATACTGATTTGGTGAACAAGTCAAAAGTAAGCCGCAGGTTGACCGAGTCCACGGCCCCCGAGGTGTGTGAACATATTTACGCGCCCCGCCTGGCGAGAGACTTTCCCTCGGGCTTTGAGTACCTCGGTGACATCAACCAGGCGCATCTGTTGATGCTGCACCGGGCCGGCCTGCTTTCTGATGAGGACGCATCCGGGCTGGCCCAGGCCCTGTTGCGGATGGAAGCCGAGGGCGCCAGCGCAGTGCCGCTTGACCCGGCGCTCGAGGATGCCTACTTCAACTTCGAAGCCCAGCTGATGCGCTTGGCCGGGGCTCATCTTGGCGGTTGCTTGCATGTGGCCCGCAGCCGCAACGACATTCTGGCAACGCTGGACAGGATGCGGGCGCGCCAGCTCGCCGTCAGCCTGATCGACGGCTTATGCGCTGCCCGTTGCACGGCGCTTGAGGGGGCGATCCGGCATGCCCAGGTGGTCATGCCGGGCTATACCCATCTGCAGCCGGCTCAGCCGATCACCTTTGGTTTTTACCTGTTGGGCCTGGCCGAAGCACTCGGCCGGGACATCACGCGCATCCGGCAATTGCAAGCCGGCCTCGACCTTTGCCCGCTGGGAGCCGGGGCAATTGCCGGCACATCGTTTCCGATCCTGCAGCAAGAAAGTGCCCGCCTGCTCGGCTTCAGCAAAGCTGCGGCCCATTCGCTCGACGCCGTAGCCTCACGTGATTTCGCACTCGAATTGATGTCGGCGATGGCCATCGCCGGCATTGGTTCAAGCCGGATCGCCCAGGACTTCTATGTCTGGTGCACGCATGAGTTCAGTCTGGTGGATTTCCCGGACAGCGTGGCGGGTACCTCGAGCATGATGCCGCAGAAGAAAAACCCGGTGGTGCTTGAATATCTGAAGGGCAAGGCAGGCCACCTGGTGGGCCTGTTGATGGCCGCGATGGCGACCATGAAGGGCGTGAATTTCACCCATACCGGCGATGGCAGCCGTGAAACCATGCGCAGTTTGTGGGAGGCGGGCGACGAATCGCTGCATGTCCTCAAGATGCTCGATCTGGTCCTGCGCACGGCCATACCCAATGAAGAAGCGATGCTGCGCCGGGCCCGTGAGGATTTCTGTGCAGCCACGGATCTGGCCGATGCGCTGGTGCGAACTTCGGGCTTGTCGTTCCGCGAGGCCCATCATGTGGTGGGTGCCGTGGTCAGGTCTGCCATGACCCGTTTGCTGGCTGCGCATCAGATCAGCTCGGAGATGGTCGACGAGGCCGCTTTGGCGCAGATCGGCCGGCGTCTGGAACTGGGAGATCAGGCGGTGCGCGATTGTCTGGACCCCGCCCGCAGCGTCAGCAGCAGAACCTTTGGCGGCGGACCTGCGCCGGCCATCGTGCTGGAGCGAGCCGCCCTTTTGCTCAAGGAATGCGCGCTCGAACAGCAGGCCAACCTTGAACGCAGCCATGCCTTCGCACAGGCGCGGCTTGAGCTGAAGCGATCGCTGCGCGCGCTGATCATCCCTGCCCCAGCTTGACCCTCGCCCATCCCGCCACTGATCACAGGAGTTCCGCATGAACGCCATGACTTTTTGCAAAGCTGTTTCGTCCGTCCTGCTCTGCGCCGCTGGGAGCCTGGCATTCGCCCAGGACTTGCCGCCAGCGCCGATCAGGATGGTGGTCGGGTTCGCGCCTGGCGGGGCCAATGACGTCATCGCAAGAGTGATTGCGACGCCGTTGCAGGCGCAGATCAAGTCGACGGTGATCGTCGAAAACAAGCCCGGCGGCGGCAGTACCGTCGCAACTGCCGAACTCGCGAAGGCGCCGGCGACCGGGCAAATGCTGTTGCTCGGCTCGACCGGCGGACAAGCAATCGCGCCAGCGATCTACGACAAACTTCCCTACGACCCGGTCAAGAACGTCCAACCGGTCACGATGGTCGCCAAGTCGGCCATCGCCATTGTCGTCAACGATGCGCTGCCGGTCAAAAATGTCCAGGAATTGATCGCCTATGCGAAAGCCCATCCCGGGCAACTGAATGTGGCTTCGCCGGGCAATGGCACCGGTTCGCACCTGGCAGCTGAGCTCTTCAAGAGCATGGCCGGTGTTGCCATGACCCATATTCCCTACCGTGGCGATGCGCCTGCGATGCAAGATGTGATGGGCGGTCAGGCGCAGCTGACTTTTGCCAGTCTGCCTTCGGCGATTGCCGGTGCACAGACCAATCGCGCCAGAATCATTGCGGTGACCAGCGCCAATCGCGTGCCGATGCTGGCCAGCACCCCGACGGTGATCGAATCCGGGCTGCCAGGGTATGAGGTGCTCACTTGGTATGGCGTTTTCACCACCGGCGGTACGCCGGTAGCGGTCGTGAACCGGTTGGCTGCGGAAATCGGTCAAGTGCTGGCCCAACCTGCCGTGCGCGAGGCGATCAGCAAGATGGGCATGGAGGCCGCACCCTCCAGCCCGGAAGAATTCAGCCGGGTCGTCAACAGCGACATGGCCCGTTGGGGCGCGGTGGTGCGTTCGGTCGGCATCAAGGTGGACTGATGGCCGATGCCGGATTGAGCTCTGACTGCATCGTGGTGGGCGGTGGCCTGGTAGGCGCCTCGATCGCCTATGGCCTGGCGCGCTCGGGCGCCAGCGTGATCGTGCTTGACGAAGATGACAAGGCCTTGCGTGCCACCCGCGGGAACTTCGGCCTGATCTGGGTGCAGAACAAGGGCATCAGCATGCCCCAGTATTCGGCCTGGAGCCGGGATGCGGCCAGACTCTGGCCAGGTTTTGCCAGTCAGTTGTTGTCCGAGACCGGGGTCGACGTCAATTTGCAACAGCCAGGGGGCTTATGTCTATGTCTTTCTGAGGCCGAACTGCTCGAACGCGAGCAAAGCCTGCTTGCCATCCAGAAAGCCGTGTGCGGCGACTATCCCTTCGAAATGCTCGACCAGCAGGCGCTGCGCCAACGGCTCCCGGCGATCGGCCCTGAGGTTGTCGGTGCGAGCTTCACACCGATGGATGGGCATGTGAACCCGCTCAAGCTCTATCTTGCCTTGCTGCAGGCCTGCCGGCAAATGGGCGTGCGGATCTGTCATGCCGCCCATGCCGGAAAGATCGAAGCCTCGGATGACAAGGGTTTCCGCGTGAGTTGCGGCCCGGTCAACTACCGGGCTGGCAAGATCGTGCTGGCCGCCGGGTTGGGTAACCGGGACTTGGCCGAGCAGGTCGGCCTCTACGCGCCAGTGGTGCCGACCCGAGGCCAGGTGTTGGTGACCGAGCGGCTGCGGAAATTTCTCGATTACCCGACCAACAAGCTGCGCCAGACGGATGAGGGCGCCGTGCATATCGGCGACTCGGTCGAGGATGTCGGCTTCGACGACCGCACCACCACCGATGTGCTGCAGTTCATGGCCCGCCGCGCGGTCAAGTCATTTCCCTTGCTGCGGGATGTCAACCTGGTGCGCGCCTGGGGCGCATTGAGGGTGATGACGCCCGACGGGTTTCCCCTTTACGAGCAGTCGACCCTTCACCCCGGCGCTTATGTGGTCACCTGTCACAGCGGCGTGACGCTTGCAGCCGCGCATGCGCTGCGGGTGGCGCCCTGGATTGCTGGCGGCTCGGTTCCGGCCGAGATCAGCGAATTCACTGCCGCGCGCTTCAGCCGTGGCCTGGCCCGTCCGATGTACGTCAATTGAGCCCTCATGAGTGACACCCCTGCCTTCAGAACCTTGTCGGAAAACGCAGCAAGCCGGGTCGAAATTTTCTTCGATGGACGGCCGCTGCAGGTGCCGGCCGGCCAATCGGTGGCGGCTGCTTTGCTGGTCGGGGGTGTGCAGATCTTCCGGGAGACGCCGGTCTCCGCAGCGCCGCGCGGCCCCTATTGCATGATGGGTGTCTGCTTTGAATGCCTGCTGGAAATCGATGGCCTGCAGAACCGCCAGGCCTGCCTGACAACGGTGCGCGAAGGCATGAAAATCCGCACGCAAATGGGTGCCCGCATGCTCGCGGCCGGGGGAGCTGTTGATGCTGGATGAGCCGATCGAACTGGCCATCGTCGGTGCCGGGCCGGCCGGCATGGCTGCAGCCCTGACCGCGCGCTCGGCAGGTCTGTCGGTCGTGGTTCTCGACGAACAGGCCGCACCGGGCGGGCAGATCTATCGCGCGGTGACATCGGCAACGACCGGGCGCTGCGATGTCCTGGGTCCTGACTATGCTGCTGGCCGCGAGTTGGCGCGTGACTTCGAGGCCAGCGGCGCGCGCCATGAATACGGCGCTGCGGTCTGGCAGGTCACGCCAGAGGGTCGGGTCCATTACCTGCAGGCGGGCCAGTCCAGGATGATTGAACCCGGCAAGGTCATCCTGTGCACCGGCGCCATGGAGCGGCCCTTCCCCATTCCCGGTTGGACCTTGCCTGGGGTGCTGACGGCCGGTGCTGCCCAGATTCTGCTCAAGACCGGCGATGTCGTGCCTGCCGATCCGGTGGTGCTTGCGGGTTGTGGACCCTTGCTGTACCTGCTCGCCTGGCAATATCTGCGCGCCGGTGTTCCCATCAAGGCCTTCATCGAGACCACGAGTCCGGCCGACTATCGCCGGGCGCTGGTGAAGTTGCCTGCTGCGCTGATTCAGTGGCGCTTGCTGGCCAAGGGCATCGGCCTGAAGGCGGCGCTGCTCGGGAGCGGCGTGCCCATTTTCAGTGGCGCCCGGGAGTTGAGGATCGAGGGCGGCAAGTCAGCCGAGGCGATCGAATTCCGCACAGGCAACCAGCAACACCGGGTCGAAGCGCGGGTCTTCTTGTTGCATCAGGGGGTGGTGCCGAATACCCAGATCACCTGGTCATTGCGCGCCAGCCACGTCTGGGATCAGGCGCAGCTTTGCTGGACGCCGCAGGCTTCAGTTGGTGGTGAACTGATCGGTTTGCCAGGCATCTTCATTGCCGGAGATGGTGCCGGCATCATCGGTGCCGAGGCCTCCAGGCTGAGCGGCCGGGTGGCCGCGCTGGCCGCGCTGCAAGCGCTGCGGGGCAGCCATAGCGATGCGCAATTCGAGAGTGAAGCCGCAGCCTTGTTGCGCGACCTGCGCCGCGCGACTGCAGCGCGGCCCTTTCTTGACGCGCTGTATCGACCCAGAGCCGAATTCCGGATTCCGGCAGATGAGGTCATCGTTTGCCGCTGCGAAGAAGTCACTGCCGGTGAAATACGCAAGCATGTCCGGTCTGGCTGCCTCGGGCCGAATCAGTTGAAGTCATTCACAAGATGCGGAATGGGCCCCTGCCAGGGACGGCAATGCGGGATTACAGCGACCGAGATCATCGCCGCCGAACGCGGTGTTGCGGCCAGTGAAGCGGGCTACCAAAGGGTTCGTCCGCCGATCAAGCCGATCTCGCTCGGCGAGCTTGGTGGGCTATGAACAGCGCGCCGAAAGTCATGCTGATTTTTTGCAGTTCTTGCTCGCGTCAAGCTGAACTGGTTCGGGCAGAACAGACCTCAAGGCAGGCAGCGAACCCATACCGATTGAGTATCGAGCCACCCTTGCTTGGTATTTGACTGCATGGAATGGCGCGCCCTAAAATTGGTTCAAACCGCCAAAACTGATAATCTGAAGGAAACCCGGACATGAGCGATTTTTTCGCAGATGCGCAGCGGATCATCCAGGATTCCATGGTCATTGACAGCCTGGGCGGGGCGGTGGTTCATCCCACGCCCTATGTTGCCGAGGGCACTTACGAGGAGAAGGTGCTCGGCTATGGCTGGAGCGCCATGAACGCCTGCCTGGTGTCCGAGCCCACGTACAACGGCACCTTCGATGAAGTTCTCAGGGCGATGTACGAGAACTTCCTCTACTTCGAGATGAGCCCGCAGGTGCGCCATGTCGAATCAGCGGCCGACCTGCTCGCGGCCAAGGCCGCAGGGCAACTCGGGGTCTTCTTCGGCGTGCAAAGCGGCAGTTGCCTGCAGCAGGACAGCACCCGGCTGCGCCTGCTGCACAAGCTGGGCCTGCGGGTCCTGCAACTGACCTATATGGAGCGCAACGCCATTGGCGATGGCTGCCTGGAGCCTGCCAACCAGGGCCTCAGCCATTTCGGCATCCAGGTGGTGCGCGATTGCAACCGACTCGGCGTGCTGATTGACTGCTCGCATGTCGGCATCCAGACCACCCTCGATGCAGCCCGGCATTCTTCCCAGCCGATCGTGGTTTCCCACTCGGCCGTGCGCGCGCTGGCTGACAACCCGCGCTGCGTGACCGATGAGCAGATGCGCGCTGTCGCGGACAAGGGCGGCACGATCGGCATCACGCCCTATGCGCCCTTCATCCGCACCGACCGGCATCCGACGCTTGACGATTACCTCGAGCATTTCGACTACGCGATCGATTTGCTGGGTGATGACCATGTGACGGTGGCGACCGATATGTTCGATGGCAAGACCAAGGCCAACTGGGCGACGCCCTGGTCTTACCCTGAGATCACGCGCGGTGCTCAGTACGGCAACCGGCGCGTCGAAGGCTTTTCGCACAAGTCGGATCTCGTCAACTTCACCGCCGGTCTGCTGCGCCATGGCCATAGCGAGTCAACGGTCAAGAAGGTCCTTGGCGAAAACTTTTTGCGAGTGGTGACGGCGGTCTGGAAATAGTCAGAAGACGGGGCAAGCATGACGAAATTCTTCAAGAGCTGCCTGGCAGGGCTGGCCCTGTCGGTATGCAGTCTGGCTCCGCAGGCGCAGACCGCAAGCAGTTCGACCTTTCCCAACCGCCCGATCCGGATGGTCATGCCCTTTGCCGCCGGGTCAGGTTTCGACGCGATCGTCCGCATCACCTGCCAGAAGATGAGCGAGGAACTCGGTCAGCGCATCATTGTCGACAACCAGGGCGGCGCCGGCGGCCTGATCGCTTCGATGGCGGTGGCCAAGGCGCCTTCCGATGGCTACACGCTGATTTTTCATTCAGTGTCGACTGCCGTGGTGCTGGCGGCGACCTATACCAATCTGAAGTACGACCCGATGTCCTTCGTACCGATCTCGCTGATTTCGGATTACGCGTTGGTGATGGCAGTCCACCCTGACGTGCCGGCAAAAACGGTGGCGGAATTCTCGGCCTTGCTCAAAGCCAAGCCCGACTTTTACAGCTATGCATCGTCCGGCGTCGGAACCGGCCTGCATCTGGCCGCCGAGCTCTACAAGATGAACGCGGGTGTCGAGATCCAGCATGTGCCGTACAAGGGCACAGGTCCAGCGGAACTTGACCTGCTGGCCGGGCGGACTCACATGATGTTTGCAGCGGTTCCTTCTTTCGCGGGCAAGATCAATGCGGGCAGCTTGCGCCCTCTGGCGGTGACGACTTTGACCCGGTCACCAGCGCTGCCCGGCGTGCCGACGATGAACGAAAGTGGCCTGGCCGGTTACAACGTCCCGTTCTGGAATGGCATCTTTGCGCCGCCGGGAACCCCCAGGGCAATCGTCGACAAGATCGCCGCCGCTGCCGCGAAGGCGATGCGGGATCCGGACACCATGGCCAAGTTGAAGAACCTTGGCGCCAATCCGATTGGCTCGACACCGGAAGAACTCGACAAGTTCTGGAACGAGCAACTGGGAATTTACGTCAAGATTGCTGAAAAAGCCGGCGTGCGGATGTCGCCGCCCTGAAGTCCAACACCCTATTCAGCAGACCTTGCCACCTTGTCAATGGTTTGACTTGGCCTTGCTCCTGGCCCAGGTCAAACCAGCAGCGACTTGGCCAGCATCGCGTGCACGCCGCGATGGGTGTTGACGGTCTGGGTGACGCGGAAGTCGACCGCCAGACTGCAAAGCATATAAGCATCCTCGCGTGACAACCCTCCGCGCTCGCCGAGCAGCGCGATCATGTCGCGCAAGGCGATCGCCAGGCACTGGTCGAGGTCGGGGTCCATGCCCATGGTGATCCAGTGGGTTCGCGTCTCGCCGCGCGGATAGGCCAGTGCCGGCGCTTCGCCCTGGCGCTTGTGCAAGATCAGTTCGAACTCGCCTCGCAAGGCGGTCTCGATCGCGGTGGTGCAGACCTCGCCATCGCCCTGCGCCGCATGGCCGTCGCCACATGAAAAAAGTGCTCCCGCCACATGCACCGGCAGATAAAGCGAACTGCCCGGCCCGAGCTCCTTGTTGTCGAGATTGCCGCCGTGGGCGCGCGGCACGATGGTGTTGATGCGGCCCCAGTGGGAAGGCGGCGCCACGCCCATGACGCCGAAGAACGGGTGCAGCGGCAACTGCAGCCCCCAGGGCATCAAGCCGGTCATGCGTTCGGCATCGAGCGGGATGTTGACCAGGCGGCTGCTATCGAACTCGCCGGGCAAGGTGCCGGCGAGCGGCCGGATCATGTTGTAGCCCCAGTCCTGGCGCAGCTTCACGTCGATGATGCGGACCTCGAGCATGTCGCCCGGTTCGGCCCCTTCGACATGGACCGGCCCGGTCAGGATATGGCCGGGCAGATTGCGCGGGCTGTGCGCGTGGATTTCAAGCAGTTCCGGCGGCACATGAAAGCCCGCTGGCGGCAAGGCATCGGGGCCGCCGCTGACGCTGTCGATCGTCAAGCGATCACCGCTGGCGACCCGCAGTACCGGCGCTAGTCGCGCATCGAACCAGCCCCAATGGCAGGTTGCGACGCTGGCGGGGAGGAAATGATTCTTCATGGACGTAATCAGACCGGTTGGGTGAATGGTTCAGGGCCAATTGCCGAATCCAGGATGATTGGCAAGCTGTGGGGATTGGTCTGACCTTAGCATGCGTAGAACTGTTGCCGGTTCGAGCCTTGCCGGCCCGACCTTGGCTCTGGCCTGCCGACGGATGCCTCAATCGGCGCGAACCTCATCCAGGAGGTCCGGGTGGCGATCCAGCAGCCTGAGCAGTTTTACCAAGGCCAATGAAGGCTTGGTTTTGCCATTCTCGTAGCGCGAAAACGCATTGACGCCACCGCCAAAAATTTCAGCCGCCTCGCGCTGGTCGAGGGCGAGCTTCTTGCGTATTCCCGAGATGAATTCCGGGTCGACGATCGCAGCGTTGGTTTGCTTGTTGAAAGCCATCATCAAAGCGCTGGTGCGAACCGACTCGGCCAGATCCAGTACGGCCTCATCACAGGCAGGGCAAAACTCACCCACCACGGCCGGGAGGATGGTCGACTCTCCCTTGTAGCTGTAAGGCATGTCTCGGGTGTCAGGCACCAGTTTTTCGCCACCGCAGGCCGGGCATTTCATGTTCATAGCTCCTTGAATGACACGATCAGCACATCATCAACAATCGTGAGCTTCAGATAGATCTCGCCGGCTGAGGTGCAAGGTCGATACAGGTCTTGCCAAACCAGATGATCGCCATGCGTGGTCATGCTCTTGTAAAAGTCCGAAGGGACCAAAGCCTTGACGACGTCGACGATGGCGAGCATGTCAAATCCGATGGCCGCAGCGCCTACCAACGCTGACCTGGTGGCGCGAACTTTGCCTTCACCGATCAGCCTCTTGACCACCGACAACCGGCAATGGGGACGCGCCTTCTCCATTAGTGAATATTAACCTAGTTGGTTTAATTCTGCAAATTGGACAAGGCTCAGCGGTCGGGCTGGATTTGTGCTTTTTTGTGGGTCTGCACCCAGCTTTTCAATGCATCGTTGATGCGGGTTTGCCAACCCGGCCCGGTGGCCTTGAATGCGTCCAGAACGTCCGGGTCAATACGCATATTCAGAGTCGGGCGCTTCACTGCGACCGCTGGCCTGCCTCGTCCGCGCTTGACGCTTGCCTGCTGCCAGTAGGCCGACGTGGCGGCGGCATCGTTGGGGTCGTAAGGGCCATCGACGGCGTTGTGGGCTATGGGCGCATCAGCGGTAGCCTCATGCTTGACACGCGCCCAATCGGTGGCCTTCGGTTTAGCGGATGTTTTTGACATACAGCGTTCTTTCCTGTTTGGATGCCCGACGCATTGAGATAGCTCGTACCTCGTCGGGGTCGCGCAGCACATAAACCAGCACCAGCACCACGCCCACCGCTTCCACCAATGCAATGTCAATCATCCGGACCTCGCTGGTCTTGGCGGATTCCAGCGTCAACTTGTTGGGGGCATTGAAAACCAGCGGCGCATCGACCAGTGAAATTCCATGCTTTTCGATGTTGGCGCCGTCCTTGCCTGGGTCGAATGTGAATCGCATCAATGCATTTATTGTATTGGCATCAATTTGAGGCGTCAACCTGGCGTTCGGGTGTCATGAACAGTCCGCAGGGACTGTTCTCGGGCTCAGCCGCTTCGCTTGCAGGCAGCCTGGCCTTCGCGTGTCATGAACAGTCCGCAGGGACTGTTCTCGGGCTCAGCCACTCCGCTTGCAGGCGGATCGGCCTTCGCCAGGCATAAACAGTCCGCAGGGACTGTTCATGTCCACGCTCAGTCCTGTCGGAGGCATTCGATGGGGAGGAGTTTGGAGGCGCGGCGGGCGGGGTAATAGCCGAAGAACAGACCGACTCCGCAGGCAAATCCGGTCGCGACCAGAATATGTTTGAAGGCCAGCGTCATTTCGAACTTGCCGGTGGAGTTGACGCCCCAGGCGCCCAAGGCGGCCAGAGCCAGCCCGACCATGCCGCCGACCAGACACAGCAGCACCGCTTCGCCAAGGAACTGCCAGAGGATGTCGCGCGGCTTGGCGCCGATGGCCATGCGGATGCCGATTTCGCGCACCCGCTCGGAGACGCTGACCAGCATGATGTTCATGATGCCGATGCCACCGACCAGCAGCGAGATCGCGCCGATCACGCCCAGGCCCAAGGACAGGCCGGTGCCGATGGCTGCACCGGTCTTGGCGATGCTGGCCAGGTTGGTGATGGCGAAGTCATCGAGCTTGTCGCCGGTGATGCGGTGGCGGTCGCGCAGCAACTCGGCCACGTCCTGCTCGGCCTGCTCGAGGCCTGCCGCTTCCTGCGCCTGCACGCTGATGTAATGCACGCTGCCGGGACGTGACATGCGCAAGGGCATCGCGCTGATCGGTACCAGGATCAGCTCGCCAAGCTCGGTGCCGTCGAGCGTGCGCCCGGAGCCGCCGAGCACGCCGATGATGGTGTAAGGCTGGCCGTCGAGCCGCAAGGTCTGGCCCAAAGGGGCCCGGTTCGGGTAATGGTCGGCAGCCAGCTTGGAGCCGATCACGGCGACGCGGTTGGCCGCCTGTACATCGCGTTCCTCCAACGCCACGCCTTGGGCAAGCTGCCAGTTGCGCAACTCGAGCATCGCCGGTGTCGTGCCCAGCACGGTCTGGTTGCTGTTGTCCTCGCCATACTGGACCTGGAAAAAACCTTGCAACGCCGGCGCAGCACCGCGCAGGCCCGGCAACTTTGCCAGCGCACGCGCGTCGTCGAGAGTCAGGCTGGGCAACTCGCCGCTGCGCCTGCGCACGCCGCCGCCGTCGACCGGCGTGCCGTTCTGCACGATCAACTGGTTGCTGCCGAGCACCGCCAGCTCCTTGTTGATGAAGGCACGCACCGCGTCGCCGACGCTCAACATCATCAGCACCGAAGCGATGCCGATCACCACGCCCAGCATCGTCAGCGCGCTGCGCAGCCGGTTGGCGTTCAGCGAACGCAAGGCTTCGATAAAAACCTGGATGGCATTCATGTTTGATCCTCGGCGCCAGGGCGGCCGTCGTAGGCGACCCGCCCGTCCTTCAGCCGCACCAGCCGGCTGGCCTGCATCGCCACCTCGGGCTCATGGGTGACCAGCACAATCGTCAGCCCTTCGGAACGGTTCAGCTGCGCCAGAATCGCCAGCACCTCGGCGGTGGTTTGGCTGTCGAGATTGCCGGTTGGCTCATCCGCCAGCAGCAAGGGCGCCCGGTTCGCCAGCGCTCGTGCGATCGCTACCCGCTGCTGCTGGCCGCCACTGAGCTGATTGGGCATGCGCTCACCGAATTCGCCCAGTCCCATCTGGTCGAGCAAGCCCTGCGCGCGCTGTTTGGCGCCGACCCGGCCCAGCCCGCCATAGATCAAGGGCAGGGCCACGTTCTCCAGCACGCTCATGCGCTTGAGCAGGTTGAAGCTCTGGAACACGAAGCCGATTTCGCGGTTGCGCAGCTGCGCATGTTCGGACGCACTCAAGGTGCTGACATCGCGGCCCTGCAGCAGCAACTCGCCGCTATCGGCACGGTCGAGCAGGCCCATCAAATTCATCAAAGTGCTCTTGCCCGAGCCACTGACGCCCATCAAGGCCAGGTATTCGCCCGGCTGGACTTCGAGGTTGATGCCATGCAGCACCGGCGTCAGCAGATCGCCGCTGTAGTAGCCCTTGGTGACAGCGTGCAAGCCCAGGACTGCGGTCACGGTCCGTCCTTCTTTTCCGGCTGAGCGCGGCGCGTCACCACCGCGTCGCCACGCTTCAGGTCGCCCGACACCAGTTCGGTAAAGCGCGTGTTCGAAATCCCGACCGTCACTTCATGTGCTTTCAACTGCTGGTCCTGGCCCAGCGTGTAAACGCGAAAGACCCGCGCACCGTTGCGCAAACTCGACAGCACGCCGTCGTCATCGGCGCGCGCAGTCTCGACGGCGGCGGCTGAAGCTGCCGCAGACGCTGCAGTCGCGGCGCTGGCGCCCTTGACCTTGAGCTCTTCTTCGTCGGGCTTGAAGCGCAGCGCCGCAGTCGGCAGGCGCATGGCTTGCGATTTGCTGGCGACGACGATGCGGGTCTGCGCGGTCATGCCGGGCTTGAGCAGGCCGTCCGGATTGGCCACGTCGACGATCACCGTGTAGGTCACCACGCCCTGCGTATTCAAGGCATTCAGGCGGAACTGCTGCACCTTGCCCTCGAACTCGCGCGCCGGGAAAGCATCGACCACAAAGCGCACCTGCTGGCCCTCGCGCAGCAGCCCCACATCAGCCTCGCTGACATTGGTCTGGATCACCATTTCGCGCAGATCCTTGGCGATCAGGAATAGCTCGGGTGTCTGGAAGCTGGCCGCCACGGTCTGCCCGACGTCGACGCTACGCTTGATCACGACACCGTCGACCGGTGCACGGATCACCGAGTTGTTCAGGTCGGTCTCGACCGCGTCGAGCTGGGCGCGGGCCACGTCGAGGCTGGCAACGGCGACCTCGGCCTCACGCCGGCTCTGGTCGCGCTGCGGCGCGGCGATGAAGCCCTGCGCCAGCAGCGATTGGCTGCGCTCGAGATTGCCGCGGGCAAAAGCCAGTTGCGCTTCCGCCGATGCCAGCTGGGCCTTGGCTTGACGCACGCGGGCCTGGAAATTGGCCGGATCCAGACGCAACAGGATCTGGCCTTTCTTGACCCGGTCGTTGAAGTCGACCATACGCTCGGCCACGGTGCCGCTGACCGCCGCGCCGACCGTCACCGTCGTGACCGGCTGCAGATTGCCATTGGCCATCACGACCTGCGTGATCGCGCCTTCATCGATGGCCACCGTGCGAAAACGCGGCACTTCGTTCTTGCCAGCGTTATGCCGGCTCCAGGCCCACCAGCCGCCTCCGCCAAGGACGGCCAATGCCAAGCCAAGCAGGGCAATCTTGCGTAGCTTCATCGTTTTGCCTCTGATCTATCGTGGTTTCGGATGCGGCCGATTATCAGCCGGCCCGGCCGGCGGCGAGCAGAGTCGATACCTGATCGACAACCCGCCTCAACCTTGCCCGCTTGAAGCACCGTTGACCTTGTAGTCTGGGTGCATCCAGCAAATGCATGGCTCGGTTTTCCTTGAAAATGACAGTTATTGTCATTTCATGCCATTTTTGCTAGGCTAGGGCAAACAGGGGACCCTCGATGCAAAGTATGAACATTTCGCTTCCCGACCTGCTGAAGCAGTTCGTTGACGGTCAGATTTCGACGGGGCGCTTCAGCAGTGTCAGCGAGTATGTCCGCGAGTTGATCCGCGCGGACGAGAAGCGCAAGGCCGAAGAGCAACTCGAGGCCAAGTTGTTGGAGGGTCTGACCGGTGCCGAGACTGCCCTGACGCCGGAAGACTGGACGTCCATTCGCAAGGAAGCCTTGGCCAGGATTGAAACAAGAAAACAAAAGGGCTGATACCGATGATCTCAAAGAGCGAGGCGGCGCGGCGCGACTTGGTCGAGCAATTCGTTTATCTCGCTGAGTTGGCCGGGCTGCAGGTGGCGGAACGTTTCCTTGCCAACGCAGAAGCCAGCTTCGATGACCTGGCGCAGCAACCCAAAATGGGCGCACCACTGACGCTGAAGCATCCGGATCTGGCGAGCATCCGCAAGTGGCGGGTCAAAGGCTTCGACAGCCACATGATTTGCTACGAGCCGCGCTCCGGAGGTGTGTTCATCGTGCGTGTGCTTCACGCAGCCAGTGATTGGTGGCAACTGCTCGGCCTTGCAGACTGATCTCGACCTTTGTACCTGCCGGCAGGCGGCCGGCCGGAACAAAGCTCGCTTACAGCGGGTTCATCGCGCCCATTGGGGCTTGCATTGATCGATTCGAAGAATGTCTTCACGAATTGCTGAGGCTGCCCCGGTCGGGTCGGGCACTTGACTCTATAGTTGGCAGCTTGCAATGTATTGAGACGGAATCTCCAAACTGCTGCAAGCCGGCAGATCCCATCATCGGAAGCAAAAGGCAGACACACCATGGACTGGCTGAACCAATCGATCATGCGCCAGCGCGGCGTAGCCCAGGGCCGCAGCCCTGACACCCATGCGCTGACCGAAGCGCTGCAGGGCAAGTTTCATTACACGATCGGCCCTTACTCCGATCCAGTCCTCAGGATCCGGCCCGGCGACCGGGTGGTGGTCGACACCCGCGACGCCTTCGAGGGCAAGGTCAAGACCGAGCAGGATCTGCCGTCGCAGGTGCTGACCATGCCCTTTGTCAATCCGCAGAACGGACCCATCATGGTCGAGGGTGCGGAAAAGGGCGATGTGCTGGCGGTCTATATCGAATCGATGGCGCCACGCGGGCCCAATCCGCGCGGAACCTGCGCCATGATCCCGCAGTTCGGCGCACTCAGCGGCACTTCGCTGACGGCCTTGCTGGCCGAAGACCTGCCCGAGCTCGTGCGCAAGATTGACCTCGACGAGAACGGCGTCTACTGGAGCAAGCGCGTCACCCTGCCCTACCGGCCGCATATCGGCACGCTGAGTTGCTCGCCCGAAATCGACTCGATCAACACCCTGACGCCCGACAGCCATGGCGGCAATATGGACCTGCCCGACATGGGACCGGGCAGCATCACCTACTTGCCGGTTCGCAGCGCTGGCGGGCGACTCTTCATTGGCGATGCCCATGCCTGCCAGGGTGATGGTGAGGTCTGCGGCACCGCAGTCGAATTCGCCAGCACGACGACGATCCAGGTCGACCTGATCAAGCATTGGCAACTGGAATGGCCGCGGCTCGAGAACGAATTCGTCATCATGGCCATCGGCAGCGCGCGCCCGCTCGAAGATGCCACCCGCATCGCCTACAAGGAGTTGATCCTCTGGATGGAAAAGGAGTACGGCTATGACCGCTGGGACGCTTACATGATGCTCAGCCAATGCGGCCAAGTGCGCTTGGGCAACTTCGTCGACCCCAAGTACACGGTGGGTGCCGGCATCAGCAAGAAATACCTGGCGCCGGGCTGAAGCCGGTCGCACCTCAGGCAATCAATCAACCGCGCCTTGAACTGCGCGATCAACCAAGGAAATGGCATGGATCTGGGACTCAAAGGTTTGAAGGCAGTCGTCACGGGCGGCACCAAGGGCATAGGCCGCGCGATTGCGCAGACGCTGGGTGCCGAAGGCGCGCAGGTGGCGATCTGCGCCCGCAACGCTGAGGAGGTGGCGGCAGCAGTAGCCGAACTGACGGCGCAGGGCATCCAGGCCTTCGGCTCGGCAGTCGATGTGGCCGACGGGCCGGCGCTGGCGGCATGGGTCGATGCAGCAGCAGCTGAGTTCGGCGGCCTCGACATCGTGGTGGCCAATGTCAGCGCGCTGGCCATCGCCCAGGACGAAGCGGCCTGGCAGCGTGGCTTCGAGGTCGACATGATGGGCACGGTGCGACTGGTCAACGCCGCGATGCCTTATCTCGAGAAGAGCGCCAAGCCGGCGATCGTGACGATCTCCAGCGTTTCGGGCCGCGAAATCGATTTCGCCTCGGGGCCTTATGGCGCTTTCAAGGCCGCGATCGTCCATTACACCCAGGGCCTGGCCTATCACCTGGCCGGCAAGGGTATCCGGGCGAACTCGGTCTCGCCAGGCAACACCTACTTCCCTGGCGGCGTCTGGAACCAGATCGAGCAGGGCAATCCGGAATTCTTCAAGATAGCGCTGGGGATGAATCCGACCGGGCGCATGGGTACGCCGCAGGAGATGGCCAACGCCGCAGCTTTTCTGGCCAGCCCGGCCGCGAGCTTCATCACCGGGACCAATCTGGTCGTCGACGGTGCGCTGACCAAGGGCGTGCAGCTGTAGCTACTACGTACAAGCATCTCAACCGCCTCAAGGCCAATATCGCACCTTTGATCGGCCACCACTGCCCGTAAAAACCTTCGTGATTCTCGTTACAGCGCGATTCCTGGGCGAGCCATCACCAAAATTCGCCTGACGACAGGGCCATTTGCGGTGGACCGCGCAGGCCTACCCCGCTGCAACTCAAAATCGCGGGTCAAACCAGTCACCAACTGATACGCCGATCGATCTCAAAGTCGGAGGCCGCTTGCGCCGCCAGATCCCAGTCCGACTCGAGAACTGAAAATGGAATCATCGAGCCGGTTTAAGCCGATCAATCGGGCGGCATCCAAGGCCACCGAATTAACCTCATTTTCGATCTTGCACAGCCCATTAAATCAGCGTGTTCAGCGTCGGCCCGATCATGAACATGCACGCCAATAACGGGCTGGTGTTTTATGTGGCAACGACCAGGGCGACGCACAGCCTTGGATACTACTGCCTGTAGTGCACATGTGGAATTAGCATTCAACCCTGCGAGAAACTAGCCCATGAGCGACATCAAACTCTTCCGTCTATCTGGTGGCACCGCCACCGAACTGCAAGGCAACGCGTCTGACCTGGAAAAGCCCATGCAAACGCTGATCGAGGCCAACCTGCAGTCGCTGCTCAATATCCGCTTCATTGCCAGTGAGCACTCCACTGGCAAAACGCACGGTGGCCGCATTGACTCGCTGGGCTTGGACGAAAACCATTGCCCAGTCATCCTTGAGTACAAGCGCTCGGTGGGTGAAAACGTCATCAACCAGGGCTTGTTCTATCTGGATTGGCTGATGGACCACAAGGCGGAATTCAAGTTGCTGGTGCTAGACAAGCTGGGCGCTGCAGCGGCTGACGCTATTGACTGGAGCGCGCCGCGCGTGGTGTGCATCGCGGCGGACTTCACCAAGTACGACGGTCACGCGGTGCAGCAAATTGGCCGCAACATTGAGTTGATCCGCTACCGGCGCTTTGGGGATGATTTGCTGCTCTTAGAGTCGGCAAACGCGGGCAGTGACTCAAACGGCAAGGCCACAGCGGCCAAGTTGGCAAAGGCCAGCGCCAGCAAATTTGACGCAGCGGGTAGCGCAGCTGCAACGCCAACAGACCCAACTGGCGCCAAGGGCACGGGGTCCGACAAGTCGTTTGCAGAGGTACTGGCCAACCTGCCAGAACCCATGCAGTTGCTATTGGCGTCCCTGGAGGATTACACCTTCTCCCTGGGCGATGACGTGCAACGCAAAGAGCTGCGGCTGTATGCCGCCTTCAAACGCTTAAAGAACTTTGCCACCGTCGTACTCCACCGCAAGAATTGCCTGCTGCTGTATCTGCACGTAGACCCCGCCACGGCACTCTCTGTGTTGCCCAACGCACGCGATGTAACCAGCATTGGTCACTGGGGCACCGGTAACCTGGAAGTACCGCTCACATCCCAGGCTGATTTGGATGCGGTCAAGCCGTTCATCAACGCGGCGTATGAAGGGCGGGGCTAGTCGGTAATGGCTATGCTTTCAATAGCTTCTTGCGCAAATTACACTGGGGCCACAGACACGTTTGGCATCAAATCAGCGTAACTGCCTCACGCAGCAAATCCGCCGTCATCGGCAAGCCCCGTTTCTCAAATGCTGTAATCAACTCTTGCGCTGGCCGTACAGGGTTGGTCTAGCGGGCACGCATCTTTTTGATGGCTCTGAGCGCTGGTATTTCCTGCAACTGCAATTGGTTCATCAAGAATTCATCGGGGTGCTGGACTTCAATGCCGTAGGGTCCCAACACAGACATCGGAAAGTCCTTGGTGTTGAAGGTGACGATAGCGTCGGCATGACCAACAATGGCGGCGGCCAAGACGTGGCGGTCGTCAGGGTCGGGCAATTCGATGCTGGTGGCCAGTTTTTCATAATTCGTTACCAGACAGTCGGGCACGCTGGCGTTCATGCGTTCGACGACCAGCGGTAGTTTGGCGGCGAGTTCTGGCCGGTCTTTGGCCAGATTGCGTGTCCACTCTGAATGAATCGTGGCGCTCCAGCGCGCGTGGTACAGGCGCTCAACGGCCAGGCTCAGCAGTGTGTCGCGGATCAATTGGGGATAAAGGACATTGGCATCCAGAATTGCCGTGTAGCGCGCCGAGCCCGCCACTTAAAACTCCAGCCCCAACGCTTCAGACAGTTGGGTCAGGTCTTGCAGGGCCTGTTCCGACTGTTGTTGTTGCGCGGCCTGGTATCGGCGCAGTTCTTCAAATTCAATACGGCGGTGGCGGTTGACCTTGCGGCATTTGAGGCGGCTGGCTTCAATTTCCTTGATGACGAAGGGGCGGGATACGTTCAGAAAATTGGCGGCTTCTTGCGTGGTGAGTTCGTGTTTTTGCGGCACCAGCAGCATGGGTTCCTGTTTGGCCATTTGCCGCAACACGTCAGCAAAGAAACGCAAGGCGCGGGGTGGTAGCTTCAGCACGGGTGTTTCGTGTTTTTCGCCGCCATCCGTGCCCATATCCAAAATGAGGTTGATGTGATCCGCATTGGAATGGTCCAGCGCTGTCACCAGGCATTGGTGGGCCACGGCTGCCATTTCGGCTTCGGCAGCGTTGGCGGGGTCTAGTACTTCTTGGCCTGTCATGGGGTTCTCCTTCGCGCAGCGGCCTTGGGGGCTGGCCAGTCGCAATAGCTTGAATCGTAGCATTATTCGAAATAAACGAAATTGTCGAAGTAAGTGAATTTGCTTGCTGGGTATTTGACTGCCCTCACCATTGAAGCCTTTATCGCCCGCCTGCAAGCCGCGCAGGTGAAAACCGTGCAGCCGGTGACATTGCCTATCTGCACGTACCAGCCCTTGGTTGCCCCAAGCACATCCGCAACCAATACAGGTTGGACGGCAACTGGCCAACCTACACGCGCGATTTTTTGAAGCCAGTTAGGCGGGCAACGCTTTTCGTGTTCTAACAAACATCCAATGCACTGACGGGCCCCCTGATTGGGGGACGACCTGATCAATAGTTGAAGCGTGGGTCAGCAGTCAGCGAAAGCTGCAGCGACCGTTACGATCAAACCATGTTTAATGCGCTCGATCTGACCCTGCTGTACCTGATCGCTGCGGTGCTGGGCGTCGTGCTGTGCCGTTATCTGAAGCTGCCGCCGATCCTCGGTTATCTGATCGTTGGGGTACTGATCGGGCCGAATGCGCTGGCCCTGGCCGGCGACAGCGCCAGCATCGGCTATCTGGCTGAGTTCGGCGTGGTCTTCCTGATGTTCGCGATCGGGCTCGAATTCAACCTGCCCAAGCTGCGCAGCCTGCGCCTGATCGTCTTCGGCCTGGGAACGCTGCAGGTGCTGATCACCATTGCCGGCACGATCGTCGGCCAACATTTGCTGAGCTGGCTGTTGCCGCTGCTGGGCCAGAGCTGGCAGATGGACTGGAAGGGTGCGCTGGTGCTGGGTGCGGCGATGGCAATGAGCAGCACCGCGATCGTCGTCAAGCTGATGGCCGAGCGGCTCGAACTCGACAGTGAACATGGCCGGCGCGTCATCGGCGTGCTGCTGTTCCAGGATTTGGCGGTGGTGCCGCTGTTGGTGATGATCCCGGCTTTGAACAGCAGCCCTGCGGAGATGGCGCAGTCGCTGGCCTGGGCCGGCCTGAAGGCCATGCTGTTGCTGTTGCTGGTCGGCGGGCAGCGCTTGATGCGCTGGTGGCTGACGCTGGTGGCGCGGCGCAAGAGCGCCGAGTTGTTCATGCTGAACCTGCTGCTGGTGACGCTGGGCCTGGCCTGGCTGACCGAGCATGCCGGGCTGTCGCTGGCGCTGGGCGCCTTTGTCGCCGGCATCCTGATTGCCGAGACCGAATACAAGCATCAGGTGGAGACCGACATCCGGCCCTTCCACGATGTGCTGCTGGGCCTGTTCTTCATCAGCATCGGCATGAAGCTCGATTGGCGGCTGGTGATCGAGCAATGGCATCTGGTGGTCCTCCTGAGCCTGCTGCCAGTGCTGGCCAAGTTCGTCTTGATCGCCGGGCTGGCCAAGCTGTTCAAGGCGCCGACCGGCGTGGCCTTGCGCACCGGCATCTATCTGGCACAGGCGGGCGAATTCGGCTTCGTGCTGCTGTCGCTGGGTATGCAGAATCAGTTGCTGACGGCGCAATGGGGCAGCCCGGTGCTGGCCAGCATGGTGCTGTCGATGCTGGCCACGCCGTTCATGATCATGTTCAGCAATCAAGTGGTCATGAAACTCTCGAGCAGTGACTGGATGCTGCAGTCGCTGCAACTGACCACGATCGCCAGGAAGTCGATCAAGGTCAACGCCCATGTGATCATTTGCGGCTATGGCCGCAGCGGCCAGAATCTGGCGCGCTTGCTCGATGGTGAAAATATCCCCTATATCGCGCTCGACCTAGACCCGGACCGGGTGCGGCAGGCGGCGGCTGCCGGGCAAAGCGTTGTTTTCGGGGATGCGGCGCGGCTGCAGAGCCTGATGGCCGCAGGCTTGGCACGCGCCAGCGCGGTCGTCATCAGCTATACCGACACGCCCTCGGCGCTGAAGATCCTGCATCTGGTGCAAAGTCATTCGCCGCAGGTGCCGGTGGTGGTGCGAACGATCGATGACAGCGACCTCGAGCGCCTGCGCGCGGCCGGCGCGACCGAAGTCGTGCCCGAAGCGATCGAGGGTTCGCTGATGCTGGCCAGCCATGCGCTGGTGCTGGTCGGCGTGCCGATGCGGCGCGTCATCAGGCTGACCCGTGATGCGCGGGATGCGCGCTATGGCCTGCTGCGCGGTTTCTTCCACGGGGCCGACGACGACACGGTCGAAGAGATCAACCAGGCCAGGCTGATGTCGGTGACTTTGCCGACGGCCAGCCACCATGCCGGCCTGGCGCTCGGCCTGCTGGCCCTGCCGTCAAGCGGCGTGACGGTGGTGTCGGTGCGGCGCGCCAATGGTGCGGTGCTGCAAGCCGCCGAGCAACTCTTGCTCGGCGCCGGAGACACCCTGGTGTTGTCGGGTCTGCCCGAGGCGCTGGCCCTAGCCGAAGAGCGGCTGTTGCAATCCTGAATCCTTTGGGGCCGGTTGCCGCATGCGGGACAGACTGCGAGCCGCGCCTGCGCCACACTGGTTGTTCGTCATCGCAAAAGGAAAGCTATGAACTTCGACTACAGCCCCAAGGTCCAGGAAATGCGCGAGCGCCTGCTGGCATTCTTCGACGCGCATATCTATCCGAATGAGCGCCGTTTCTTCGAGGAGGTCGAAACCAATCGGCGCGCCGGCAATGCCTGGATTCCGTCCCGTTTGATCGAGTCGCTGAAGCCTCTGGCGCGCGAAGCCGGTCTGTGGAATCTGTTCCTGCCGATGTCGAGCCGGGCGCCCGAAGGGCTGTCGAACCTCGAATATGCGCCGCTGTGCGAGATCATGGGCCGGGTCAGCTGGGCCGCCGAGGTCTTCAATTGCTCGGCGCCTGACACCGGCAATATGGAAACCATCGAACGCTATGGCAGCGAGGCATTGAAGACCCGCTGGCTCGAGCCGCTGCTGCGTGGCGAGATGCGCTCGGCCTTCTTGATGACCGAGCCCGAAGTGGCTTCGAGCGACGCGACCAATATCCAATGCCGGATCGAGCGCGACGGCGATGACTATGTGATCAACGGCGTCAAATGGTGGTCTTCGGGCGCCGGCGATCCGCGCTGCGCCGTCTACATCGTGATGGGCAAAACCGACCCCGAGGCCGGCCGCCATGTGCAGCAGTCGATGGTGATCGTGCCTGCGAACACGCCGGGCGTGACGATCCTGCGGCCGCTGTCGGTGTACGGCTATGACGATGCGCCCCATGGGCATATGGAAATCGCCCTGAAGAATGTGCGCGTGCCGGTCAGCAATCTGCTCCTGGGCGAAGGCCGCGGCTTCGAGATCGCCCAGGGACGGCTCGGCCCCGGTCGCATCCACCATTGCATGCGCTCGATCGGCGCGGCCGAGCGCGCGCTCGAGCTGATGTGTGAGCGGGCGGTTTCACGCGTCGCTTTCGGCAAGACGCTGGCCCAGCAGACGGTGACGCAGGAGCGCATCGCCGAGTCGCGCTGCAGCATCGAGCAGGCCCGCCTGCTGACGCTCAAGGCCGCCTACATGATGGACACCGTGGGCAACAAGGGCGCCAAGGCCGAGATCGCGATGATCAAGATTGTGGCGCCCAATATGGCGCTGAAGGTGATCGATTGGGCCGTGCAGGTCTATGGCGGCATGGGCATCAGCGATGACACACCGCTGGCCCTGATGTGGGCGCATCAGCGCACCTTGCGCTTTGCCGACGGTCCGGACGAAGTGCATCGCAATTCGCTCGCCAAACTCGAACTGGCGCGCTATCTGAAACTCCCCGGCGCCAAGGTGCAGATGCCGATCACCCGGGGCAGCTGAACGGGCGGCAGAATGCCGGTCTTCTGAAAGGTAAAAACATGTTCAATGCCATCGTGATCGAGAAAGACGAAGCCGGCTACCGCGCTTCATTGAAGGCCGTCGATGAGGCCTCATTGCCGCAAGGTGAGGTCACTGTGCGGGTCGACTATTCGACCGTCAATTACAAGGACGGGCTGGCGATCACCGGCAAGTCGCCGGTGGTGCGCAAGTTCCCCCTCAATGCCGGCATCGACTTCGCCGGCACGGTCGAGGCCAGCGATGACGCTCGCTTCAAGCCCGGCGATCGCGTGGTGCTGAACGGCTGGGGCGTCGGCGAAACCCATTCGGGTGGGCTGGCGCAGAAGGCGCGCGTCAAGGCCGATTGGCTGGTGCCCTTGCCCGCCGGACTGACCACCCGGCAGGCCATGGCCATCGGCACGGCAGGCTATACGGCGATGCTTTGCGTGCTGGCGATCGAGCGCCATGGCATCAAGCCCGAGTCTGGTGACATTCTGGTGACGGGCGCCAATGGGGGCGTCGGCAGCGTGGCAATCGCGCTCTTGGCCAAGCTCGGCTATCGCGTCGTCGCTTCAACCGGCCGGCCTGAACAAGCAGACTATCTGCGCAGCCTCGGCGCGGCCGAGGTCATTCACCGCGATGAACTGTCAGCCCCGGGGCGTCCGCTTGGCAAAGAACGCTGGGCCGGCGTGGTCGATTCGGTCGGCAGCCACACGCTGGCCAACGCCTGTGCTGCGACCCGCTATGGCGGCGCAGTCGCGGCCTGCGGTCTGGCGCAAGGGCTGGACTTCCCTGCCTCGGTGATGCCCTTCATCCTGCGCGGCATCACGCTTTACGGCATCGACAGCGTGATGGCGCCACAGGCCAAGCGGCTCGCCGCCTGGCAGCGTCTTGCGCAGGACCTCGACCTGGCCAAACTGGCTGAAATCACCGCAGAAATCCCGCTGGCAGCAGCGCTGAAGGCGGGTGTCGACATCCTCGCCGGCCACATCCGCGGCCGCGTCGTCGTCGATGTCAATGCCTGAGCGTCGATGAAAAGATATGCATTTGAAGATTTCCCGGTCGGCCAGGTGCGCGAATTCGGTGCGCGCCTGGTCAGCAAGGAAGAACTGCTGGCCTTTGCTTCAGCCTTTGATCCCCAGCCCTTTCACCTCGACGAAGAAGCCGCATCGCTGATCGGTGGCCTGTCTGCCAGTGGCTGGCATACCTGCGCGATGGTGATGCGGATGATGTGCGATGGCTATCTGCTCGATTCGACCAGCCAGGGCTCGCCCGGTATCGACAATCTGCGCTGGCTGAGCCCGGTGCGGGCCGGTGATACCTTGCGCGTGCGCATGACTATCCTCGAAGCCCGCCCGAGCAAGAGCCGCCCGCAGATCGGCCTGTTGCGCAGCGCCTGGGAGGTCTTCAACCAGCATGACGAGCCGGTGATGAGCATGGAAGGCTGGGGTATGTTCGGGCGCCGCGAGGGCTGAATCAGCAGCAACTGATGCCCCTGCTTCAGTATCGGCGCACGCGGCGCCGAGTTCTCGGTCAGAATAGCGCTACATCGCAACAGAGCAGGTTCAATGCTCAAGGGGTTTACATGAAACGTTTTCTGATTGCTGCATCATTTGCAGTCCTCACTTGTTCGGTGTTCGCCTTGCCCAGCGCCGATGCGGTTCAAGCCCAGATCAGCCAGGGCAACTATCTAAAGGCCGAGGAGATGATGCGCGAAGTCGTCGCGGCCAAACCCGACAGCGCCAAGGCGCATTATGTTTATGCCGAGCTGCTGGCGCACAACAAGCGCTTTGGCCAAGCGGTCGAAGAAGTCGCCAGCGCCAAGCGGATCGACCCGGCGCTGAAGTTCGCCCAGCCGGAAAAATTCAACGCCTTTGTGCAGTTGCTCGAGCGCGAGCAAGCGGCTGAGAAGCGTGCCGTCTCGAATTTTGAGCCCGCGCCGATCAAGCGCGAAGCGCCACCTGCCAGCAGCGGCTTGCCGAGCTGGATCTGGGCTCTCGGCGGCGGGATTCTGGCCTTGATCCTCTGGAAGATGTTCACCGCCCGGCAACAGCCACCGGTGCAGATCATGCCCCCTGCGCCAGGGATGCAGAACACAATGGCGCCCGCCGGCGTGCCCCCGGGCTATGGTGGTGGCGGCGGTTATGGCCCCGGTTATGGTCAGCCGCAGGGTGGCGCTGGCAGCGGCATGTTGGGCACCGGTCTGGCCGTGGCTGGCGGTGTGGCCGCCGGCATGATGCTGGAGAAAATGCTCGACGGCGGGCATAGCCAGGCGCCGAACTATCAGGGCTCGCAAGGCCAGGGCAATTACTCGCCGGGCCTGTTCGACGAAGCGCCGAATGGCGCTGCGCGCGAGCTTGAGCAGCGGCCGATCGACATGGGCACTGGCGGCGGCTGGGATGCTGGCGACAGCGGCGGTGGCGACTCGGGCGGCGACAGCGGCGGCGATTGGTGAAGCCAAGGCGCCGTCATGGCGCCCGCCTGATCGTTGCAATTGCCGCTTTGCTGACGCAAGCGGCTTTTGCCAGCACAGCATGCCGCGTCGAGGGCATTCCGAACGAGTTGCAATGCGGCTCGATCCTGCGACCACTTGACCCGGCACGGCCCACTGGCCTGAAGATCGACATCCACTACCTTGTGGTGCCGGCCTTGGCGCGCAACAAACAGCCGGACCCGCTGCTGATCCTGGCCGGTGGCCCTGGCCAAAGCGCCATCGCGGTGGCGCCCTTGCTCTTGCCCAGGCTGCAGCGCTTGAACAATCGACGCGATCTGGTCTTCATCGACCAGCGCGGCACCGGCCGATCGGCGCCGCTGCAATGTGCCGATGAAAGCCAGCTGCCGATCGCACAGGCCCTGGACCCGGCAGCCCAACTGCAGCGCTTGCGCCAATGCCGCGAGGACTTGAGCCTTCTGCCGCATGGCGATTTGCGTTTTTACACGACGACGCTGGCGATGCAGGATTTCGATGCGGTGCGCCAGCAACTCGGCGCGGACCGCTGGAATCTGCTTGGCGCCTCCTATGGCACCCGCGCCGGGCTCGAATACCTGCGCCTGTTCCCGGACCAGGTGCGGCGCGCGGCGCTCGACGGCGTAGCGCCACCGGATATGGTTTTGCCAGCGAGCTTTTCCACCGATGGCCAGGCGGCACTCGAGACAGTTTTCAAGGCTTGCGAGGCTGAAGCTCGCTGCGCCGAGCGCTATCCGCACCTGCGCGGGCAATGGGCGGCCTTGCTGCAAAGCCTGCCGCGCAACATCGAGGTCAACAATCCGCTGACCGGCGCGCCGGAGCGCTTGACCTTGAGCCGTGATCTGCTCTTGCGATTGGTGCGCTCGCCGCTCTATGCCCCGGCATTTGCAGCGGCGCTGCCGGCGGCGATTGCGTCCGCTGCTGCCGGGCGCTTCGAGGGTTTGATCGGCCTGTCGGGCGCGATCGGTGCGGGCAAGGCGCTGAAGCTGGCGATGGGCATGCATTTCTCGGTGATCTGTGCTGAAGACATGCCACGCTTGAAGGGCGCCAGTGACCCGCCGGGTGGTGATTTCGGCAATGGCGACGCGCAGCTCTACAGCCAGGTCTGCAAGGAATGGCCGCGCGGCGAGGTCAAGGCCGATTTCTACAACGTAGCGGCAGTCAAGTCGCCGGTGTTGCTGCTCAGCGGCGGCGTCGACCCGGTGACACCGCCGCGCCATGGGGAGCGGGTGGCCAAGGCGCTGGGCCCGCAGGCCCGCCATATCGTCGTGCCCGCAGCGGGTCATGGCGTGCTCGGCTTGCCCTGCATGCGCGAGTTGCTGTTCCGTTTCATCGACGCCAAACAGGACAGCGAAGCGCTGGCCCAGGATGCCAGTTGCGCGACCGGGATTCCGCGTCCTGGAGTTTTCACGCCGGTTCAGGGCGGAGCGAGCCGATGATTGCGATCGACCAGGTGGCCAAACAGTTTATTTCGCGCAGCGGCGGCGCCTGGTACAAGCGTGCGACCCAGCAGATCGTCCATGCCGTGCAGGGCGTCAGCCTGCAGGCCGCCGACGGCCGCATCACCGGCCTGCTCGGTGCCAATGGCGCGGGCAAGACGACCACCTTGCGCATGCTGGGCGGCCTGTTCAAGCCTGATGCCGGCAGCATCACGGTCGACGGCATCGTTGTGGCCGAGCAGCCGCGGCTGGCCTTGGCCCGGATGGGCATTCTGGGCGACGCCCATGGCTTGTATCCGCGGCTGTCGGCACGCGAGAACATCGTTTATTTCGGCCAGCTGCAGGGCATGGACAAGCAGCATGCGAACGACCGCGCCGAGCAACTGGCACGCCTGCTCGACATGAACGCGATCCTCGACCGCCGCGCCGAGGGCTTCAGCCAGGGCGAGCGGATGAAGACTTCGTTGGCGCGCGCGCTGGTGCATGATCCGGCCAATATCGTGCTTGACGAGCCGACCAATGGCCTCGACGTGCTGGCCACACGCTCGCTACGCGAAGCCTTGCGACATCTGCGCTCACCCGAGGGCGGAGGCAAATGCATCGTCTTTTCGACCCATATCATGCAGGAGGTCGAGCTGCTTTGTGAGCATGTCGTCGTCGTCGCCCAAGGCCGCAGCGTGGCGCAGGGGACGGTCGAAGAGCTGCTCGAGCAGGCGGGTGAAAAGCGTTTCGAAGACGCCTTCGTCAAGCTCGCTTTCAGTCACGAAAAGGCCGCTTGATGCTGCATCGATCATTCTGGAACCGCTGCTGGATCGTGCTCAGCAAGGAGCTGCTCGACGCCTTGCGCGACCGCCGCACCTTGCTGCGTCTGATGGGTCCGGCCTTGCTGATGGGGCCGCTGTTGCTGATGGCGCTGTCAGGGCTGATCTCGTCGCTGGAGGAGCGCGCCGAGCAGCGCGAAGTGATGGTGGCCGGCATCGACAATGCGCCGACCTTGCGCAACTTTCTGGAGCGCCAGACCTATGTCATCAAGGCTGCACCGCCCGACTATGAAGCACAGCTGCGTGCGACGCGCTTGCTGGTGCCGGTGCTGGTGATCGGCGCCGATTTCGAGGCTGAGCTGCTGGCCGGATCGCGGCCGACGGTTGAACTGGTCAGCGACAGCGCAAATCAGCGCGCCGGTGCCGGCATGCCGGCGCTGCAGCGACTGCTGGCCGGTTTCAACCGCGAAACTGCCAGCCTCAATCTGGCGCTGCGCGGCATCTCGACCGAGCTGCTGCAACCGGTGGCGGTGGAAGAGCGCGACCTGGCCAGCGTGCAGGCGCGTGCCTCCCGCATCACCAGCATCATCCCGATGTTCATCATCATGGCGGTGCTTTATGGTGCGCTGACCTCGGCGCTCGACAGCACCGCAGGCGAGCGCGAGCGCGGCTCGCTCGAGCCGCTGCTGATGAACCCGGTGCAGCAGATGGCCCTGGTGCTGGGCAAATGGGCGGCGGTGGCGATCCTCGGCTTGCTGGTGGCCTTGCTCGCCAGCGTCAGCTTCGTGCCGGCGCAATGGCTGCTGCGCAGCGACAGCCTGCAGGCGATGTTCCAGTTTGGCTGGTACGAGGTGGTGGCCTTCTTGCTGCTGCAATTGCCGCTGGCGGCAGGGCTGGGCGCCTTGCTGATGGCGCTGGCGATCCGCGCCAAGACCTTCAAGGAAGCGCAGGCTGGCAGCACCCTGGTGATCACCTTCGTTGGCTTGGCGCCGATGGTCAGCCTGCTGAACCCCGGCGGCGAGGCGGCCTGGTATTTCTGGGTGCCCGGCCTGGCGCAGAACAGCTTGATGATGCTGGTGCTCAAAGGCGAGACCTTGACTGCCGTACAACTATTGCCCGGCTTGCTGGTCGGCATCGCCTTGACGATCGCCTGTCTGGCCTATGTGGCGCGCTCAATGCGCGGCGCGGTGGCACGCTGAGCGACCCGCCCGCTTAGAAGCTTGGTTCAACCGGCGATCTGGCGCCAACATTCGACGATGCCAGCTTCCTCGATCGCGTTGGAATAGTGTTCGGCGATATATCTTGCCGCCATTTCGGTCTGTTTGAGCAGGGGCGCGGGGTCATGCCGATATTGGTTCAGCACCGCTTCAGCCGCTTGCGCGAAGCCCAGAATGTCGCCGAATTCGATCGGGTATGAGAATTCGGGGAGGAAAAACTCCTTGCCACCGCGGCCATGAAATCCGATGGTGACGCAGCCCGACAGCATCGCCTCCGCCGGTGGCAAGCCGAACCCTTCGATGGCCGAAAAGCTGAAAAAGATGGCTGATTGCCTCAATATCGCGGCGGCCTGTCCCTGTGATAAGTCGCGGATTTCGGCAATCTTGAAATCCGCCAATGCGCCGCGGAAGCGCAGGATATTGAACACCTGCCCGGCCTCTTCATGATGCCGGCGCGACATGAAAGCAATCTGCCGTTGCTTGGTTTCGGGATGAAATAGCACAGGGTCAACGCTGCCCCGAATCCGCAGCACCAGCTGATTCGGGAAGGCATGACGGAGGTAGGCGGCGCTGTCCTCCGAGACGGTGATGACCGCCACCACGTCGGGGCTGTGATACGGCGTTTCGGGTTCAGGTGGGTCGATCGGATAGTTGCGAAAGGTGTTGTAGCAATTCTGGTTGTAGATGACCTTGCGGATTCCGGGGCCGTTGCGCGCCATATATGGCCCGGCGACTTCGGGCACGACGACGAAATCGTTCGCTCCGGGGCGAACGTTTTCTCCATACAAGATCCTTGTCTGGTTGTTGAACCAATTGCAGCGAAAACCTGCCTGCGTATGCACGATTGCAGCCGGAAATCCATTGCGGTTCAGGACATCCACCTGCAAGTACATCTTCTGGATGCCGCCGCTGGGCGGGACGAAATCGGGGCAATAGAAATAGATCATTTACGCTGCAAGCGAGCCCTGTTGTTTTTCATTCCTGTCGGGCAGGAATTTTTTTCTGCCATCGTTGCGATCGGGAATATCGTCGAATCCAGTCTAAGGTATTTCGTTGACAGCGACTTTTCCGGGGCCGGGATTCTCTTGTTGAAGGTCTGGGCTTTGCCGGCTCGATGCGGACCGCCTCCATTTCCACTGGCATCCTAGGAAATCTGGATTGCCAAGTCGGCCGGCTTCGCTTATGTTCTGTAACCTTCAAACTGCAAACTCAGGAGACACCATGTCATTGCGTATCAACGACCTTGCACCTAATTTCACGGCACAGACCACGCATGGCGTGATCGATTTCCACCAGTGGATCGGTGACCATTGGGCGGTGCTGTTTTCACACCCCAAGGATTTCACACCGGTCTGCACGACCGAACTCGGCTATATGGCCAAGATCGAGCCTGAGTTCACAAGGCGCAATACCAAGCTGATCGGCCTGTCGATCGACCCGGTTGAAAACCACAGCAAATGGGCGGCCGACATCGAGGAAACGCAGGGCGCTGCGGTCAAGTACCCGATGATCGGCGATACCGACCTGGCAGTCGCCAAGGCCTACAACATGCTGCCCGCTGGCGAGTCGGGCGATGCCTCGGGACGCACGGCCGCCACCAATGCGACCGTGCGTTCGGTATTCATCATCGGTCCTGATAAAAAAATCAAGCTGATGATGACCTACCCGATGACCACCGGGCGCAATTTCGATGAGATCCTGCGCGTGCTCGATTCGATGCAGCTGACCTCGAAATACAAGGTCGCCACCCCGGTCAACTGGAAGAATGGTCAGGACGTGATCATTGCCGGTTCGGTCAGTGACCAGGATGCGCAGACGCTGTTCCCCGAAGGCTGGCGCGCTCCAAAGCCTTATTTGCGGATCGTGAAGCAGCCCGGCTGAAGTGAAAGCGGCGTGGAAAACCACGCCGCCGTTCGGATCAACCGGTAAATTGCCAGGTCAGCAACCTGCGGCGCATTTGCCAGCTTCGTCAAATTCCATCGTCTTTCCGCTGAGCGGGACATGTACCGGCACCGTGACGGCATTGGTGAAAGCCTCGGTCTTGGTGCCAGGCAGAACCTTGCCCCCACTGGTCGCGACTTCATTGGCGTGTGAAGCGATCACCGCGGCGGGCTTGACCAATTCGTTGATCACATAAGCGGCTTCTTTGGGCCCGGTGGTGAAACCGTCGCCGATATTCATCACCACCAACTTGGCCTTGTAATGGCCGCGGATGACCTTCTCCTGCTCGGACGTGATGCCGGTGTCACCCGATAGATAGGTGACCAGGCCGTTGCTGAAGGTCAGCACATAGCCGGTAGCTTCGCCGACATAACCGGCGATGCCTGCCTCGCTCATATGCTTGCCCAACTCGCCGCCGATGTAGTCGGGGTCAAGGCCGTTGCTGTGTAATGCGGTCACCGTTGCGATCCTGATACCGCCGACCATGACGCTGCCGCCGAAGCGCGCGAGGATCGAATTTTTCGGGTCACCGCCATTGGCTTTGAGCTTGCCGGCGAAGAAGGGCGGCATTTCGCTGCCGGTGACGATCTTGGCCTTCTTGGCCAGGGCAATGTTGACCGCGTTCGAATTGGGAATTGCCGACACCGACATGTCGGGGCTGGCGCAGCTGCCCGAGTTGGGCGCCTTGTTGTGCGCATTGCCCAGATGGTCGCCGTGCATATGGGTGACCAGGATGATGTCGATCTTGCCCAGTCGCGGATCGGTCGCACCGGCCACCGTGCGGCCTGGGTCATAAAGAATTCTTGTGCCGTTCGGATCTTCGAAGACCAGCGCCCGGTCCTGCGGACAAAACTCGCCTTCCTGGCCGCCGAGCGGCGTCACTTTGACATTCGCCGCCATCGCCGGCAGCCCCAGCAGCGCTGCGATGCAAGCCAGGGCTGATGCCCGAATCATCGAATTCATTGCCATTTGTTTGCTCCGAAAGTTGTTTTAAAAAATTTCGCCTCGAACGGTAACATGGTTTTTTTGTCCGGTTTTACGCATTTTCCGGGGGGCGGTTTTGGCAAGCTGCTCCAGGCTATTTCCTTCGCCGCACCGCGCTGAGGATGCCTTCGAGAATGGCCAGCGGCGCAGGTGGGCAGCCGGGGATGCTGTGGTCGACCGGGATCACATTGGCGACGCGGCCGCAGCTGGCGTAGTTCGCCACCGGACCGGCACAGAAGATGCCGCCGTCGCAGCCGCAATCGCCCACCGCCACGACCAGCCTGGGCTCGGGCGTGGCCTCAAAAGTGCGCCGCAAGGCTTCTTCCATATGGCGCGACACCGGGCCGGTGACCAGCAGCATATCGGCATGGCGCGGGCTGGCGACGAACTTGATGCCCAGGCCTTCGAGGTTGTAATAAGGGTTGCCCAGCGCGTTGATTTCGAGCTCGCAGCCATTGCAGGATCCGGCATCGACCTGCCTGATCGTCAAGGCCTGGCCGAGGATGTTCAGCAAGTCCTGGTGGATCGCCTGCACCGCTGCGGCTTCGGGCCAGTCGATGACCGGCAGCGGCTCGGTGACGATGCCGGTGCGGACGATCTGTTTGAGAATTCGTAGCATCAGAGATCATGCCCCGAATAGCTGAGGTTGAACGATTTGTTGATCAGCGGGAAGTCGGGAACGATGTTGCCGATCACCGCATGCTCGAGCACCGGCCAGTTCTGCCATGAAGGGTCATGGCAATGGCAAGTCAGGATGCGGCCGGCTGCGCAAAGATCCAGCGCCACCATCACCTCGCCGCGCCAGCCTTCAACCCAGCCGATACCGAAGCCGGCACCGGCGGGCTCGATCGGCTGCTGCAGCGGCCCGGCCGGCAGCATGCGGCAGATGCTGCGGATCAGGCGCAGCGACTCGAACAATTCCTCGAACCGGATCGCCACCCGCGCGGCGACATCGCCGTGGCTGTTGGTGGCGACCCTGAACTCCAGCTTGTCATAGGGCGCCCAGGGCTGGTCGCAGCGCAGATCCCTTGCCTGCCCGCTGGCGCGGCCGGCCATTCCGGTCAGTCCGAGCTGTGCGGCCAGCTCGGGCGTCACAAGGCCGGTGTTCATGAAGCGGTCCTGCAAGCCGGCATGTTCGTCGTAGATCAGCTGCAACTCGCGCAGTTCGCCCTCCACCGCATCGCATTGCCTCAGCATGGCTTGGACCATGGCCTGCGACAGGTCGCTTTTGACGCCGCCGGGCAGCAGCTGGTCCATCATCAGGCGATGGCCGAAAGCAGTCATCGACAAGCGCTGCCAGTCCTCACGCAAGCGCGAAAACTGCGCCAGGCCAAAGGCCAGCGCGGCGTCATTGCCCAGCGCACCGAGGTCGCCCAGATGGTTGGCGACGCGTTCACGCTCGAGCATCAAGCCCCGCAGCCAGCTGGCCCGCGCCGTAATCTGGCAGCCCCAGGCCGACTCCAGCGCCATGCAATAGGCCCAGGCATAGGCGACGGTGCTGTCGCCTGAAACGCGGCCGGCAAGCCGGTAAGCATCCAGCGGCGCCATTTCGGTGAAGCGTCTGCCTATGCCTTTGTGCGTGTAGCCGAGTCTTTGTTCCAGGCGCAGCAATTTCTCGCCGACGACTGAAAAGCGGAAATGACCGGGTTCAATGATGCCGGCATGCACCGGCCCGACCGCGATCTCGTGCACGCCTTCGCCTTCGACGCGCACGAACGCATAGTCGTCGGGCAGCTTGCCCGGGTGTTCATGCCATTGCCCATGGTTGATCCAGGGACGCTGGTCAAGGCTGCCTTCGGTTTGCAGCCCGCACAGGTCGGCCATCGCGCGCTGCATCCGGCCGGCAAATGGAAAGGTGGCCGACAGGTCCGGCGCCGGCTGACCATCGCTCAGTTCAACGCAAAGCAGGCCTTCGGCCATGCTGTAGGCCGCCAGCACCGAACCGGCCGTGCTGCCCCAGACCGAGATCAACCTGCCGCCGCTGCTGGCAAACCTTGGCGCCAGCGCTGTCCAGGTCTGGCGGTCGACGCTGGCGCGCCAGATCGGCAGCGGCGCCTTCAGGCGCTGGATGGCAAACCCTTGTTCTGACAAACTTTTCATGGGCCCACCAGCATCGCAGCCGCCTGCTGGTACCAGCCGTCCAGATAGGGCGGAATATAAAGGCCCAGCATCAGCCCCAGCAGCAGATGGATGAAGACCGGCAGCAAGGCCGGTTGATGGGCCAGCGGCTTCAAGGCCGTATCGCCGAAGACCATCGGCTGGACCCGGCTGAACACCGCGGCAAAGGCTAGCCCCAGCGCGATCAGCAGGAACGGCGTAGCCCAGGGTTGCTCGCGCATGGCTGTGGTGACGATCAGGAATTCGCTCGCGAACACGCCGAACGGCGGCATGCCCAGGATCGCCAGCGTACCCAGCATCAGCCCCCAGCCGACGGTCGGGCTGACGCGAATCAGGCCGCGGATTTCGTCCATCAACTGGCTGCCGGCTTTTTGCGTGGCATGTCCTACGGCAAAGAAGATCGCCGACTTGATCAATGAATGCACGGTCATGTGCAGCAGCCCGGCATAGCTGGCGATCGGCCCGCCCAGGCCGAAGGCAAAAGTCATCATGCCCATATGCTCGATCGACGAATAGGCAAACATGCGCTTGACGTCCTTTTGCCGGATCAGGAAGAACACCGCCGCGACCACCGACAGCAGACCAAATCCCATCATCAGTTGGCCAGTCAGCTGTGGGCTGTGCAGGGCGCCGTCAGTCAGCACCTTGCAGCGCAGGATCGCGTACAACGCCACGTTGAGCAGCAAGCCGGAGAGCACGGCCGAGACCGGCGTCGGCCCTTCGGCATGGGCGTCGGGCAGCCAGTTGTGCACCGGCACCAGGCCAACCTTGGTGCCATAGCCGATGAACAAGAAGGCAAAAGCCAGCGTGATGATATTGGGGTCGAGTTGCGACTTGACCGCGTCGAGATGGGTCCATAGCAGCGCGCCGCCGCTGGCGCCGATGACTTTTTCGGCCGCCATGTACAGCAGCACCGTGCCGAACAGGGCTTGCGCGATGCCGACGCCGCAGAGGATGAAATATTTCCACGCAGCTTCGAGGCTGGCGGCAGTGCGGTAGACGCTGACCAGCAGCACCGTCGTCAGCGTCGCCGCCTCCATCGCAACCCAGAGGATGCCCATATTGTTGGTCGTCAGTGCCAGCAGCATGGTGAAGTTGAACAGCTGGTACATGCTGTGATAAAGGCGCAACCGCGGCGGCGTCATCTTGCCGCGGTCCTGTTCGATGCGCATATAAGGGCGCGAAAAAATCGTCGTCGTCAGCCCGACGAAAGCCGTCAGCGTGACCAGGAAGACGTTCAGTGCATCGACATAGAACTCGCTGTCCCAGAACAGCTGCGGCCCGTCGCGGATGATCTGCGCGGTCAGCCAGCAGGCGGCCAAGAAGGTCACCCCGCTGAAAGCGACGTTGATGTCGCGTGCCCGCTGACGATGGCCGACCAGACCCAGCAGCAGGCCGCCGAGCAAGGGCGTGCCGAGCAGCAGAGCCAACGGGGCGCTCATTGGTCTTCTTTCAATTGCTCGAGGTGGCTGATGTCGAGGCTGTCGAATTGTTCGCGGATCTGGAACATGAACACCCCGAGGATCAATGCGCCGATCAAGACGTCGAGCGCAATGCCGAGCTCGACCACCATCGGCATGCCGTAAGTCGCTGCGGTGGCGGCAAAAAACAGGCCGTTTTCCATCGCCAGAAAGCCGATCACCTGCGGCACCGCCTTGGCCCGGGTGATCATCATCAGAAAGGACAACAGCACGCAAGCCAGGGCGATGCCCAGCGTGCCACTGGCCAAAGCGGACGAGAAATTCGCGATCGGCAGCGCCAGATTGAAGGCAAAGATCACCACGCCAATGCCGATCAACATGGTGGTCGGGATGTTGATCAGCGTTTCGACGTCCCATTTGATGTTCAGCCGATTCACGACCCGGTGCAGCAGCCAGGGGATCAGGAACACCTTCAGCACCAAGGTCATGCCGGCCGACAGGTACAGATGGGGCTGCCGGGTGACATAGCCGACCAAGGCGGTGGCCAGCACCAGCGTCGCCCCCTGCAGCGTGAATAAATGGATCAGCGAGACGACGCGGCGCTGAGAAATCATCGCGAAGGTCAGCATCAGCAGCAAGGCGCCGAGCAGGTTGACGAACTGGGTCAGGAGGCTGCTCATTGGATTGCCGTCCTCACCTTGCGAGCAAGAGATGAACCAGCAGGCCGATCACGGCCAGCAGGAAGGCGCTGGCGAGAAATTCGGGCACGCGGAAGATGCGCATCTTGGCCGACACCGTCTCGAGCAAAGCCAGCAGCGCGCCACCGATCGCCAGCTTAAAGACCAGCATCGGCAGGGCCAGCAGCATCGCCAGCGGCGCCTGGGCTTCAGCCACTCCCCAGGGGAAAAACAGCGCCAGGCCGATGCATGAATAGGCAAACAGCTTCAGGCTTGCCGCCCATTCGAGCAAGGCCAGATGGCGGCCCGAATATTCGAGGATCAATGCTTCGTGGATCATCGTCAGTTCGAGGTGGGTGTTCGGATTGTCGACCGGCACGCGCGCGTTTTCGGCCAGCGAGACCATGATGAACGCCACCGCAGCAAAGGCCAGCCCCGGGTAGATCGCCAGTTCGCGGTGCGCGAGCGTTTCGACGATCGTCACCAGCGAGGTCGATTGACAGATCAGCGAGGCTGAAAAAAGCACCATCAGCAGCGCCGGCTCGGCCAGGAAGCCGATCAGCATTTCGCGCCTTGCGCCCATGCTGCCGAAAGCCGTACCGACATCCATCGCGGCCAGAGAAATGAACACCCTGGCCAAAGCGAACAGGCCGACCAGCGCGATCGCATCCGCGGCCTGGGCCAGCGGCAGATCGGTCGACAGCGTCGGGATGATCGCGCAGGCCAGCAGCATGCAGCCGAACACCAGATAAGGCGCGGCACGGAACAGCGGCGAGGCATGGGTGGCAACGATCGATTCCTTGTTGAACAGCTTGTGCAGTGTCCGGTAGGGCAGCAGCAGGCTCGGCGCCTTGCGGTTCAGTAGCCAGGCGCTGCATTGCCTGCTCCAGCCGCTGAGCAGCGGCGCCAACGCCAGCGCCAGCAGGATTTCAAGCAGTTGCGAGAGCACGCCGGTCATCACATCACCACCAGCAGCGTGGCGGTCAGCGTCAGGAAGCTGTAGAGCAGATAGACCGCAATGCGGCCCTGCTGCATCAAGCCGATCAAACGCGCCAGGTAGGCGGCCAGATCGGCCAGTGGCAGATAGAGCCAATGCCAGAAATGGTCCTCCAGCTTGATGCTGTAGCGCGGCTGTTTATCGAATGGCGTCGGCAACTCGCGCTGCATCCGGAAGAAGGGTTCGAAGATCTGCCGGATCGGCTGACCAAAGCCTTCGGCCGTGTCCTGCATGCGTGCATTGCCCCAGGGAAAGCCGCAGGCCCAGGGCGGCGCGCGCCTTATCCGGCCATGGTAGAGCAGGCGTACCAGCAGGAAAGCCAGCACAAAGCTGCCGAGGATGCCAAGCAGGAAGATTACCGGCCCGTAACTCGCCTGATCCATGCTGACCGGCGCCAGCAGCCAGCCGTTCGCCGCGTTGCGCTCGCCCAGCCCGGCTTGCACCAGTTGCTGCGTCACCGGGTCGATCAACTGGATGAACTGCATCGGCAGCAGGCCCAGCGCGAGGCAGCCCAGCGCCAGCCAGAGCATGCCGGCGCGTTCCCACCAACCGGCTTCATGGGCATGGGCGAGCTTTTCTTCACGCGGTTGGCCAAGGAAGATCACACCGAAGAACTTGACCATCGTGTAGCCCGCCAATGCCGCCACCAGCGCGATCAGCGCCGCGACCACGGGGATCAGCATCGTCAACAAGGGCAGCGGCAGGTCAGGCGTGAACAGAAAACTCTGCAGCAGCAACCATTCCGAGACAAAGCCGCCCAGTGGCGGCAAGCCTGCACTGGCCAGTACACCCAGCAGCATCAGCCAGGCGACCCAGGGCATCGTGCGGATCAGCCCGCCAAGGTGGCCGAGATTGCGCTCCGAGGTGGCGTGCAGGACGCTGCCGGTGCCGAGGAACAGCAGGCTCTTGAAGCAGGCATGGCTGGCGACGTGATAAAGCGTGGCGGTCAACGCCAGCGCTGCCGTCGGCGCCATGTCGAAGGCCGCAAAGATCAAGGTCAGACCCAGGCCGACGAACAGCAGGCCCATGTTCTCGATCGACGAATAGGCCAGCAGGCGCTTCATGTCGGTCTGCGATGCAGCAAACACCACGCCGTAGAGCGAGGTGGCGAGCCCGACCGCCAGCAGCAGCCCGCCCCACCACCATTGCTGCATCGGCAGCAGGTCGAACGACACTCGCAGCAGGCCGTAGATGGCGGTGTTCAGCATCACCCCGCTCATCAAGGCCGAGACCGGCGAAGGTGCTGCCGGGTGTGCTTCGGGCAACCAGACATGCAGCGGCAGCACGCCCGCCTTGGCGCCGAAGCCGAACAAGGCCAGCAGGAAGCCGGCGCTAGCCCAGAATGGCGTCAGCTCCTGTGCGCGCATATTGGCGAAGCGGTAGTCGCCGGTGTTTGCCTGCAACACGCCAAAGCACAGCAGGATGGCGATCGCGCCGATCCGCGCCATCGTGATGTACAAATAGCCGGCGCTGCGCACTTCGGCGATGCGGTGGTTGGCAGTGACCAGAAAAAACGACGACAGCGCCATCGTTTCCCACATCACCATGAAGGCATAGGCATCGTCAGCCAGCACGACCCCGGCCATGCTGGCCAGGAAGACATGGTATTCAAGGCATAACAAGCCCGGCGGCGTGCCTTCGCCCTGGCGGAAATAGCCTGCGGCGAAAGCCGAGATGCCGGCCGAGGCGGCGCCGATCACCATCAGGAAATAGGCTGACAAGGCGTCGAGCCGCAGATGAAAAGGCAGGCTCGGCAGACCAACCGGCAGCACCGCCACTTCGGGCGCAGCGGGCAGCGCTGCCAGGGCCAGCAAGAACAGCACCAAGCCGCAGCAGCCCCCGGCCGGGAACAGCCAGCGCGCCACCAGCTCAAGCCGATTCAGCGCCAGCACCCCCAGCGCGCCGATCAACAACCAGCACCCCAGCAACAGCAACAACCAGTCGATCGTCAGCCACTGGGATACGGCGGTCATGAGCTCAGCAACTTCAGTGAACCTCGCCTGATGTCGATGATCAGGGGTGGCGCCGCCAAAATCAGCAGCAGGCCGGCAAGCGGCAGGGTGGCCGAGAAGCCGAATTGCTTGAATGCCAGCGCGCCGGTCAACCCGCCGACGAAGAACAACCCCAGGATCGTTGCGTGGATGAACAGCCGGTCTCGGTTGGCCACCACGAAGTGGATCTCGTTGGCCGCTTCAGTGCGGTTCCAATAAATCAGGCGACCGAGCTCAATCCCGAGGTCGGTGACAACCCCGGTCATATGCGTGGTGCGGATCTCGGCCTGCGAAATCTTCGTCACGATGGCGTTTTGCAAACCCATGATGAAGCACAGCAGCAGCACCGCCGTCGGGACCAATAGATGCGCGAACGTACTCAGGTTGGCGCCGAGCATGCCGAACAGCAACAGCAAACCGGCTTCGGCGAGCAGGGCCAGGGCGAATTTGCTTTGCAACTGGCGCCTTCTGGCCCAGTTGAACAGGACGGCGGTGCAGGCTGCGCCGCTGATGAAAGACAGCAAGGATGCCAACCCGCCCAATGCCACCGCGACCCCACCGGTGGCCAGGTCGTCGGCGATGGCTGAAATGATTCCGGTCATGTGCGAGGTGTAACGCTGCACCGCCAGAAACCCCCCGGCATTGATGGCGCCGGCGACGAACGCAAGAATGCCGCCGAGCTGCCGGTTCGCCAGCCTGGTGCGTTGCCGCCCGGTCAGGCGCTGCAGGAAGTCATAGGCCATAGGGGAGTCTTCCAGGCGCAGGGTTGGCGCGCCACAAGCGAGGCTAAATCTCTTTTTGCGCAAATATAATCAAAATAAACGGGAAAAGCGAATGATCGATTTGATGTCAGCAGCCGTGAGCAGGCAGATTCGCCGTGACAGCTAAGTCTTTCTACCACTGGGAAGGCGATATTCTGGTGCTCAATGTGCTGGGCACGCCGGGCGCCTCCAAGGACGCGATCGGCAAGGTCAAGGACAAGCAGCTCAAAATCAGCGTCACCGCCGCGCCGCGTGCCGGCCGCGCCACTGACCATATGGTGCGCTTCCTGGCGGGTGAGTTCGGCGTGGCGCGGGGCGACATCGAGGTCGTTTTCGGCCGCATGAATGTCAACAAGCAGCTGCGCATCAAGGCGCCGACGATCTTGCCGGCGCTGATCGAAGCCGCGCCGGCGCTCGCCGACAAGGGCTCGCTGAAGACCGCGACCAAGCCAGCCAGGAAATAAGCGCATCAGCTGAGGCTGATCCGGCTAATCAGCGCTTGCGTGAAGGCGGCCGTGCTCGCCTTGCCACCCAGATCACCGGTGCGGACCTTGTCGATGTTGAGCGTTTCATCGAGCGCGCGGCGCAATCGTGTGGCCATCGCGCCGAGCTGGCAATGGTCGAGCATCATCGCGGCGGCGAGCAGCAAGGCGGTCGGGTTCGCGATGCCTTTGCCGGCAATGTCGGGTGCCGAGCCATGCACGGCTTCGAAGATCGCCGCATCGGCGCCGATATTGGCGCCCGGCGCCATGCCGAGTCCGCCGACCAGACCGGCGACCAGGTCAGACAGGATGTCGCCGAACAGATTGGTCGTCACCAGCACATCGAACTGCCAGGGATTGATCACCAGCTTCATCGCGCAGGCATCGACGATGACGGTGTCGAGCTCGAACAGGCCCTTGTACTTGCGCTCATAAAGCTCGATGCCGGTTTCGAGAAAGAGGCCGGTCAGCGCCTTCATGATGTTGGCCTTGTGGACGATGGTGACCTTCTTGCGGCCCTGCTTGACCGCGAATTCGAAGGCATATTCGAGCAGCCGACGGCTGCCTTGGCGGGTGTTGATGCCGGTCGCCATCGCCACTGCATGGGGGTCACCATCAATCGGCACGTAATGCTCATGGCCGATATACAGGCCCTCGAGGTTCTCGCGCACGACCACCAGATCGATGTTGTCGAAACGCCCGCCGGGGACAATGGTTCGCGCTGGGCGCAAGTTGGCGTAAAGCTGGAACTCCTCGCGCAGCCTGACATTGGACGAACGGTAGCCGCCGCCCGAAGGCGTTTCAAGCGGACCCTTCAAGGCCAGTCGGGTGCGGCGGATGCTTTCCAGCGTGGCCTCGGGCAAGGGGTCACCGGCAGCGGCGACGCCGCCAAGCCCCGCGACCTGCCGGTCCCACGCAAACGGGGCCTGTAGCGCACCGAGGACGGCCAGCGTGGCTTCGACGATTTCAGGGCCGATGCCGTCGCCGGCGATCAAGGTAGCGGGAATGGGGGTCGACATGGGGTGCTTGTTTCTCGAAGGTGGGTCCGAGAGCGAGCATACGCGCTGACACTTGCCGCAACCTTGCCGCAGCGCATGCAACATTTCTTCGTGGCCTCTGACCCGGGCAAACAGGCGGTTGCGGCGCTGGTTGACGATTCCGGATAATCGAGCTGGCCGGCCCGACATGCTTGGCCCGAAATCCGGATAAAGGTTTATCCGGATTGAAAAAAATGTAAAAACGTTAAAATTTTTTAATCAATTAAAGGCTTCCATGTGCGTTTTTGCGATTGCGGCTGTGTTGATTACGCTGCGTCGGCTCGGCAGGCCTGACGGCGACGGGGCCTGGAGATGACCGACCCCGTGACCGGGCTGGAATCTGACCAGGCAGCATTCCCCTGGCGCCGTGACAACGCCGGGAAGATCGTCCCGTTCAGCCTGCCTGATGCTTTGATCGGCCAGCTTCAGGCGCTGTTGAAAGCCCGCTTCGAAGCGGCTTTTGGTGCGAGTGAACCGCAGCGTCTGCAGGCCATGCTCGATGCGGCTGAAGTCGCGCTGACCTGCATTGCCCGCACCGATGCGCCCTATCACAACCGTGAACATACCTTGCTGGTCTGCCTTGTGGGGCAACAGATTCTCGAGAGCAAACAGGCCCTCGGAGATCCGGTCTCGGCGTCGGATTGGGTCCACTACATCATCTCCTTGCTCTTCCACGACATCGGGTATGTCAAGGATGCGCTGCCAGGCGATCTCAAGGGATCGATGGCAGCCGATGGCCTGGGCGGTTGGCGGCAACTGCCAAGCGGGGCGACCGATGCCTTCCTGACGCCGATCCATGTCGACCGCGGTGTGGCGCTGGTCCGGCAGTTGTTTGCCAAGCATCCGCTGATCGACGCCGAAGCCCTGGGTGCCAATATTGAACATACCCGTTTCCCGGTGTCGCAGCAACTGCTCGCCCGAGGACGCAGCCGTTTTTCCTGGCCGGATCTTGTGCAAGCGGCCGACTTGATCGGCCAGCTTGCCGACCCCGCTTACCTGCAAAAGCTCCCCGCCCTCAATGCCGAGTTCGTCGAATGCGGTGTTGCTCACGGCGACGGACAGTCGGGCCATGCCGACCTGGTGCATCTATTCCCCGAGTTCTATCGCAAGGTGGCAAAGCCGTTGATGCAGGTCGGATTCGAGGTTCTGGATGGAACCACGGCGAGCCGGGTCTGGGGGGATTCCTTGCGTGCAACGCTGGCGCAATGCGAGGCGGGGTAGGCAGGAGAAACTCGAAGGAATGATTTGAAATTAATATCGTTTCATCCCGGGGTTTTGGTATCGATTTTTATTAATTCATGAGACACCATGGCAACTAGTATCATAAATAAAATACCCTTCTTCGCCGATCTCGGCATTGAAGATACTCTGGCCATCATGGGGTGCATGAAACAGGTCTCCTATTCGCGCGGAGAGAATATTTTCCTCGAGGGTGATGCGGCTGATAACCTATACATTATCGACCAGGGAACGGTCAATATTTACAAGGGCGGTGGCAACCGCGCGCCGACGATCTTGGCAACGCTCAATCCCGGGGATTTCTTCGGCGAAATGGGCCTGCTTGACGGTCTGCCGCGTTCGGCTGGGGCTCAGGTGGCGACCGACTGCCGGCTGATGCGGCTTTCCGGCAGGGACTTTGAAATTGCCATCAAGATCAGCCCGCATATTGCCCGGAATGTGATGCGAAGTCTGGCGATGCGGATCAGGAAAAATAATAAATAAATAAAAAAGCCAGCCCAGATGCTCGATTGCAATTGCGCGCCGATTCTCTGCAGGCAATTGGGGCCTTCGAAAAATAGGCCGTCTTCAGCCCGGTGAAAAAATCTGCCGTATCAATGCCCACAAAAGGACGCTACGCCGCCGCCCATTGCAAGGCGACGCTGCCCAGCGAGCCATAGTCGACATGGATGCTGTCTCCGGCAGCGACCGGCAAGGGCCGCGTAAACGCGCCGGCCAGTACCAGCTCGCCGGCCTCGAGTTGCCCACCTTCGGCGGCGAGCTGATTGGCCAGCCATGCCAGCGCATGGGCCGGGTGGTTCATCACCGCAGCCGACAAGCCGGTCTCCTCGATCACGCCGTTCTTGAACAGGATCGCACCGACCCGCCGCAGGTCGATTTCGTCCGGCTTCATCGGTCGGCCGCCGACGACGATGCCCGCGCAGCCGGCAAAATCGGCCACTTGATCGACGACGCTGCGGCTGCCCTTGGTCAGCGCATCGACCAGTTCCATCCTGGCATCGATGATTTCGATCGCCGGTGTGACATAGGCGATCGCAGCCAGCGCATCAAACATTGTCACGCCCGGCCCTTTCAATGGTCGGCCGAGGACGAATGCGAGTTCAGCCTCGACGCGCGGCGCGAGGAAGCGCGAAGTCGGGATCACGCTGCCCTCGGCAAAGAACATATCGTCCATCAGCGGCGCATGGGTCGGCTCGCTGGCCTGGAAGGTCTGTTGCATCGCCTGTGATGTCAGGCCGATCTTGCGGCCCTTGATGGTCCGCCCCGCAGCGAGCTCCAGATCGACCCAGGCGTTTTGCACCGCATAGCTGTCGGCCAGCGTCATGCCGGGATGCGATTTCGAGAACTGGCGCAGTCTTGTTCTTGCCGTGCGGGCTGATTGCAACTGGCTGGCGAGTTCTTTGATGAGAGATCGGTCGAGCATTGGGTTTCCGTTGGGTTCAGGCGGTGGCAACTGGTGCGGAACGTTTCCGGGCGAACAGCCATTTCAGCATTGGGTAGAGCAGCACCAGCATCGCGATGACCAGCATCGAGCCGGCGATCGGGCGCTGCATCACCTCGCCCAGATTGCCTTGTGTCAGGTACAGCGACTGCAGAAACGAACGCTCCAGAATCGGCCCCAATGCCAAGGCCATCAAGAGGATGGCGGGTTCGAACTTCAGCTGCCGTAGCACATAGCCTGCGATGCCGCTGGCCAGCAAGACCCAGAGGTCGAGCAGGCTGTTCGAGATGGCATAGGTTCCGACCAGGCAAAGCAGCGCCACCAGGCTCGAGATCAGGTACATCGGCAGGCGCAGCAGCGAGACAAAGATGCCGATCAAGGGCAGATTCAGCAGCAGGAGCATGACGTTGCCGACATACATGCTCGAGGTCACGCCCCAGAAGATCTCGGGGTTGTTGACCATCAGCAGCGGGCCGGTCTGCGCACCATGAATCAGCAAGGCGGTCAGCAGCATCGCCGAGGCCGGTGCGAACGGAATGCCCAGCGCGAGCAAGGGGATGAAAGCGCCTTGGGCCGCGCCGTTGTTGGCGCTCTCCGGGCCGGCCACACCTTCAATCGCGCCATGGCCGAATTCTTCCGGATGCTTGGACAGCTTGCGCTCCAGCGCATAGCTGCTGAAAGTGGCGATCATCGCGGTCGGCCCAGGGATCAGCCCGAACAAGAAGCCCATCACCGAACCCCGGATGATCGGCCATTGCGAGCGCTTCCATTCCAGCTTGGTTGGCAGCAGCTCGCGCATCCGTACCGGCAGCGGCCGCTCGACGGTCAGCTTGTCATGCGCTGAAGACAGCAGATCGGCGACGCCGAACAGGCCGATCGCGATCGGCACCAGCTCCAACCCCTGCGACAGTTCGAGCGAGCCGAAGGTAAAGCGTGCCACACCCGACATCGGCTCCATCCCGACCGTGCTCAAGCCCAGGCCCAGCGCCACCATCACCGCCGCGCGAACCAGCGATGAGCCGGTCAGGCGCGACAGCACCAGCAGGCCGAGGATGCAAAGCGCGAAGAATTCCGGCGGACCGAAGCGCAGCGCCGAACTGGCCAGAACCGGCGCCATGAAGGCCAGACCCAGGATGCCGATCGAGCCGGCCACAAAGGAGCCGATCGCAGCGACGAACAAGGCCGCTCCGGCGCGCCCGCGCCGGGCCATCTCATAGCCGTCCAGGGTGGTGATGATCGACGACACCTCACCGGGTACGTTGAGCAAGATCGAGGTCGTCGAGCCCCCATACATCGAGCCGTAATAGATGCCGGCCAGCATGATCAGCGCGCCGGCGGGAGTCATCGTGTAGGTGACCGGCAGCAGCAGCGCCATCGCGCCGATCGGGCCTATCCCCGGCAGCACGCCGACCACGGTGCCGATCAATACACCCGCAAAGCATGCCAGCAGGTTCTGCCATTGCAGCGCAATGGAAAAGCCAAAGGCCAGACCTTCAAATGCATTCATATCAATTGAACCAGGTTGGGTTGGGCATGGTCACACCGAGCGCCAGCGTGAAGACCAGGTAGGAGACTGCGGTTGCGATGACGGCGGTGGCAAGCCTGCGCCACAGACCTGGCATGCCGTAGATCGACAATGTCCCGAGCAACAGCAGCACCGATGAAATCGCGAAACCGGCGCGCGGCAGCAGCAGGATGTAGCTGGCGAGCGTCGCCGTCAGCAGCGCGATGTCGACCGGCAGCCGACCCGGTTCGGTCTGCTCGCCGCGCTGTGCGACCCAGGTTTGTGCCAGATGAGCAATGGCGGCAACAGACATCAAGCTGCCGACCATCATCGGGAACAGCCCCGGGCCTGGCTCGGCTGCATTCAGCCCCAGACCGCCGGGCAAACGCAGCGAAAGATAGATCTGCCCGCTGCCGATCAGCAGGAAAACCAGGCCTGCGATCAGCCCCATCAAGCGCGCGTTCATTTCTTGCCCATGCCGAGTTCGGTCAGCAGCAGCAAGTTGGCCCGGTAGTCACCCCAGATTTCTTTGCGGAACAGCTCGGGCTCCTTGACTTCCAGGTTGTAGCCCCGCTCCTTGGCCGGCCCGCTGAATGCCGGGCTCTCGATCGCTGCCTTGGCGGCTTTGAACAATTTGGCCTTGACATCGGCCGGCATGTTCTTGGGTGCCAGCAATGGGTAATAGACACCCATCACGACGTCATAGCCGACTTCGCGAAAGGTCAGTGCATCGGGGAAACTGCTGTTGCGATGGTCCTCAAAGGTCGCCAGCACGGTCAAGGTCTTGGCCTTCACATGGGGCAGCAACTCGGACGGATGGGCGACCACCGCCTCGATATGCCCGCCCAGCAGCGAGGGGATCGATTCGGCGCCGCTGGCATAAGGTACATGGGCTAGTCTGACTCCGGCCTTGCTGTTGATGCTGGCCACGATCAGATGCCCGATCGAGCCATTGCCCGGCGTGCCGACGCGGATCTTGCCCGGATTGGCGCGCAAATATTCCATCAATTCCTTGGCGCTCTTCCAGGGTGAAGTCGACTGGACGGCCAGCACCATCGGCAGATTGGCCACCTTGATGATCGGGTCGTAATCGTCCGGGCTGTTGTAGGGCAGGTCCTGACGATGCGGTTGCACTGTCAAGGTGGCCACCGCGCTGAGCACGATGTTGTAGCCGTCCGGGACCGAGCGCAGCACCTCGGCTGTGCCGATCGTGCCCTGCCCACCCGGGCGATCGGTCACCGTGACCGGTTGACCGAGGGCGGGTTTCATCGCTTCGGCCAACATGCGTCCGATGATGTCGGCGCCACCGCCGGCCGGATAAGGCACGACCAGCGTGACCGGTCGCGACGGGTAGGTCTGCGCCATCGAGCTGATAGAGCCGAGCAGCGCCAGCGCCGTGATTGCTGCGATGATGATTTTTTTAGGCATTTTCTTGTCTCCTTCTGGGTTGAGGTCGGTGTTTTTCTATCTGGCCAGGCCGCTGAGCTGGGCCAGGGCGCGTGCCCGGTCGAGCTCATTGACGATGAAAGCGGCTGTTTGCGCCGACCCGAGGTAAGCCGGGCTCATGCCCATCTTGCGGTTGAGCTCTGGTGTCGCATCGATCAGCGCCGCGCGGCAGGCTTCGCTGAGCCTTTGCAGGATGGGCGTCGAGGTGCCGGCGGGCGCCATCAGCACATTCCAGGACTGGAACGACAGATCGCAGCCCTGCTCGAGCAGCGTTGGCAGGTCCGGGAGGGTCGTCAGCCTTTGGCTTGCGAACACGCCGATGATGCTTGCGCCCTTGCCGGCCAGCGCCACTGCGGTGGGTAACTGTTCGGCAATCAGGTCGGCCCGGCCGTCCTTCAGCGCTTGGATCGCAGCGGCGGCGCCTGCCATCGGCAGATGCTGCAACTGCAGCCCCAAGACGTTGGCGAAAGCCGACATGCCGATATGCGGCAGGCCGCCTGCACCCGGTGATGAATAGACGATGCTGCCGGGTTCGGCCCGGGCCTTGGTGAGCACATCGGCCAGGCATTTGAACCCGCTGCGGTCCGATGCCATCAGCACGCTCGGTGTCGAAGTCACCCGGCACACCGGCACGAAATTGCGCTGTACGTCGTAGCCGACTTCATTGACTTGAGGCTGGTAGGCCAGCGGCCCTTGCGAGGCGAACAGCAGCTTGAGGCCATCGGGCTTGGCCTGTGCCACTTCGAGGCTGCCGACGGCGCCGGTACCGCCCGGTCGGTTCACCAGCAGCAAAGGCTGGCCGAGCCGCAGTGCCAGTCCTGGCAGCAGCAGATTCAGGATCAGATCGATGCCACCGGGCGGGAAAGGCACCAGGATTTCGATCGGCGCCTTGTCGTCGGCAGGTGAGTCAGTGATCGGCGTCATGGCTTGTCTTTTCAGCGTTTTTGCTGGTGGTTTCAATTGGGAGGCAGGGCGGGCAGGCAGCTGCAGCCGCCATCAAGGGTGCTGAATTTGTGGCGATCATTGACTCTTGCCTGGCTGCGCACCGCATTGGCCGATTGCCATGCGAAGTTGCTGGAACAGGGCATCGTCCTGGGCGGTGATCGCCGTGATCAACTGCTCAAGTGCTCTGAAACTCGCCACGTCGCTGCCTTGAACTTCGCGGTCCGCGGCGGCGGCTGCCTGCAGGTCCGCGACGCCATGCTGGGCCAGCGCGGCCCGGTAGCGTTGGTCGAGTTTGAGCTGTTCTTGATCGAGCTTGGCCATGCGTTCTGGCTCGAAGTTCATGGCGCCGAGCTGCCGGCGCAGCTGCTCCAACTGGTCCTGGTAGTTGCGGGACTGGTTGTCGAAGCGCATCTGCATGGTCTGGCGCTCGCCGGCTTCGCTGCCGCGCAGCAGCAGGTTCTTCCAGTCCTGGGCCTGGCGCCTGAGGGTGATCAAGGCGTCGCGCGCCAGGCGGCTGTTGTTGCTCATTGCCTGCAGACGCTCGGCTGCGCTCAGCGCCTCGGGGCAGTCGGCGCTGGCGGCAGCACTTGCCCCCAGCACCAACAGCAGGGCGAGCAACCTGGCGGTTTGCATCGCTGTCATGCCATGCCCACAGGTTCGCCCAACTGCTGGCGCACCGGGCCGGGTCGCGCCAGCATCAGGGCATGCATCTGCGCGCGGATGTTGCCCCATGCCGGATCGTCGAAACGATTGACCATTTGCTGCGGGTCCTCCTGAAGGTCATAGAGCTCGCCGGCGCCTGAGCCGAGCTCAAAGGTGCAGCTGTAGCGCGCGGTGCGCACCACGCGCAGTTGCAGCGCCACGCCGACCCTTGATTGATGCACATGCCATTCGCTCCAGGCACATTCGCGCAACTCGCCTTCGTTGATCACCGGGTGCAGCGACCGGCTTTGCACGCTGTTGCAGGGCAGGCCGGCGCTTTGCATGAAGGTCGCGGCAAGATCCAGCGTCGAGACCGGGGTGTCGATCTTCTGGCCAGCGGGCACGCCGGGGCCGGCGACAATCAAGGGCACGCGCAGCACCCCTTCGTAAAGCATCGGGCCCTTCAGATAAAGGCCATGGTCTCCGAGCATGTCGCCATGGTCACTGGCAAAGACGACCAGCGTGTTGTCGTCAAGGCCCGACTCCTTCAGCGCGGCGAGGATGCGCCCGACCTGATGGTCGACCAGTGAAATCATGCCGTAATAGTTGGCCGTCATCTCGGCGAGCTGTTGATCGGTCTGCGGCGGCACCTTGAAGCCTTCCTGCCTGAATTTGGCCAGTTCCGGGTCGGCGATCTGCGGCTTGCCTTCGAGGGCCGCGCGGTGCCACCAGGGGCGTTGCTCGAGGTCGAGGCTGCGATGCTCGGGCAGCAGCAGGTCGGCCGGGTCATACATCTCGCGCCAGGGTGAAGGGCAGTCGAATGGATGGTGCGGGTCGGGGAAAGAAGCCCAGGTGAAAAAGGGCTGGTCGCCCTGCTGGCGCTGCAATTGCGCGATCGTCCGGTCGGCCACCCAGGTGCTGCTATGCCACTCGGCGGGCAGGGCCGAGTCCCAGGTCTGGGCTGCGCCGCTGCCCTCACGAAGGCTGCTCTGCCAGAGCTCGAGCGCTTCGGGGTGGTCGAGAAACCAATGCTCGAAGCGGTGGATGGGCGCTGCGCTCTTTTGCAAGCGGTTGCGGTGGAATTTGCCCAGCGCAGCCAGCTCGACATGCTCGAACCCCATATACGGCCCGACCCAGTCATCGGGATAGCCCGGTGCGCTCTGGCGGCATTCGGGTGTGCCGGTCGGCGCAAAGGTGTTCTTGGTCGAAAAATGCGCCTTGCCGATAAAGGCGGTGGCATAGCCGGCCTTGGCCAAGGCAGCGGCCATGCCTTCAGCGCCGACGGCCGGATCGAGGTCGACGCCGTTGTCCCAGGCCCCATGGGTCAGCGGCAGTTGGCCGGTCAGGATCGATGCGCGCGCAGGCTGGCAGACCGCGCTCGGGGCGATGCAGTTGGAAAACCTGGTGCCCGAGCGGGCCAGCGCATCGAGATGCGGCGTGCTCAACCGGGCATTCTCATAGCCGATGCAATCGCCGCGCTGCTGGTCGGTGGTGATGAACAGGATGTTCGGGCGCCGGCCTTCAGCCTTGCCTTGTGAAGATGACAGGTTCAAAGCTTGGTTTCCTTGCCGATGCGGGGAATCTTGTGCTGGTCCAGCGCGATGCAGACATTGCGCGTTTCCATGTAGAAGTCAAAGCTCCAGTCGCCACCATCGCGGCCGATGCCGCTGTCCTTCATGCCGCCGAATGGGGTGGACAGATGGCGGGAGATCTCGGTGTTGACCCAGACCATGCCGGCCTGCAAGGACCTCGCCATCCGGTGCGTGCGGCCGACATCGCGGGTCCACAGATAGCTCGACAGGCCGAAGCGGCTGTCGTTGGCCAGGGCCAGCGCATCGGCCTCGTCGTCGAAGGGCAGCACCGCCAGCACCGGGCCAAAAACTTCCTCCCTGGCGATCTCCATCGACGCAGTGACGCCCGAGACAATCGTCGGCGCAAACCAGTTGCCTCCTGCGGGCAAGCCGGCCGCAGCGCCGGGCAGGCCGCCGCAGCGCAGCCTGGCGCCTGCTTGCTCGGCTTGCCGGCAATGCTCGCTCACCTTGGCGAGCTGCTGGCTGTGGATCAGCGGGCCGAGCTCGGTGGCCGGATCAAAGGGATCGCCGACCTGGATGGTGGCGGCGCGCTTGACCAGGCGTTCGACGAACTGGTCGTGAATATTGCGCTGCACCAGCAGCCGCGAGCCCGCATTGCAGCGCTGACCGTTGAGGCTGAAGATCATGAACGAAACCGCGTCGAGCGCGCGCTCGAGGTCGGCGTCGTCGAAGACGATCACCGGGCTCTTGCCGCCGAGCTCGAAATGCACCCGCTTCAGGCTCGGGGCCCCCTGCGCCATGATGCGTGAGCCGGTTTTGGTGCCGCCGACAAAGGCGATCGCCTTGATACGCTTGTCCTGGGTCAGGGCAGTTCCCGCGCCTTCGCCGAGACCGTGGACGACATTCAGCACCCCCGCAGGCAGGCCGGCTTCGAAGGCGATCCGGGCCAGCAGCGTCGCTGTCAATGGGCTCCATTCGGCCGGTTTGTGCACGACCGTGCAGCCGGCCGCCAGCGCTGGCGCGATCTTCCAGGTGCCCAGCATGAAGGGCATGTTCCAGGGCGTGATCGCGCCGACCGGGCCAATCGGTTCGCGCAGCGTGTAGTTCAGATGCGTCGGCGTCGGGTAGCTGCGGCCATCGGCAGCATGGCCGCATTGGTCGGCGAAATAGCGGAAGTTTTCCGCCCCGCGGGCGGCGGTCTTGCCGGTGAAGCGCAGTGGCTGACCGGTGTCGGCGGTCTCCAGCAGCGCGATCTGCTCGGCATGTTGCTCGATCCGGTCGGCGATTGCATGCAGCAGGTCACGCCGCTGCCCTGCGGGCCAGCCGCGCCAGCCTTCGAAGGCAGCGGCGGCGGCTGAACTGGCGGCCTCGATGTCGGCTTCGCTGCCCAGCGCCGTGTGGTTCAGCAATGTTCCGTCCGACGGCGACAGGTTCGCAAACTCGCGACCATCGATGCTGAGGCAAGCGGCGCCGTTGATGAAATGCGGCAATACCGGCGTGGCGAGCGCGTCGATCATTGTCTGGGCCTGGAGCCGGTTGGCTTGCGCTGGATTACTCATGGATGGGTTCGCCTTTTCGGGTCAGTCATTGTTCGGTGCATGCTCATTGCAGTTCGATCTTTCGACTCTTGATCAGTTGCTGCCAGCGCTTTGTATCGGCCTCGACCCTTGCGCGCAGCACCTGTGCCGGGGCGGGCGTGGCTTCAATGCCGACCCTTACCAGGGCCTGGCGCATCGCCTCGTCTTTCAAGGTCGCATCGACCGCCTGCTGCAGGGTATTCAGGGTTTCCGGCGCCAGACCCTTGGGTGCAAACAGGCCGATCCAGCCGCCGACTTCATAGCCCGGTAACCCGGCTTCGCTGAGGGTGGGTAGATCCGGCACCAGCGCCGAGCGTTTGCTGGTGGTCACCGCCAGCGCCCGCAGCCTGCCGGACTGGACATGGGACTGCGCTGCGGCCAGCGCCGGAAACATCATGTCCAGGCGCTGGCCCAGCAGGTCGGTCAACGCCGCTGAGGCGCCCTTGTAGGGCACATGGATCATCGTTGTGGCGGTCATGTTCTCGAACAACTCGCCAGCCAGATGGACGCTGGTGCCATAGCCCGGCGAGCCATAGCTGAGCTGACCGGGCCTGGCTTTGACGTAGGCGATCAGCTCGGTGACGTTGTTGACCGGCAGTTCGCGCGGCACGACCAGCACGCCAGGCACTTCGGCCACCAGCAGCACCGGCAGCAGATCGCGCTCGAACAGATAGGGTAATTTTTTCTGGATCGCGGCGTCGATCGCATTGCTGGCGCTGCCCATCAGCAAGGTATAGCCATCTGCAGGCGCGCTGGCCACCGCGGCGGTTCCGATCGACGCGCCGGCTCCCGCCCGGTTCTCGATCACCACCGGCTGTCCGAGCCGCTTTTGCAGGCCGGGTGCCAGCAGGCGTGCCGCGCTGTCGGCCGCGCCACCCGGAATGAAGGGGACGACGATGCGCAGCGGTTTCTCAGGCCAGGCGGCATGGGCCGGGAGGATTGATACCCATGCGGCGAACGCCAGCATTCGGGCCAGGCGCTGCAGGATGGGGTGGAACTGGATTCGAGGCATCGCTCAGTCTCCCTTGCCTGGCTGGATGCCGAGCGACTGCACCAGGGCCTTCCAGCGCAAGACCTCGGCGGTGATGACCTTGGCAAATTCCGGCCCCCGGTCGGCGGTTTTCTCGGTCGCCAGTTCATTCAATTTTGCTGTGACCGATGCTTCATTGAGCGTCGCGAGGATGGCTTCGGCCAGACGGTCGGCCTGCGCGGCGGGTAGGCCTGCGGGTGCCATCAAGCCATACCAGGATTCGACCTCGACTGGCAGGCCGGCTTCGCTGAAGGTCGGGACATCAGGCAGAGACTGCAGGCGTCTTGTGCCGCTGACCGCCAGCGCCCTCAGTTGCCCGGACTTGACGCGAGGCAGCGCCAGGATGGCGGCCGGCAGCATCACTTCAACCTCGCCGGCCATCAGGCTGGCCATCGCGGCCGCGCCGCCCGCCAGCGGCAGATGCTGCAGCTTCAGGCCGGCGCGCTGGAAATAGAACTCGGCCACCAGATGGTGCGGCCCGCCAACTCCGGTCGAGGCATAGCGCCAGCTGCCATCGGCCAGGCGCGCCTGCTCGACGAATTGCGCCAATGTCGAGGCGCCGCCCGGCTTGACCACCAGCAGATAGGGTGCCGCCGCGAAGCGCAGCACCGGCGTGAAACTGCTCACCGGGTCATAGGGCATGTTGGCTTCAAATGCCGAGGCGATGCCGTGGCTGCTTGGCGTGGCGATCAGCAAAGTGCGGCCGTCGGGCGCTGCTGCCGCCACATAAGCTGCGGCCAGCGTGCCGCTGCGCCCGGGCAGATTGCGAACGCGAACAGCACCGAAGCCGCGCTGCTGCAGGCCATCGGCGACCAGTCGGGCCAGCAGATCGGTCGAGCCTTGCGCTGCGGTTGGAACGACCAGCTCGATGCCTTCGGTCTGCGCAACATCCATGCCGGCCGAGCACATCCAGCTCATGCAGCAAATGATGCAGCCCAAGGGCAGTCGCCAGATCGATCGCACAAATACCTCCATCGGCCTCGAAGCGGCATAGTCTAGGTAGCCAGGAGAATTTCGACAAATAGAACTATCTGACTATTTATTTGGTTTTACTTAATAATAGTCTGCCGCATGATTGCGGTGGTGATCCTGCCAATCCACCCGAACCTTGTCAGCAAACAAGCCTATTCAGTGATCAATCCGAACCTCAAACACCTGCGTGTCTTCGTCGAAATCGCAAGGCGCGGCAGTTTCAAGAACGCCGCGACCGCAATGCACTTGAGTGAGCCTGCAGCCAGTCAGGCGATCGCCCAGCTGGAATCGATGCTGGCGGTCAAGCTGCTTGACCGGACGACACGAACGGTCCGATTGACCGAACCTGGCGCGGCGTTTCTGGTCGATGCCGAGCGCCTTCTGGACGGCATGGACCATTCGATCACGACCTTGCGCGAATTTGCCACCACCGGCCGCGGCCGCGTGACGCTGGCCTGCCTGTCATCGACGGTTTATCGACTGTTACCGCCGGCCTTGGCCGAGATGAAGCGCCGCTACCCGGAGATCAATGTCGTGTTCCGCGACGACAGCATGCGCGGTATCCTGCACAGTCTGGACAGCGGCGAATGCGATGTCGCCATCGTCAGCGACGACGCATCGAACAAGCGCGGTTTGACCATACCGTTGGTGACCGATGCCTTCCAGGTGGTTTGCCAGGCATTGCATCCGCTGGCGCATCAGCGGCAGGTCTCGGGTGCCGATCTGGCGGAGCAGGAACTGGTGTTGCTGCGGCGCGGCTCGGGCATCCGGGATGCCTTCGATCGGGCGATCGAGCGGCTGGGGATCAAGTTGAACGTGATCCACGAGACGACGCAGTTCCACACCGTGCTGGGTCTGGTTGAATCCGGACTCGGCGTGACCGTGCTGCCCTCAATGTTGTGCCCGGCACCGACGAACAGCGCCTTCGCCGTCCGGCCGCTGGTGCGTCCGCTGGTCTCGCGCAAGCTAGGCCTGGTTTTCCCGGCCGACAAGGAGCCATCGTTTGCCGCCCGGGCGCTGGCCGAGGTCGTCCATCAGTCGGTCATTGCTTCAAGTTTGCAGACGCCGCCTGGGGTGACAAAGATCCTGCGGGCCTGACGGCCGGGCTTGCGCTGACCAGCGCTGACAGTTCAAGCAATCCGATCGGCGGGCGCCTTAGCCAGGGCAGAACGAAGATGCGCTTGGCCAGCCCGGCTGACATGCGCGCCATCTGCTGGCGCTCACCGGCCAGCCTTGCGGCCAGCAAGGGGTCGCTGGTGCCAGCGGCCAGCACGCTCTTGTTCAGCACCCAGGCATAGGGCTCGATGCTGGCGCGTTGCAGATCCTGCTGCAAGGCGGCGGCTTGCGAGACCGGCGTCACTTCGGGCAAGGTGACCAGGATGATTTTTGTGTAAGCCGCGTCCTGCAGTCGCATCAAGGGCGTGACGATGCGGCCGTTGCCATGCCCTTCGAATTCGCGCATCATCTGCCGGTGATAGGCGCCGGTCGCATCCATCAGCAGCAGCGAATGGCCGGTCGGCGCGGTGTCGAGCACGACGAAGGCGCTGCGCGCCTCGCTGACGATGCGCGAGAAGGCGTGGAAGACGGCCACCTCTTCGGTGCAGGGCGAACGCAGATCCTCGCGCAGCAGGGCTTGTTCCTGCGCGTCCAGACCTGGCGATTTGGCGGCCATGATCTTCTCGACATAGCGTTGCGTCTCGGCTTGCGGGTCGATGCGGCTGAGCTGCAGACCAGGCACCGTGCCAGCCAGCGTGGACGCCAGATGGGCGGCCGGATCGGTGGTGCTCAAGTGCACGCTCTTGCCGCGCTGGATCAACCCCAGCGCCAAGGCGGCTGCCACCGTCGTTTTGCCGACGCCGCCTTTGCCCATCACCATGATCAGCCCATGGCCTGCGCTGGCCAGCTCATCTGCCAGCTTGTCCAGCCCCGCAAAGCTGGGCAAGGTCTTGGCCCCTGCGTCTGCCGTGATCGGCCCAGCCGCGGCATTCAGCAGCGCGCGCAAGGCCGGCAAGCCGACCATGTCGAAGGCTCGCAGCGGCACCAGATCCTGCGGCAAGGCAAGCAGCGACGCCGGCATCTGTGCCAGCGCCTGCTGCCCGAGATCCTCGATCGCACAGGCCACCGCGTCGGCGCGATCGCTGGCATGGAACAAACCGTTGATCGCCAGGCGCTGATGGTTCAGGCCGAGTTCATGCAGTTGTAGCGAGGTGCGCGCCGCTTCCTCAATGGCGCCCTTGTCAGGCCTTGTCACCAGGATCACCGTGGTCCTGGCCGGGTCGTTCAAGGCTTCGAGCGCTGCCTTGAAGCGAATTTCCTGCATCTTCAAGCCCGAATGCGGGCCCAGGCAGGAGGCGCCGCGATCATTGCCGGCGAGGAAACCGCTCCAGGCCTTGGGCAGACTCAGCAGCCGCAGCGTATGGCCCGTCGGTGCGGTGTCGAAAACAATATGGTCATAGCGCGCATCGCCTTCGGACAAGAGCGTCGAGAACTCATCAAAGGAGGCAATCTCGGTGGTGCAAGCACCCGACAGTTGTTCGCGCACCTCCGGCCGTTCGGCTTCACTCACCTGGGCCAGCACCCGCTGGCGGTACGACTCGGCGGCGTTGTCAGGGTCGATGTTCAGCACCGACAGCCCCGGCGCACCGGGTACGGTCACCGCCTGGTTGCTCAGTTTGATGCCGAGCATTTCGTCAAGATTCGACGCAGCGTCGGTGCTGACCAGCAACACGTTCTTGCCTGAGTCCGCCAGCGCCAGCGCGGCCGCCGTCGACAGCGAAGTCTTGCCCACGCCGCCTTTGCCGGTGAAGAAAAGATAGCGCGTCGCCTGCTTCAAGAAGCCGCTCGGTTCCGGCTTCAGCCAGGCTTGCACCTGCTCATGCGCGGGCAGGCCACCGCTGTGCATGATCTTGCCGCCGATGATGACGGCCGGGGTCGCCTTGACGTCGTATTGCCTGATCTCGTCGAGATTCTGGATCTTGACGATCTCGATCTCGACGCCCGCCGCCTGCGCGGCCCGCTCGATCATGCCGATGGTGCTGCGGCATTTGCTGCAACCCGAACCCAGTACTTTGATTTCCATGCCGCTGACTATGGCCCCGGCCCCGGCTTGCGGGCTTGCGGGCCATCAAGCGCGCGCGTTCAGAGTCCGCGCTGATTGACCCTTTTCGACAGCTCTTCGGCGCTCTCGCGGCGTTCGCTGTAGCGGTCGACCAGATAAGGCGCCACATCGCGAGTCAAGAGCGTGAACTTGAACAACTCTTCCATCACATCGACGACGCGCTCGTAATAGCTCGAAGGCTTCATCCGCCCGGCGTCGTCGAACTCGAGAAAAGCCTTGGCCACCGACGACTGGTTCGGGATCGTGATCATGCGCATCCAGCGGCCGAGGATGCGCAACTGGTTGACTGCGTTGAACGACTGCGAGCCGCCGCTTACTTCCATCACCGCCAGCGTCTTGCCCTGGGTCGGCCGCACAGCGCCGAGGTTCAAGGGCAGCCAGTCGATCTGTGCCTTCATGATGCCGGTCATCGCGCCATGGCGCTCGGGCGAGGTCCAGACCATGCCTTCGGCCCAGGTGGCCGCATCGCGCAACTCCTGCACTTTCGGATGGTCGTCAGGCGCACTGTCGGGCAAGGGCAGGCCGGCTGGGTCAAAGACCCGCACTTCGCCGCCCATGGCCTGCAGCAGCCTGGCGGCTTCTTGCGTCAACAGCTTGCTGTAACTGCGCTCGCGCAGCGAACCGTAGAGCAGCAGGAAGCGCGGCGCGTGGGTCGAGCTTGCGGCCAACGCAAAGCTGGCTCCGGTCGGCCGCTCGAACAGCTGCGGGTCGAGGTTCGGCAGATCGTTGCTTGGATGAATTTCAGCGGCCGACATGGCGGCCTTGGGCATCAATCACCTGTTCGCCGTCTTCCTTGGCGAATGCCGCCTGCTGCCGGTTCGGCAGGATCTCCAGCACCAGCTCCGAAGGCCGGCACAGCCTGGCCCCGAGTGCGGTGACGACGACCGGCCGGTTTATCAGCACCGGGTGCATGACGATCGCATCGAGCAGTTGGTCGTCGCTGGCCTGATCCAGCTTCAAATCGGCGTAAACCGACTCCTTCTGGCGCAGCAGATCGCGCACCGGCATGGCCATCACGGCGAGCAACTCGACCAAGCGCTCTCGGCTTGGCGGCGTCTTCAGGTATTCGATGATCTGGGGTTCGACGCCGCTATTGCGGATCAGCGCCAAGGTGTTGCGCGAAGTACCGCAAGCTGGGTTGTGGAAGATCGTGATGGCGGGCATTTCAGTCTTGGTCACTTAACTTTTCTCCTGGCCGGCTTCATACCAGCCCTTGCTCGAATTGACGATTTTGACCACCAGCAGCATCACCGGCACCTCGATCAGCACGCCGACCACAGTGGCCAGCGCAGCGCCCGACTCGAAGCCGAACAAGCTGATCGCTGCGGCCACCGCCAGCTCGAAAAAGTTGCTCGCGCCGATCAAGGCCGACGGGCAGGCCACCTGATGCGATTCGCCCAGACGCCGGTTCAGCCAATAAGCCAGACCCGAATTGAAGAACACCTGGATCAGGATCGGCAAGGCCAGCATCGCGATCACCAGCGGCTGCTCGATGATCGCCTTGCCCTGGAACGCAAACAGCAGCACCAGCGTGGCCAGCAGCGCGCTGATCGACCAGGGGCCGAGCCGCGCCAGCATTGCATCGAGCCGGCCGGCCCGCAACAACGCCTTGCGCCAGAGCTGGGCCAGCGCCACCGGGATCACGATGTAGAGGATGACCGAAGTGATCAAGGTGGCCCAAGGCACGACGATCGCCGAGAGCCCCAGCAGCAGCGCCACGATCGGAGCGAAGGCGAAGACCATGATCAGGTCGTTCAAGGCCACTTGTGAGAGGGTGAACAGCGGCTCGCCGCCGGTCAGCCGGCTCCAGACGAAAACCATCGCGGTGCAGGGCGCTGCTGCCAGCAGGATCAAGCCGGCGATGTAGCTGTCGGCTTGGTCGGCGGGCAGATAGGGCGCAAAAACATGGCGGATGAAGATCCAGCCGAGCAGGGCCATCGAGAACGGCTTGACCGCCCAGTTGATGAACAAGGTCACGCCGATGCCGCGCCAATATTGTTTGACCTGATGCAGGGCGCTGAAGTCCACCCGCAGCAGCATCGGCACGATCATCACCCAGATCAGCAAGCCGACCGGCAGATTGACGCTGGCAATTTCCAGGCGGCCGATTGCCTGGAACGGCACCGGGAAGAACTGCCCGAGCGTGATGCCGACGACGATGCAGAGGAAGACCCAGAGGGTCAGGAAGCGCTCGAAAATTGTCATCTCAGCTGTTCCCGATCGCCTTGAGCTGCTGCTGGATCGCCATCTTGTCGAGCGTCGACATGGGCAGGGCGAGCATCAGCTCGATGCGTCGCTTCAGCGCAATCGCGGTGTCCAAGAAGGCGCGCGATTTTTCAGCCTCGCTGCCTTCGACGGCAGCCGGGTCAGGCAGACCCCAGTGAGCGGTCATCGGCTGGCCGGGCCAGTAGGGGCAAGTCTCGCCGGCAGCGTTGTCGCAGACGGTGAAGACAAAGTCGATCTCGGGCGCGCCGGCTTGGGCGAATTCATCCCAATTCTTGCTGCGGTAACCGTCGGTGGTGATGCCCAGGCTGGCCAGCGTCTGCAGCGCGAATGAATTGACCCGGCCTGCCGGCTTGCTGCCAGCCGACCACGCTTTGAAGCGCCCAGCGCCCAGGCTATTCATCAGCCCTTCTGCCAGGATCGAGCGTGCCGAATTGCCGGTGCAGATAAACAGCACATTGCGGATTTTTTCGTTCATCGGGGTTCTCAACAGTTGATAAAGGTGTTTGTTGCGCCCGGGCTGCAAACCTCACCCTGGCAGCAATGGTCGGAGAGGTAGGCGAGCAAGGCATTCATCTGCTCGATCGCCGGTCGGTAAATCAGGCTGCGGCCATCGCGCTGCTGCGACACCAGCCCGGCATGCATCAACTCCTTCAGGTGGAAGGACAAGGTCGATGCCGGCACGCCCAGCGTGGCTGACAGGTTGCCCGGCGTCATGCCGAGCGGCCCGGCACCCACGAGGGCGCGAAAAACACGCAAACGCATCCCCTGAGCCAAGGCAGCGAGCATTGAGACGGCGAGTTTTTCTTCCATAATTCCATTATGCTGGAATTATCTGAATGAGGCAAGGCAGAGGGCGCTGTCGTGCAGGAACATCAGGCCTTCGCGGGTCATGGATAGAATGAATCCACGGGGATGCCCCTGGCCAACGCAAAGCTATGAAACTAATCGGATCCCTGACCAGTCCTTATGTGCGCAAAGTGCGCATCGTGATGGCCGAGAAAAAGCTCGAATACCAATTTGCCCTGGAAGATGTCTGGGCGAATGACGACATCGTTGCCCTGAATCCCTTGGGCAAAGTGCCCTGTCTGGTGATGGAAGGAGGCGACGCCATCACCGGCGCCTTGTTCGATTCCCGGGTCATCGTCGAATATGTCGATACCTTGTCGCCGGTCGGCAAGCTGATCCCTGAGCGTGGGCGCGAGCGTGCCGAGGTACGCGTCTGGGAGGCGCTGGGCGACGGCTTGCTCGACGCGGCGATCCTGGCGCGGCTCGAACAGACCTGGGTTGGCCGCAGCGCCGAACAGCGCAGCACCGCCTGGATCGATCGCCAGATGGACAAGGTCAGCGCCAGCCTGAAATCGATGAACCAGAGCCTGGGCGAGAAGCTCTGGTGCGCTGGCAGTCATTTTTCGCTGGCCGATATTTCACTTGGCTGCGCGGTCAGCTACCTTGACTTCCGCTTTCCAGCGATCGACTGGCGCGGCGAGCAGCCGAACCTGGCACGCCATTTCGACAAGCTCGCCGCACGGCAGAGCTTCATCGACACCGCGCCGCCGAACTGAAGCGCACCAGGCCGATCGGCTGACAAGACCCGTGAATCGGCCGGTCCTTTACTCGTTTCGCCGCTGCCCTTATGCGATCCGCGCCAGACTGGCTTTGTGCCAGGCGGGGCTTGACATCGAGATCCGTGAAATCGAGTTGCGCAACAAGCCGGCCGAGCTGATCGCCGCATCGCCCAAGGCCAGCGTGCCGGTGCTGTTGCTGCCGGATGGTCAGGTGCTGGAACAAAGCCTTGACATCATGAATTGGGCGCTGGCCCAGCATGATCCCGAAGGCTGGCTGAGTGCCGCGCCGCGGGCTGCACAGGCTGCGCTGATCGACTGCAACGACGGTCCGTTCAAGGCCCTGCTCGACCGCTACAAATACGCTGATCGCCATCCGCAGGCAACTGCGGCGCAATGGCGTGATGCGGCGGTTGAATTGTTGTTGGCGCCGCTGGAGGCGGGTTTGCAGCGCGGGCAATTTCTGCTTGGGGTTCGCTGCAGCCTGGCCGACATGTCGCTGCTGCCCTTTGTGCGCCAGTTCGCCGCCGTCGATTCGGCCTGGTTCGAGCAGGCCTCACTCCCACATCTGCGCCGCTGGCTGGCCGATGGGGTGTCCACGCCGCTGTTCCAGGCGGTGATGCAAAAGCGGCAGGTCTGGCGGGCAGCGCTTAAACCGCTTTGAAATCGCTGGCTGGGGACGACGACTGCTTGGGGGGCCAAGCAAGTAGCAAGTTTCGGCTCGTTTGAGCGGTCGATAAAAAATCGCCAAGCCGCTGCAGGCATCTGCTATCCTTGAATGATAACGTTTACATTTTCAGACTCCAAAGGCAATGCCGCAAGCGAATGAGTGTCGATTTCCAGTTTCCTGATAGTTTCCTATGGGGCAGTGCAACCTCGGCCCACCAGATCGAAGGCTCCCCGCTGGCCGATGGCGCAGGGCCTAGCATCTGGCGACGTTTTGCCCACACGCCGGGCATGACCAGCAACGGTGAGACCGGCGACATTGCCTGCGATCATTACTGCCGGTTCGAATCTGACGTGGCCTTGATGAAGGACCTCGGCATGCAGAGCTACCGCTTCAGCATCGCCTGGGGACGCGTTCTTCCTGATGGCACCGGCCGAGTCAACACCAAGGGCCTAGACTTCTACCAGAGGCTGGTCGATTGCTTGCTGGACCATGGCATTACGCCCATGGCAACCCTCTATCACTGGGATTTGCCGGAAGCGCTGGATAACCGTGGCGGTTGGCTCAATCCTGACATCGCGGACTGGTTTGCAGACTATGCGAGCCTGATGTATCGCCAACTCGACGACCGGGTCAAGCTCTGGTGCACCTTGAATGAACCCTGGGTCGTGACTGATGGCGGTTATCTGCATGGCACTCTGGCGCCGGGACATAGAAACCTCTATGAGGCGCCCATTG
>CAIJIT010000230.1 GCA_903820745.1 uncultured Burkholderiales bacterium
CCATGTCGGTTGAAGAGCGCATGACGGTCTGCAATATGTCGATCGAAGCCGGTGCTCGGCTGGGGATCATCGGCCCGGACGAAAAGACCTACGCCTATTTGAAAAACCGGCCTTACGGTCCGAACGCTGGCGCTGACATGGATCGCGCGCTAGCCTATTGGAAAACATTGCCGACCGATTCGGACGCGACTTTCGATAAGGAGCAAAGCCTGGACGCTTCAGGGCTGACTCCAATGGTGACCTGGGGTAACAGCCCGGAAGATGCCATCTCGATCGACGCAAGGGTTCCCGATCCGCGCCAAGCGTCGGATGAAAAGCACCGTTTGTCCATGGAGCAGTCTCTGGACTACATGGGCCTGAAGCCCGGCACAGCAATGAAGGACATCGCGATCGATCAAGTATTCATCGGCTCCTGTACCAATGGCCGGCTTGAAGATCTGCGCGCCGCGGCGGCAGTGATTCAAGGCCGCCGCGCTGTGGTGCCCGCGCTTGTCGTACCAGGTTCGACGCAAGTGAAATTGCAGGCTGAAGCCGAGGGGCTGGATCGCATTTTCCTGAACGCCGGTTTTACCTGGGGTGAATCCGGTTGCTCGATGTGCGTGGGCATGAACGGCGATAGCGTCGCCGAAGGCAAACGCTGCGCGTCGACGTCGAACCGCAATTTCCGTGGCCGGCAAGGCCGGGGTAGCCGCACGCATCTGCTCGGACCCGAAATGGCCGTGGCCGCAGCGCTGACCGGTCATCTGACCGATGTACGGGAATTGGTGAAATCCTGATGGACAAGTTTGTGAAGCTGACCGGCGTGGCGGCTCCTATCGATATGGATGACGTCAACACAGACCAGATCGTCCCAGCGCGACTGATGCGCAAGCCTCGTGCTGGTAATAGTTACGGACAGTACCTGCTGCATGACCTGCGGTTCAACGAGGACGGGAGTGAGAACGGCGCGTTCGTATTGAATCAGCCCGCTTTTCGCCAGGCTTGCATCTTCGTTGCTTCGCACAACTATGGGTGCGGGTCTTCCCGGCTCGGGGCGATTTACACCCACTACGACTTTGGTGTGCGCGCCATCATCGCGGTCAGCTTTGGCGATGTTTTTTTCAATAATTGCCTGAAGAATGGAATATTGGCGATCCGCTTGCCCGCCGAGGTGACGGCCGCGATACGCGGTCAACTTCGCGCCAATCCGGGCCAGACCTTGACGATCGATCTGGAGCAGCAGACCGTGACGGACGTCTTCGGCAAGGTCTACGAATTCGCCGTGGACAGCTTTGCCAAACGCTGCCTGCTGGAGGGGCTGAGCGATATTGCGCTGACCCTCAAGCGCGCGGATTTGATCGACGCGTTCGAAGAACGCCACCGTGCCACTTTCAGCTGGCTGCCATTATCCAAATGAGGTGAGCCCAATCATGCACCGTCTTTCGCTCATAAAGGTGCTGTTTGCCGGTTTGGCATTTGCGCTGTTCCACACGGCAGGTATGGCCCAGCCCTATCCCACAGCCAAACCGATACGTCTCATTGCGCCCACAGGGCCTGGCGGCTCGCTGGATACGATGGCCAGGATCGTGGCGCTCAAACTGACTCAACTCACGGGTCAGCAGGTTGTTGTGGATAACCGTCCCGGTGCCGGCGGCATCATCGGCGCAGGCGCAGTGGCACGAGCCGCACCGGATGGATATATGCTGCTGGTTGCTTCGAATGGAAATCTTGCCACGACCAAGGCTTTGTTCAAGAATGTTCCCTATGACGTCGTCAAGGACTTTGTCCCTGTCGTACTGGTCGCCTATAACCCTTATGTGCTGGTCGCGAACCCGTCTCTTCCTGTCAAAAACATGGCGGGTCTGATAAAGCTGGCCAAGGAAAAGCCGGGACAAATCAACGTTGCCTCATCCGGCAATGGCTCGACGCCCCATTTGGCGCTGGAATTGCTGAACTCGCTCGCGGGCATCAAGATGCTCCATGTGCCGTATAAAACCTCTGCCGCCGGTTTGACCAGCGTGCTAAGCGGTGAAACCTCGCTCATGTTCACCGGCATCGTATCGGGCTTGCCGTTCATCGCGAACGGACGCTTGCGCGGTCTGGGCGTGGCAAGCGAGCAGGCGCTTGCGGCTCTGCCGGATACGCCGGCGATCGCCGACACGGTGGCCGGTTTCGGAGCGGACAATTGGGCCGGCATTCTCATGCCGGCTGGTACGCCGCAACCTATCGTCAACCAGATGCATGACTACATCATCAAAGTGCTGCAGATGCCCGACGTGCGCGAAAGCTTCCAGCGCCAAGGCCTGGAAATCGCTGGCGGCACAGCGCAGGAATTCGGCACCTTTCTCCAAAGTGAGATTCTGAAATGGACCAAGGTCATCAACGAGGCCAATGTAAGGCCCGATTGATTGCGCCAGGGGGTTGCTGCACTGATGCCCGGCGGGCAGGAAAATCTCAACAGGCATGACGCCTTCGAAGCGGTGGGGAGCGGTCAACTGCCGAATCCAGGGTCAGAACTGTTGGCGCCATAGCGGCGCAGGCTGTAGACGAGCTCAGTGCAAGACTCGCCCTTGAAAACACAATCCTGTACCGAGACCTGGACGAATCCGGACCGTTCAAGGACGCGGATCGAAGGGGTATTCCTTGCATCGGTGATGCCGCGGATCTCGATTCCTTCGTTGACATCAAGGAACAAGGCTGTGGCTTCGATGACTGCGCGGGCCGCATGCCCTTGGCCCTGCGCTGCATTGCACAGGGTGAAGCCGATTTCACCTGATTGCTGGTCTTCGGCCAGGAAAAGGCCGAGATCGCCGAGCAACGCATCAGTCGAGGCATGCGCGATAGCGAGTTGAATCCAGGCGCCGGGGACGAGCTTTGTGGTGCACAGCATCCCCTTGACGAACGCCATGGCTTCGGCATGAGTCATGGGGGACCATCCTTGATACCGAGCCAGTTCGGGATCCGAGCGATAGGCGTGGAAAGCGTCGACATCAGCTTCGCGGAACAGGCGAACCACGGTCGGTCCGGATCGGGCGGGCAGGCGAGACGAGGTTGTTGACATGATTTTCAATAGTTGGCTTCGGAACGACCTTTGAGTCGGTGGACTTCGGGCGCTGCTCTCGATCTACCTCATCCGGGGTAGTGACAAATCTGGCGATGGCGACCACGGTACCACCGCAGTCAGGGGAGCCGCAGGCCTCACTTGGCGACGTTGACGATGGTGGCCTGCATGATCGCGACAACCTTGTATTCCAGGCCTGCTCCCATGTACGCGCGAACCTCTCCTGTGCAGACAGTCAGTAGCCTGCCGGCGTTCAGCACCTTGCCAATCGCCAGGAAGCGATCACCCATGGCGGGCCGCAAGAAATTGATCTTGAATTCGGCCGTCACGACTTCGAAGCCAGCCGGCGCTCTGGTCAGCGCTGCGTAGCCACAGGCACTGTCGACGATGCTGGTGATTGCGCCAGCATGGACATAACCATGCTGCTGCGAAAGCTGCTTCGAGAAGGGCAGCGCGATCTGCACTTCGCCTGCATCGACCAATTCGAGGGTTGCCCCGAGCATGTCCATCAGGCCCTGCGCCTGGAAACTGGCCGAGATCCGTTCCTGTATTTCGCTCATGGCGCGATTGTGGCAGGGCGCCTGAGTTAACGGACAGGTGACCTTGCCGGTTGTCCGGCTTCATGGTGGCCAAGAGCAAGGATGGCGCGCGATGTGATCAATTCGAGGTGAGAAGCCTGTCTGGAATTGCTGGGGCCAGCATCTCGCGACATTTCTTTATCATCACATCTGCTACTGGGTCAGCTCTGATTTCCAGAATATTGAAGTAGGCATTTTCTGCTGCCGAAAAATTCTTGTTTGAATAAAAACCAAAGGCGATCTCGGAGAGGGCGCAAATCTGTTTTTGAATTTCACTTGGCTGAGTTTCCTCGGATCCGTCGCGTGTGCCAAGAATCTCATAAATAATCAAATCGCCTTTGCGGCCCTTGACAGTTATTTGATCAATCGGCCTCATCCACAGTCTTTCGCCGGCTTCTTTAAACAGGGAATGACTGCCGCAGATTTGCGTGCCATATTCTTTATTTACACCCTCAAGGCGTGATGCGATATTGACGCCATCTCCCATGACTGTGTAGCTCAATCGTTCGACTGATCCGATATTGCCAACCAAAACCGCATCAGAATGGATGCCGATTCGAACGTAGAGGGGAGGTTTCCCCTCCGCAATCAGCGTGTCGTTGAGTTGTTCCATTCTTTTCTGCGCCTTGATGGCGGCCACGCAGGCATGATACGCGTGATGATGATCCAAAAGTGGCGCTCCCCAAAATGCCATGACAGCGTCCCCAATGAATTTGTCAACTGTTCCGCTTTCTTCCTTGATCGCCTGCGTCATCACCTCAAAATATGATGAAACTCGCCTTAATAATTCCCTTGATGGTGTTGACTCTGAAAGCGATGAAAAATCCTTCAAGTCGGTAAAGAGAATTGTCAAATAACGACTCTCCCCGCCGATTTCAATCGGCTTGCCGGTACTTAAAAGGTCATTAACCAGATCTCTTGGAATGTAGGATGTGAATGCCGTGATCGTGGTTGAAAGCTTCTTCACCGCGGATGAAAGCGAAGATAGTTCGAAGATGTTGGTCTGTAACTGCCTAGTTTCGGGATTTTTAAAGTCGATCAAATTTTGAATGGAATTAGTGATGATCTCGAGCGGCCTGGATATTTTTCTTGCAAATAAATAAATCAATAATATTTGAGTAAATATCAACAATAGGCCAAAGACAAGAATTATCCTGTTGTTCCGGTTGAATTCGCCCTTGAAGTCGTCCATCGGAGTGATCGCCAAGAGGGTCCACTTCTTCTCGAATTCCTCTGGCATCGAGGAGAAAACTGCAACATATTCTTTCCCCGTCTCGGGGTGGTTGAAAATCATTAGCGGGTCGGGGTTGATGGTGTGCAGCGCAATGACATAAGCGGGCAAATTGGAAGATAGCGTCGATATGTTATTCAGTTCGACTTTGTTGTTTATTTTTTTGAAAATGTCTTTTTGTACTGAGCTTGCAATAACTATTCCGGAGGAATCATATATTATGCCGAGTGAACTCGCGCTGATCGACTGTGACACGAGGAATTTTGAAATCGTGTCCAGGGAAATATCTGCCGCGACCACCCCTGCTATTTCACCCTTGCTGTAGAAGGGCGCCGCTACTGTAACCCCAGGGAGTCCGGTGGTGGAAAAAATATATGGTTCAGTTAGAATAAGCTTCTTCTTTGCTGCGGCCTCTTTATACCAGGGGCGCGTCCTTGCATCATAGTCTGTCGATTTTGTTGAGGCATCAACTTTTTCGCCCTTGTCATTGACAAACAGGTAACTGTCGACAGTCCTTTCTTTGGAAATCCAGCGGAATCCATATGCCATTTCACTGGTTATTGCCTTGTCTTGTATTTTTGTATCCGCGTAAACTCGACGAACCTGTCGAAAGGAACCATCTTGGCTGCCTACATATGCGGAAAGACTGCTTTCCTGTTGGCTTAGAATTGATTTTAGATAGTCCCAGGATTTTTCGTTATTGAAGAAATCACTATTGACATTGGCTAATGATGAAGCTGAATTAACCAGTCGACGCGTTGGATTTATCAGTTCCCGAACGCTCAATGTCGTTTCAATCTTGAATCTTTCAATCAAATTTTGAGATATTGAATCGGCAATCTTATTGTTGGCTACATATACAAATACCAGCAATCCAATAAAAGCAGGAATTATTAATACAAGAAAAATAAATATAATGCTTGGGCTGAATTTAAATTCTGTTTTTAGCATGATCCATCCTCGATTTCTCTGCTTGAATTAAAAGTTTGAGTCTGACGCGAGCTTGACCTCGGCGTTGATGACGGTACAGATTACTGCCGTTGAACCTTAAGGATGCTCTGCATAACCCCTCTCGGCTTGTGCTAGCGCGGCCTCGGGCGGTCTGCGGCGTTGCATTTATTGCCAATAGCACGCGCTATTGGCCGCAAAATGCGCCTTGCATCCCATCCCGATCCGCACCGTACCCGCTCGAGTTGAGTTATGCAGAGCATCCTAAAGTCCTCGGACCACAGCATTACCGGCAGCGCATGTTTATTACGGCGCCAGCGACAATTGGTCGCTGGGAATCGAACTGTTCGGAATTAACCAGCACCTGTTTGAAAAACACTCACCAGCAATTCGGCGGATTCTGTCTTTGAAACCATCAAAATAAATCAGTATTTACCCAATGTTTGAGCCGTGGAGGGAATCAGGTAGTTCGCTGTGGCGCTTTCATTCCGGCGGGTTACCGCAGGCCATGTCGAAAGCGCTCTGATTGAACTCGACCAACGCGTAGCGGAATCAAAAACCGTGGTCGGTCGTTCAATTGCGCTCCATCCCAAGCAGAGCATCCCTAAACCGCCGCTCCAGCAAAGTGGACGCCATGGCCTCACGGGTGTCCTGCAGGCCTTCGCGACCCAGCAGGAACTCGCGCTTGTAGTCCGAGGCACCTAGGCCAATAGGTGCGCTCAGCGGCCTGCAAGCCCCTGCTTGCGAAGCGTGACCGCGAGCGCCGAGGTGACTGCTTCGCTCACCGCGCGCAGCGGTCGACTTTCCGCGTCGGCCTTGCGCGACACCAGCGAAAGCTGGACTGCGGGAGCGCAGCTGCCCAGTCTGACGAAATGCACCGGGTGCAACTGGCAGAAATCGGCGTCGACCAGGTGCACCAGCGCAATCCCGTGCCCGGCACTGACCATCGCGATGATTGCCTGAATGCTGTCCAGTTCAAGAGCGCCGTGCTTTGTGCGGACTTTGCTGGTCACGTAACGCGCGCCCAACATCCCTGAGATCGTGTTGCGGTCATAGCGGATCCACTCGTACTGCTTGAACAGCGCCGCCACGGACGTCTCGGTCGCATTCGGCGGCACGATCAGGCGCATTTCGCTACGCAGCAATGGTTGCCACTGCAGGCGGGCCGAGCCGCCACCCGGGGGCTCTGCAACCACCGCGGCATCGAACTCGCCCGACTTCACCGCGTCGGTCAGGCCCGTGCTGCGGCCACTGGTCGGCCGCAGTTCCAGCCGCGGGTAGCGTGTGCGCAGTTCGGTCAGCGTACCGGGCAACAGCGTGGGCAGCATCGACTCGATGATGCCCAACCGAATAATGCCTTCAACCACGACCGCGCTGCGTCGGCGCAGCGACTGCAAGTGCTCTAGGCCCGGGCGCATTGCAGTCGATACCTCGTGGGCCAGCGGGGTCGGGCGAATCGAATGGCCCGAGCGATCGAACAGCGGCTGCCCGAACCAGGTCTCGATCTGCTTCATCTGCATGCTTACGGCGCTTGCGGTGAGGTTCATTTCGTTGGCCGCCGCGGCCAGCGAGCCGCCGCGCAGCACAGCGTCCAGGGTGTCGAACATTTCGATCTTCATCAGCTTTCCTTGATCTCAACCCCAAATTTAATCGCTTTTCCTTGCGAAGGTATATGCCTAAACTTCGGGTCCATACATGCACCCAAATCCACTGGAGTCAAACCTATGAGCAATACATCCCAACGCGGTTGGACGAGCGAAGAAGCCAGCACCGACAAGTCCTGGACCCAGCTTCTGAGCGCCGATGAAGTCGGCGGCTTCGACGCCGCCCTGGCTCACGCCAAGGGAACCGGCAAATCCTGGCTGGCGATGACGGCCGAAGACTTCCCGCTGCCTGAAGCGGCCCGCGAAGCCCTCAAGCGCGCCTTCGCCATCGCGCAGGGCCGCTGGGGCATGTGTCTGCTCAAGGGCTTCCCGGTCGAACGCTGGAGCGAGGACGATGCCAAGCTCGCCTACTGGGGTATGGGCCTTCACACCGGCGTGGCGCGCACCCAGAACCCGGCCAGCCAGTACATGAACGACGTGCGCGACGAAGGGGCCGAGTACAAGGCGGCCAACGGCCGCAGCCGCGGCTACAACACCAACGCCGGGCTGGACTTCCACATGGACTCGGGCGACATTGTCGGCCTGCTGTGCCGTCGCACAGCCAAGTCCGGCGGCGATAGCCTGGTGGCCAGCACCATCGCTGTAGCCGAAGAACTGGGTCGTCGCCGGCCCGACCTGCTGGAGGTGCTTAAGCAGCCCTTCCACCACCACTACCAGGGTTCGCAGGACCCGCTGCAGCCGCCGTACTACGCCTGCCCGATCATCGGCAGCGACCCAACGCACTTCACGATGCGGGTCAACCGCAAGAACATTGTGGCCGCGCAACGCGACTTCCCCGAGGTGCCGCGTGTCACAGGGTTGCAGTGGGAGGCGATCGACCTGCTGGAAGAGATCATGGCCGATCCGCGCATGTGCTTCCGCATGAGGCTCGAGCAGGGCGACCTGCAACTTGTCAACAACTACGTGATCGTGCATTCGCGTACGCCCTTCGAGGATTTCGCGGAGGCGGATGCCAAACGCCACCTGCTACGCCTGTGGCTGTCCGTACCGGATTCGCAGCCGCTGCCGGCCGATTGGGCCGAGTACTACATCGACACGCGGCCGGGTTCCGTCCGTGGCGGCCTGCGCGGCGCTCAGTCGACGGCCGCGTTCGCCACCTACGAGGAGCGCCAGGCGAAGGCGTTGGGCATGGCCTACCGCCCGTGGGCACCGGTGAAGCGCCGTGTCGATGCGCCGACTCACGCGGCCTGACGGTATTCAGTGGCCCGCGACTGTGCGACGCACTTCGTCGCTATGCTGGCCCAGAGCGGGCGCGGCAAACGGCGCCGGGCCAGGCGTGCGGCTGTACACCCAGGGCTGGGTGAAGCCGCGGTAGCTGCCGAGTGCAGGATGCGGCAACGTGGCAACCATCGCCTCAGCCTGCACCTGCGGATCGTCGAACATATCGGCCACGCTGCGCGAGGCTGAGCAGGGCACGCTCTGGCCGAACACGCTTTCCCATTCGAGTGCCGAGCGCTGGGCGAGCGCCTCGCGCAACAGGGGCACGATCTCGTCGCGGTGCTCTGCGCGCTTCTTCACGCTGTCATAGCGCGTGTCGTCGTGTAGCGCCTTCAGCCCAGTCTTGTCGCACAGCGCGCGCCAGAAGTGCGGCGTGTTCGCCGACAGGTACAGGTAACCCTCTCGCGTGGGATGCAGGCCGGTGATGCCGCCGGAGCGCATGTCGCGCGAGACATCGCGCGGTTCGCCCTCTCCCCACACCAAGCGCGCTGACTGCATAGCGAGCGCCGCACGCAGCAGCGACACGCCGACCTGCTGGCCGCGACCACTCTTTTCGCGCTCGTACAGCGCCGAAGCAATACCTGCGGCGACCATCATCGAAGCAAAATAATCGACCACCGAGCCGTACAGGATCTCGGGCGGACCGCCGTGCTGGCCCTGTTCGTCGCACATGCCGCTGTAGGTCTGCAGCACTTGGTCGTAGCCCGCCTTGTCTTTCAGCGGCCCGGTTTCGCCGAAGCCGGTGACGGCGCAGTAGATGAGCCGGTCGTTCAACGGCTGCAGGTGCGCGTAGCCGATGCCGAGCCGCTCGGGTACGCCGGGCCGGAAGTTGTGCACCAGCACGTCGGCGTCGCGTACCAGTTGGAGCAGCACCTCACGGTCGGCCGGCTGCTTCAAGTCCAGCACCACGCCGCGCTTGCTGCGGTTGACGCCGACGAAGGCGCGGCTTTCATTGGGCAGCGTTGAGGGATAGTGGCGCAGATTGTCACCCGTGGGCGGCTCGACCTTCAGCACGTCTGCACCCTGGTCGGCGAGCAGGGTGCAGCCATAAGGTCCGGCGATATAGGCGCTCAGGTCGAGTACGCGCACGTCGGCCAGCGGCCCGCGTGCAGTGACTGTGGGATCGTAGGTGTTCATTCCGGGGCAATGTTCTGTTGAAGCGCCAGCTTTTTCCAGCGCGGGATGTCGGCGGCGATGGTCGCGGCGAACTGCGCTGGCGTGGCTGGTGCCGGCAAGGCGCCTTCCTTCAGCAGGAAATCCTTGAACTCGGGCGTGGCGAGCACCTTGTTCACCTCGGTGTTCAGGCGCGCGACGACGTCAGCCGGCATGCCGGCGGGCCCCAGCAGGCCCCACCAGGCTTCAAAGTTGTAGCCCGGCACGGCGCTAGCCATGGTCGGCAGTTCCGGTGCGATCGGGCTGGGCTGGGCGCTGGTCACGGCGATTGCTCGCATGCGGCCACCCTTCACGAAAGGCATGATCGATGGCCCGCTGGAGATCAGCAACTGCACCTGATTGCCGATCAGATCGGTGACGGCGGGGCCAATGCCCTTGTAAGGCACGTGCAATATGGAGGTACCGCTCAACGACTTGAGCTGCTCCGTCGCGAACTGGTTCGTGCTGGCGATGCCGGAGCTGGCGTAGGCGTACTTGCCTGGCGCGGACTTCAGCGCTGCGATCAGCTCTTTGGGCGTGTTTGCCGGGAAAGAGTTGTTCACCGCGACGATGAACGGGCCCTTTGCGATCATCGCTATCGGGACCAGGTCCTTGACCGCGTCGAAAGGCAGTTTGGTCTGGATGGCGGCATTGGTGACCAGGCTCGACGAAACCACCAGCAGCGTGTAACCGTCGGCCCCCGCCTTGGCGACAAAGCCCGTGCCCATGCTGCCGCTGGCGCCAGGCCGGTTGTCGACGAGGACGGTCTGTTTCAGTGCGAGGGTGAGTCCCTTGGCGAGTACGCGGGCGAAGTTGTCGTTGGAGCCGCCAGGCGCATATGGCACGATGATCGTAATGGCCCTGCTGGGGTAGCCGTCCTGTGCTTGCGCGAGCGGGACGCCGAGGGCATACATCGCTGCTAGGGCTAGGTAGCGGCGGCGCCGGTTGAAGTGGGTAGAGTTTGACATGGGGCTAGGACCTCTCGAAAGGGAATCTGCAAATACGGGGCGACGACTTCAGCCAAGTCCCAGCCGCTTCGCGGCGGAGAGCACCGCGCGGGCGCGGAGCACGAAGGGGGCGTCGACCATATGGCCGTCGACGGTGTAGGCGCCGATACCACGTGCTTTCGCGTCGGCAGCGGCTTCGGCCACACGGTGCGCATGGGCAATCTCGGCGTCGGTCGGGCGGAAGGCTTCGTTGGCGAGCGGCACTTGGCTCGGGTGGATGCAGCTTTTGCCGATGTAACCGAGGCGCCGCGCAAGGTTTGCCTCGGCGCGAAAGCTCTCGGCATCGGAGAAGTTGGCGCAGGCCGCATCATATGCGAACACACCGGCCTCCCCGGCTGCGAGCCGCATTTGCAACATGACCGCGTGCAGCGAGGCTGGCTCGTGGCGATCGATCTGCAGCGGTTCGAACAAGTCGCCCAGGCCCAGTTGCAGGCCGGCCACGCGCGGATGCGCGCAGGCGAGTTTGTAAGCGAGCCGAAGGCCGCGTGCCGACTCGATATTCAGCAGCAGCCCCACAGGCTCGGTGACGCCGTTAGCGCGCTCGGCCGCTTCGAGCGCCGTCACGGCCGTGAGCACTTCGCTGGTGGATTCCACCTTCGGCAGGTTCAGCAGCGCGAGCCCGGTTTGGACGACAGCGCGCATGTCCGCATCGAAGTGCACCGATCCACACGGATTGACGCGCGCGATCAGTATCTTGCCGCAAGCGCGGGCCGAGGGACCGGACAGCAGCGCCTGCAGCGCGGCACGCGCGTCGGCTTTGCGGTCCTCGCTCACCGAGTCTTCCAGGTCGAAGGACAAGGCATCGGCATCGCCGCGGAGGGCCTTATCGAAAAGTTCGGGCCGCGACCCTGGGACGAAGAGTTTGCTACGCATTGCGGGAGTGTGCTCCTCGCAAAGTCTAAGAAATAGCCCTCGAGTCTTTGATCAGATGACAGAGAATGTTGTTTCATGGAGACCAGTTACCTACGTACCTTCATTGCCGTGCTGGAGTCGGGCTCGATGTCCGAGGCGGCGCGTCGCCTCGGCATCACCCCGGCGGCGGTTGCGCAACAGGTGCGGGTCCTCGAGCGTGAGTTCAGCGTGCCCCTGCTGCGTCGGGCTGGCCGCACGGTGGTCCCGACCGAGGCTGGCCATCGGCTGGCTGGTCGTGCCCAGGCTCTGCTGAGCGATCTGGGCAGCTTGCGCAGTGCGATCGCCGACCCCGAGGGTACGTTGGAGCTGGACATCGGTGCGACCAACACGATGCTGAACGGCCCTTTGCCCATCGTGCTCGAAGCCTTGGTGCGTCAGCATCCGGCCGCGCGCATCCTCGTGCGCACCGGATTGACGGTAGAGCTATATGACGAGGTGGTATGCGGCCGGCTAGACGCGGCGCTCTGCCTGCATCCGGCCTTCGTGTTGCCGAAGACTCTGCAATGGGTGCCGCTGCGCGAGGAGCGGCTGGTAGTTTTGGCTCCCATGCGATGGGCTCATCGCGACCCGCACGAACTGCTGAGCGTCGAGCCGCTCGTGCGGTACAACCGCGAGTTGGGCGGCGGACAGGCGGCCGAGCGCTACCTGCGTGGTGCCGGCATCGTGCCGCACGAACGCTTCGAGATCAGTTCGCTGGCTGCCATCGCGATGCTGGTGGCGCGCGGCGTGGGTGTCTCGATCGCCCCGGATGCCGCCAGCGCATGGTGGCCGACCCTGCCGCTAGCGCGGTTGCCCCTGCCGAACGCGTCGGGCGCGCGCTGCTTCGGGCTACTTTGGTCACGCACATCGACGCGCACGCGGGCGATCGAAGTGTTGTTGGACCATGCGCAACGCATCATGACGGAACCAGCCGGCCCAGCTACCGGCGACTCAGATCCGGCGCTTGCGCCAAAGTGACAAAGTCGCATATTCAGAGACACGCGAACCTAATTCTTTTGAAAATGAGGAATTTCTCCCACTGTTAATCCCTAGGTTCCAGGTTCGAGCCCAGGTCGCGGAGCAGCTATAACGGATAGGAAATTCAACCGCATGAGTGCAGGTATGACAAGGGTTTGCTGCATCCAGATGTCGTTGATCTGTGCAGTTGGAGCGGTCTCGGCCGCTGAATAGAGAAACCGCTGGGCGGAAGTCTGCTTTGGGTCTGCCGCGCACGCTGCCTGCCCCGCAGCGCAAAGTAATCGCCGTATCTTTTAGTGGGCCAAGAGTAGCCAGCGGAAGCAATGCAGCCTTGGATGTCACGATCATTGCCGGGTGCCGGCGGGCGTTCCGAGCTTGCGCAGCCGCTGACTGCGGCGGTGAGCAAAAAAAAGCCATGAATGGTCTGGCGCAGGCCCGTCAGCGACTTACGAGTCCCCGTCATTGGTCCAGTTTTCGACGCTGAGGCCGGGGTAGTCCTTGAAATCAACTTCGTTGTTGGTCACGAGCGTGACACCAACCCTGACCGCGTGGGCAGCAATCAGTTGGTCCATGGTGTCGCGGCGCCGGTCACGCACGGCGGCTCGCAGGACGCCGAAGCTTTCCGCATCGGATGCAGCGAATGGCAGCACGGGGATGCGACTGATCAGCAACGCTAGCACGCGTGCGTCCTGCTCACGGTGCACCGATTGAATCTCCAGCCCGGCGCACAGTTCGGCGTAACTCACCACCGACATCACTGCACTGCCTTGTGCCAAGTTCGCCAGGCGGCGCAAGAGTTGAGGCGGCTGGCGTTTGATGATGTAGATGCAGATGTTGGTATCGAGCATGTAGCGCATGGCTCAACCCTGCGCCTTGTCCATTCCGGAGTCGACAGCAGCACCCCATTTGCTACCGCCACTCCAGTCGCGGTCGCGTTGCTCATGAAGCTCCCGGCCTTCAGCCATGAAATCGGGGCTGAACATGGCCAGGATGTGGGTCAGGTCACCGATGGTTTCTTGTGCCACCCGGCGCAGCACCAAGGTGTTGCCTACGCATTCGATCTCGAGGTCTTGAGCAGCATCGACAAAGCCGAGTTCCTTGGGGATGCGCACGGCCAGTGAATTGCCGCTTTTGAAGACACGGGTCAACATGATGTTTCTCTTTGGTTGAATGTATATACAGGATATACGGTATTGGGCTGGAAAGCAACCGGGGCGGTCTGTATTCGCGAGGAAGCAGAAGGACCCGTTCGCATTGAAATCTGACCCAATTCAATCTTGTTTTTGAGGTGATCCTGGGCTGCGCCTTCTCGCCACCATCCCGACCAAGGCAGAAATCCAGGTATGGCGAGCGCCTTCGCTCAGCTCGGCGTCGTATTCGGTCAGCAGGGTGATGTCGAGCGCAGCCAGTTCTTCGCGCAGCAGGTCGGCGGTGTACAGGTGCGACAGCACGCCAGGGCCGCCGGTCTTGTACTCGAGCTGCTTCGGGCCATAACCTTGCAGCAGCAGAATGCCGCCGGGTTTGAGGCTTTGCACGATGTTGTCGAACATGCGCTGGCGCATCAGCGGTTCGGCGAACTGCACAAAGATCGCCACCACGCCGTCATAGGTTTCGGGCAGCCATGCACGGGCGTCGCAGTCGCTGATCTGGTAGTTGACCGTCACGCCATGAGCGGCAGCCAAGCGCTGCGCCTTGGCCACGCCGACTTCAGCCACATCGAAAGCGTCGACTTGCAGACCCTGGCGCGCCAGCCAGACGCTGTTGCGGCCTTCGCCGTCAGCGACGCAGAGTACCCGGCCGCCTTCGCGCAACTGCCCGGCCTGCGCGCGCAGGAATTCATTCGGCTCGCGGCCGAACAGGTAGTCATCGCCGGCAAAGCGTTTGTTCCAGGTGCCGGCACCGTCGGCGAATGGGTTGGTCGTCATATGTAGGCCTCGAGAACTGCTTTTTTTCGCGGCACTGGGGGCGACTTCCTGGATTCGGGATTTGGCTGCGGCCACCAGATCATGGGCTGTTTTCATCGGGTACTCCTTGCCTCCAATGCATCGGTTTGTCCTGGCTTCAAGAGGACATGGTCAGAGCTCCCAATCGAGCAAGCTGAGTCCATCGATCCGGCTGAACTCACGGGTGTTGTGTGTCACCACCGTCAGCCCATGCGCGAGGCCGATGGCGGCGATCAACATATCGTTGGCGCCGATCGCAGCGCCTTTGGCGCTGAGCACTGCCCGCAATTGGCCATAGGTCTGCGCACAGCTGTCGTCAAAGGGCAGACTGCGCATCGCCTCGAAAAAGGTCTGCAAGCGCTGCAGGTTTGCGGGGACGCGAGCGCTGCGGTAGGCCCCATAAAGCAGTTCCGCCTTGACGATGCTGCAAAGCGCCAAGTCAGAGGGAAGGTGCGAAAAAAATCTTCTTCTGACGCCCGGGTGACCGTCGTTGAGCAACTGGATACATGTGTTGCTGTCGAGCAGAAACTTCATGCCAGTTCGATCCGCTCTTCAGCCATGCCGGCTGGCTCATACTCGATGGGCGAACGCGAGGCCAGCGGACCAAACAATGACGCTTCGAATCCTTCGGGCCAGCCCGCATCGACATCGCGCTTGACCAGTTCCGCCAGATAGGCTGACACACTCAAGCCGGCTCGCGCTGCCTGGCGCTGCACCTGGCGGGCGGTGGTTTCCGGCACATAGCAGTGAAGTTGAGGCATAGCAGACTCCCTATATGTGGCAAATATACCGTCATGCTTGTTGCTGGGTCAAGTTGTGTTGCGTCCCTGAGTGCCTGCCCCATCACCGGCGCTTGATCTGGCCAAAATGCTAAGCTCGTACAGCTTCAAAGACCTCGAATCATGCAAATCTCCCGCATCGATCACATCGTCCTCACCGTTGCCGACATCGACGCGACCTGCGAGTTCTACAGTCGCGCGTTGAACATGCAGGTCCTGACCTTCGGCGCTGGGCGCATCGCGCTTTCGTTTGGTCAGCAGAAGATCAACCTGCACCAGGCTGGCAAAGAGTTCGAACCCAAGGCCATGCGCCCGACGCCCGGTTCGGCGGATATCTGCATGATCACCGAGACACCGATCAGCCAGGTCATGCTGCATCTGCAGGCTTGCGGGGTGGATTTGCTCGAAGGGCCGGTGCGCAGGACCGGCGCGACCGGCCCGCTGCTGTCGGTCTACTTCAGGGATCCGGACAGCAACTTGATCGAAGTCTCGAACTACATCGACGCCTGAAGACCACCGATTTCGTGACCCAGCCGGAGCACCGCATGAGCCAGCCAGAACGCTTCAAGACCTTTGCCGAGTTTTATCCTTTCTACCTCGAAGAGCATGCTAACCGGACTTCCCGGCGGCTGCATTTCATTGGCACCAGCATCGCTTTGGCGCTGCTGATTTCTGCGCTGGTCCTGCAGATCGGCTGGCTGGTCGCGCTGGCCATCTTGCAGGGCTACGCCTTTGCTTGGGTCGGCCATTTCTTCTTCGAGCACAACAAACCGGCGACCTTCAAATATCCGCGCTTCAGCTTCATCGGCGACTGGCGCCTCTGGTGGGAAATCCTCAGCCGGAAGATTCCGTTCTAGACGTTGACCAGATGCTCGGCCATGTCGGCGAAGGCGCGCAACATGCCCGCGAGCAGGCCCTCGTCAGCCACCTGCTCGGTCAGCGCCTGGTGCATGCAGAGCATCCATTGGTCGCGCTCAGCCGGGCCGATCGCAAAAGCGGCATGGCGCATGCGCAGGCGTGGATGACCACGTTCACGGATATAGAGCGGCGGGCCACCGAACCAGCCGCTGAGGAATTTGTAAAGGCTGTCGCTGCTGCCGGCCAGGCTTTGGGGATGGAGTCGCCGCACGCCATAGGCCTCGGGCAGTTCATCCATCAGGGCATAGAAGCGTTCGACCAGGGCCAGGATGGCAGGCGCGCCGCCCAATTTGGCGTAGACGCTGTCGGCAGAGATCGGCGGGTCTTGCGGGGTTTCGTTCATCGATTGCATTGATTCATGGGTCGGGTTGCCGTTCAGTTGCTGATCCAGCCCATTCCGCGCGCCAACATCAGCAGGGCCACCACTGCGCTCAGAGCGGCGAAGCCGCGTTGCAGCAGGGCTGGTGGCAGACTCTTGGCGAAGCGCCTGCCGACCCAGAGCGCGATCACCGCCGACGCAGCGAAACTGCCAGCCAGTGACCAGTCGAGCTGACCGTGGCCATGGCTGGCGAGCAGCCCCGAGGTCGATGCCATCGCGATCACGGCCAGCGAGGTTGCAGCGATGCTGCGGACGTCAAGGTCGGTGTAGCGCGTCAAGGCTGGAACGATGATGAAGCCGCCGCCGACGCCGAGCAGGCCTGACAGCAGTCCGGCGACGATCCCGGTGCTGCCGAGCACTCGAGCGCAGGGCGCGGTCCATTGGATCCTGCCATCCGCCGGGTCGATATTGCAGGGGTGATGATTCGCCGGTCTTGGCTGGCCGACGCTGGAAGCCGCCGCAAGGCTGATTTTGACCATGCGCCAGGAAGTCCAGGCCAGGATGAGGGCGAATGCCAGCATCAAACTGCGTCCCGGCAGGCGCTGCGCCAGCCAGACGCCCAGTGGCGCGGTCAGCATTGCCAGCGTACCGATCAACGCGGCCGCCCGGTAGCGGACGATGCCTTCGCGCAGGCCCAGCAAGGCGCCGAAAACCGCCGCAGCAGCCACCGCCAGCAAGGCGATAGGCGCGGCCTGCTGCACGCTCAAGTGCAGAACAAAGATCAGCAAGGGCACGGCCAGCACGCCGCCGCCGGCCCCGGTCAGCGCCATCACCAGGCCGACGAAGCCGCCGAGCATGCCGCTGATCAGCAATTGGGATGACAGGTTCAGCATGATGGGCGGGGGTTGTCTGGCATGGGCGCATTATTCACTGCCCAGCGCCTTGCAAGACCGAATCAGCAGCGCCCGATCGCGACCTGAAGGTCGTCGCGCAGGCGGCGCAGCGTCAGCAGTTCATGCGCGGGCGCTTGCAAGGCTGGCCAGAGCAATGCAACCAGGTCATCGGCGCTGCTTTCGATGTCGACTTGGCGCTGGGTGATGATGGCTTCCCACAACATATGTTCCATCGGGCCGAATACCAGCGAGCGCAACAGGCGCAGCGGGATGTCCTGGCGCAACTCGCCGCTAGCCTGGCCGCGCGCCAGCAGGTCCATCAAGGGCGCCGTGTAGCGACGCTGCAGCGCGACAAATTCTTCGCCGAGTTGCAGTCCCTTGCTGCGGCCCTCGGAAAGCACCAGCGCGCATAGATCGGTGCCCTGGATCAGGAACAGTCGCAGATGGGTGCGTACCAAAAACTGCAGTTGTTCGCGCAAGGGCCGCTCGCGCGGCAGGCCGGTCTCGACTGCGGCGATGATTTCGTCGTACCAATCGCCGACAACGCGCATGCAGAGTTCGCGCTTGCCGCGAAAATAGGTGAAGACGGTGGCTTCTGAAATACCCAGTCGCTGGGCGATTTCAATGGTGGTGGCACGCTCATAGCCACGTTCGGCAAAGACCTCGCGGCTGACACGCAGAATGTCTCGAACGCGCTGCTCGGCCTTGGCGCTGGCCGGCGCGCGGCGCTGCTTGACTGCAATGTCGGGGCAGGCGGGCATCTGGCTTCCTTTATATTGAGTAAAGCTCAATCAACTGAATTGCCGATTTTATCGCTAGAATGTTGCGCTCAACTCAAGCTGCTGCGGAATTTTGCAAAAGTAGAATTCTCAAATTTTTGAGTAAAGCTCATTCAAGGCTTTGACAGCCTGACCGGGAAACAATATGGCGATCCTCAGCACCAAGCTCAACGCCCGTTCGGCTGATTTCAGGTCGAACGCCCAAGTCATGCGCGAGCTGCTCGACGACCTGAACCTGCGGCTGGAGCGGATAGCCCAAGGCGGTGGTACGGCGGCGCGGGCCAAGCATCAGGGCCGTGGCAAGCTGCTGCCGCGCGACCGGGTCGAGATGCTGCTCGACCCCGACACGCCGTTTCTGGAACTGGCGCCGCTGGCCGGGCTGAATATGTATGACAACGCTGCGCCGAGCGGCGGCCTGATCGCAGGCATCGGGCGCGTTGCGGGTGTCGACTGCATGATCGTCTGCAACGACGCGACGGTGAAGGGCGGCACCTATTACCCGATCACGGTCAAGAAGCATTTGCGCGCCCAGGAAATTGCCCAGCAGAACCGTCTGCCCTGCGTCTACCTGGTCGACTCGGGGGGTGCGAATCTACCGAATCAGGACGACGTGTTTCCGGACCGCGATCATTTCGGCCGCATTTTCTACAACCAGGCGCAGTTGTCGGCGGCTGGCATTCCGCAGATCGCCGTGGTGATGGGGTCCTGCACGGCGGGCGGCGCTTATGTGCCAGCGATGAGCGACGAGACCATCATCGTCAAGGATCAGGGCACGATTTTTCTGGGCGGGCCGCCGCTGGTGAAGGCAGCCACCGGCGAGGTCGTCAGCGCCGAGGATCTGGGCGGCGGCGATGTGCATACGCGCTTGTCCGGCGTGGCCGACCATCTGGCCAACGACGATACCCATGCGCTGGCGCTGGCGCGGCGCTCGGTGGCCGGGCTGAACTGGCGCAAGCAGCATCAGCAGTTGCTGCAAATGCCGCGGGCGCCGCTGCTCGATGCGGCCGAGTTGCACGGCGTGATCCCGACCGATACGAGGAAGCCGTTCGACGTGCGCGAGGTGATCGCGCGTATGGTAGACGGCAGCGAGTTTGACGAGTTCAAGGCCCGTTATGGTGCCACGCTGGTTTGCGGCTTCGCCCATATCGAGGGCATGCCGGTCGGCATCATCGCCAACAATGGCATCTTGTTCACCGAGAGCGCCAACAAGGGCGCTCATTTCATCGAGCTCTGCTGCCAGCGCAAAATTCCGCTGGTGTTCCTGCAGAACATCACCGGCTTCATGGTCGGGCGCAAATACGAGAACGAAGGCATTGCACGCGCCGGGGCCAAGATGGTGACGGCCGTGGCCTGCGCTGCGGTGCCCAAGTTCACGATCATCATCGGCGGCAGTTTCGGTGCCGGCAATTACGGCATGTGCGGCCGCGCTTTCGGCCCGCGCTTCCTGTGGATGTGGCCCAACGCCAGGATTTCGGTGATGGGCGGCGAGCAGGCTGCGTCGGTGCTGGCGACGATCAAACGCGACAGCATCGAAGCCAAGGGCGGCGCCTGGACTGCCGAAGAGGAGGAAGCGTTCAAGTCTCCCATCCGTCAGCAATACGAAGACCAAGGCCATCCATACTATGCGTCTGCCCGGCTCTGGGACGATGGCGTCATCGATCCGGCCGACACCCGCCGGGTGCTGGCGCTGGGCTTGAGCGCGGCGCTGAATGCACCGATTGCCGAGACGAAATTCGGCGTGTTCCGCATGTGAAAACCATGGACAAGTTGCTGAAAATTCAAACCCAGGATCATGTCGTTCGCGTCACGCTGAACCGGCCCGAAGTCCGCAATGCTTTCAATGCGGCCTTGATCAGCGAATTGACCGAAGCCTTTGCCGGCTTTGGGCAAGACAAGACGCTGCGCGCCGTGCTGCTGGGCGCCGAGGGCAAGGCCTTTTGCGCCGGTGCCGACCTGAACTGGATGAAGGACATGGCCGGCTTCAGCCGCGATGAGAATCTGGCCGATGCGGCCAAACTCGCCGAGATGCTGTGGACTGTTTACAACTGCCCGCTGCCGGTGATCGCGCGGGTGCAGGGCGATGTCTATGCAGGCGGCGTCGGTCTGGCTGCGGTCTGCGACATCGTGGTGGCGGTGGACAGTGCCGGTTTTTGCCTGTCTGAGGCCAAGCTCGGCTTGCTGCCCGCCACGATCGGCCCTTACGTGATCCGGGCAATGGGCGAGAAGGCGTCGAGGCGCTATTTCGTCACCGCCGAGCGCTTCAGCGCCGCCGAGGCCTGCCGGCTTGGCTTGGCGCATGAAGTGACTTCGGCTGAGGGTTTGGACGCGAAGGTGGACAGCCTGCTGGCAGCGATCGTCGCCAACGGCCCTGCTGCTGTGCGCGCTTGCAAGGCGTTCGTACAGGAGATCGCGCAGCAGCCGATCACGCCAGAGCTGCGCGCGGCGACCGTCAGTCGGATCGCCGATATTCGCGCCAGCGCCGAAGGGCGTGAAGGCGTGCAATCGTTTCTCGACAAGCGCCGGCCCTCATGGCTGCAATGACTGCCGCGGCCTTGACGCCGATGACGAGGTCATCTGATTTGAGCAAGCTTGCTTCCCGCAGTCTGGCGGCCGTCTGGCATCCCTGCACCCAGATGGCGCGCGCGGCGGTGGTGCCGCCGTTGGCGATCACGCGCGGCGAAGGCGCCTGGCTATTTGACGAAGAAGGGCGGCGCTATTTCGACGCCAACAGCAGTTGGTGGGTCAATCTGTTCGGGCATTGCGATGCGCGGATCAATGAAGCGATCAAGCAGCAGCTCGACCTCCTGCCGCATGTGATGCTGGCCGGCTGCACCCATGAACCGGCCGTCTTGCTGGCGGAAAAGCTCAAGGCCTTGACTGGCGATGCGCTCGGGCATTGTTTCTTTGCCAGCGACGGCGCCTCGGCGGTCGAGATCGCGCTGAAGATGAGCTTTCACAGTTGGCGCAACCTGGGCCAGACCGACAAGCGTGAGTTCGTGTGCATCCGGCATGGCTATCACGGCGAAACGATCGGTGCATTGGCCGTCACCGACGTGGCGGTATTCCGCGACGCCTATGACCCGCTGTTGATGCGCGCCCATGTCGCCGCCTCGCCCGATTCGCGCCAGGGGCCCGACGCTGCAGCGCTGGCGCTGGCCGATTTGCGCCGCATCCTGACCGAGAGAACCGGTCATGTGGCCGCGCTGATCATCGAGCCGCTGGTGCAGTGCGCAGCCGGCATGGCGATGCACGAGCCATCCTATCTGGGCGGCGTGCGCCATCTTTGCGATGAATTCGAGATCCATCTGATTGCCGACGAGATCGCGGTCGGCTGCGGTCGCAGCGGTACATTCTTCGCCTTCGAGCAGGGTCAATGCGGATGGCCGGATTTCATCACCTTGTCGAAGGGCATCAGCGGCGGCACGCTGCCGCTCTCGCTGGTACTGACGACCGAAGCAGTGTTCCAGAGCTTCTGGAGCGAGGATGTCGCGCGCGGCTTCCTGCATTCGCATTCTTACACCGGCAATGCGCTGGCCTGCGCAGCGGCGAATGCGGTGCTCGACCGCTTTGCCAGTGATGCCGTGCTGGAGAAAAACCTTGTGCAAGCCGCTTTGCTGGCCGCCGCTTTTTCGCCTTTGGCCGACGACCCGCGGGTTGAACATCTGCGCCAGCGCGGCATGATTCTGGCGTTCGATGTGCGTGCCGAATCGGCCGGCGAGCGTTTTTCCGAGCGTTTCCATCTGGCGGCGCGCGAGCGCGACTTGTTGATCCGACCGATAGGCCGCACCGTCTACCTGATGCCGCCTTATTTGATCGACGCGGCAACGGCGCAGTTCCTGTTCGGCGTGGTGCTGGCCACGCTCGACGAGGTCTGCGATGTTGCTTGAGCATCTCGGCAACAAGTTGCAGGCACTGGCCGCGGCGGACCAGATCCGCAAGCTGCGAGTTGCTGCAACGGCCGCAGCCCCGACGCAAATCTTGCGTGGGCCGGGTGGCAGCGCGCTTGAGTTGCTGATGTTCAGCAGCAATGACTACCTGGGCCTGGCCGCCCATCCGGCATTGGCTCAAGCGCTGGCAGAAGGTGCCCGGCTGTACGGCGCCGGGTCGGGCTCTTCGCATCTGATCAGCGGCCATTCATTGGCCCATGAGCAGCTTGAACAGGCTCTGGCTTGCTGGGTCCAGCCGAATATTCCGGATGCGCAGGCGCTGTTTTTTTGCACCGGCTATATGGCCAATCTGGCCGTGCTGAGCGCCTTGGGCGACGCCGGCGCCGTGATCTTTTCCGAGGAGCTGAACCATGCCTCGCTGATCGACGGCATGAAGCTTGCCAAGGCCGCAGTGCAGCGTTTTGCGCATCGTGACATGGTGCAACTCGAAGCGCTGCTGGCTGCCAGCGATGCGGCAATCAAGCTGATCGTCACCGATGCGGTTTTCAGCATGGACGGTGATCTGGCGCCGTTGGACCAATTGCTGGCGCTGGCCGAGGCTCATGACGCCTGGCTGGTGGTCGACGATGCGCATGGCTTCGGCGTGATCGGGCCTCAGGGGCGTGGCACGCTGGCGCATTTCGGTCTGTGCAGCCAGCGTTTGATCCTGGTCGGCACCTTGGGCAAGGCCGCTGGCGTGGCAGGCGCTTTTGTCGCCGCGCACCCGACCATCATCAATTACCTGATCCAGGCGGCCCGGCCTTATATCTTCACCACTGCGGCACCACCGGCTTCGGCCCATGCCCTGCTGACAAGCCTTGAGCTGATGGCCTCCAGCGAGGGCGAACAGCGGCGGGCCAGGCTGCGCGAATTGCAGCAACAGCTGCGCGCGGGTTTGACCGATCTGTTGAACGAATACCCGCAATTGGGCTGGACCTTGCCCGACTCGCAGACCCCCATCCAGCCTTTGATCATCGGCAGCAATGCCGCCGTGATGCAGCTGGCTGCGCGGCTGGAGCAGGCTGGCCTGCGTGTTCCCGGCATCCGGCCGCCGACCGTGGCGCCCGGCACCGCGCGGCTGCGCATCACCTTGAGCGGCAGCCATGAATCGGCCGACATCGAGCGCCTGCTGGCGGCGCTGCGTCAGGCGGCCTATGAGGCGACACATGAGGCGGCGCGTGAAGCCGCGGAGTCCTCGGCATGAAGGGCTTTTTCATCACCGGCACCGACACCGAAATCGGCAAGACCTGCGTCAGCGCCGGCCTGACCCATCTGGCGGCCCAGGTGGGCTTGCGCACCGTTGCGATCAAACCGGTGGCGGCCGGCCAGGATTGGCTGGACGGCCGCTGGATCAATGAAGATGTCATGCGCCTGAAGGCCGCGAGCAATATCGATCTGAGCGACGCTGAAGTCGGCCCGTTGCAGTTGCGCACGGCTTGCGCACCGCATATTGCCGCCAAGCTCGAAGGCCGCAACATTGTTCGCGCCGATCTGCTGGCCGCCGTTCGCTCGGTCGGCGCGCGCGCCGATGTGACGATTGTCGAAGGCGTTGGTGGTTTTCGCGTGCCCTTGAATCCGGGCTGGGATACCGCTGATCTGGCGGTCGATCTGGCCTTGCCGGTGATCCTGGTTGTGGGCCTGCGACTGGGTTGCATCAACCATGCGCTGCTGAGCGCCGAAGCGATCCGAGCCCGTGGCCTGAAACTGGCTGGCTGGGTTGCCAATTGCGTCGACCCCGAGATGGCCCATCTGGCCGACAATCTAGAGACTTTGGCCGACCCCGTGCATGGCTTGCGAGCCGATTGCTGGGGCCATGTACCGCGACTTGTTCAACCCGATCCTGCGGCAGTGGCCGCCCACCTGTCCAGGCAAATGCTGCTGGCATTCATCAAAGCCCAATGAATCAAATCAACACCATCACCCCGAC
>CAIJIT010000231.1 GCA_903820745.1 uncultured Burkholderiales bacterium
CCCGCCCTGAAGGGCGAGGTTTGCCGCGCACCCGATCAACGCATCGGGCTTGCCGACCCCGATGGCCTCGGCACGCACCCGCACCTCATGGGATGCTGGTTGCGGCAACGGCCGCCCGACAACTTCCAGCACCTCCGGGCCGCCGTGGCGCGCGAGCTGAACAACTTCGATGGAATCACTGTCGATTGGGTCAGTCATGGCATCCGGCGCCGAACGGAATTACAAGACCCGAGGGTTGTATCGTCGACCGCTGCGAGCGGCATTCTTGTCAACCAGGGCCTGAAAATTTGAAGTCGCAATCCCGGCTGTTTTATTTCTGCCCAGCGCGGATCTCGGCCGCGATATGCCCCGCAGCATAGACATGGTCCAGCGCTTCCAGAAGGGCTCGCGAGTCCACGGCCACGGTGCGGTTGAGCTTTTCATCAAAGCCGTAGTCGCCACCCAGAGAATGGATGTTGCCGTCGAACACCAGGCCGATGACTTCGCCGTTCTTGTTCACCATCGGCGAGCCCGAGTTGCCGCCAATGATGTCGTTGTTGGTCACCAGGTTGAAGGGCGTCTTCGGGTTGACCTTGGCGCGCGCTTTGAGCCAACTCTCAGGCAGGGCAAAGGGCTCTGCCCCGGTATGGCGGCGGTAGGCGCCGGCAATATCTGTGAATGGTGCGACCGGTACGCCGTCCTCCATCCAGCCCACGACGCGCCCATATGACAGGCGCAAGGTGAAGGTTGCGTCCGGATAGACCTTGCTTCCATAAAGCGCAAAGCGGGCTTTGGCGAGGCGTTCTTCCTGTTTCTTCAGCGGGCCTTCCACCAATTCTTCATTGAGTTTGCGGGCTGCCCGCGCTTCTGGGTCGTAGGAGGCGACAAACCTCAGCAGCGGATCGTCGGATGCTGCCACTGTCTTGCTGTCTGCATCCCAAAGAATTTTGCGCAAGCCAGCGGTGGGCTCACCCTTGGCATTGGTTTTAAGCTCATCGAGCTTGGTGCCACGAACCAGTTCGGTTGCCACTTGATCCGGGGTCTTGTTGCCCAGCAGTTTTTTCACCAAAGGGTGGTCGGGGCTGAGGTCCTCACGCATTTTGGTCAAACCATGACGGATCTTGGCAATCTCCAATTCCTTGTAAATCGGCGCAGCCGAAAGCACCCGCTGAACCATCTGCGGCAGGCGGGCGTCTGAAAACTCAGGCAGCCGGTTGCCATTGGGCTTGTTCCTTTCATCAGCATGGCGCACGATGGATCTTGCGATCGTCATCAGGCTGCTGCCAAAGGTGTCCTGAACTGCGCTGACCGTCTTGCGTAGATCCTGGCGCTTGGCGGTGATGGTGGCGATGTTGTCCCACACGTCGCCATACTCGGCAAACAAAGCGGGGTTGCCTGCCAGTCTGGATCGGAAATCCAGTTCATTCTTTTGCAGGGAAGCAAAAAAAGCACCATCGGCCAAAGCTTCATGCTTTCCCTTCACGGACTTGAGCCCGTTTTCGATGCCAAACAAATCGCCGTTGGAATGCCGCTGCTGCTCTTCGCCACGTTTTTGATATTCAGTCATCCAGCCGCGGGCCTGCGACAACTGCATCAGTCTTTGGGGAAGCGCCTTGTCACGCAGGTCTTGAAACTGGGCCAAGGTCAAGCCACGGCTGGTTCCACCGGGATTGCCCGAGACAAAGGTGAGCTCACCGTCCTGCACGCCGGTCTTGGCGAAAGGCAGGTAATGGGTCGCCTTCCAAGGCTTGCCATCTGCGCCGTAAATTCGCAAAAAGCTGACGTCGAGGTCGTAGCGCGGGAAGTTGAAGTTATCCGGATCGCCACCAAAAAAAGCAATCGCATCTTCAGGGGCAAACACCAAACGAATGTCCTGCAACCGGCGGTACTTGTACAGGTTGTACTGCCCGCCGCGGAAAAGCGTGACCACATCACAGCGCCATTCAGCGCTTGTGGCGCAGGCTTTTTCGATACCGGCGATCGCCGACTTTTGCGCCTCGTTGAATTTTTCAGGCGGCTTGTCTTTGGTGGCGTCCTGCACCGCCTGAGTGACATCTTCAATCGACGACAGCTGGTTCATCTCCATGCCAGGGCAGCGTGGCTCTTCTTCCAACTTGCTGGCGATGAACCCGTCGCTGTTGTAGTCCTTCTTGCGAATCCCGGACAGACTTTGAATACAGCTGCGCGCGCAGTGGTGGTTGGTCATCACCAGTCCATTGGGCGATACGACCGAAGCAGAACAGCCGCCGGCAATTCGCACACTGGACAACTGCAATTGCTTGAGCCAATCCGCACCCGGGGCGAATCCGTAGGCTGCGCTCACCTTTGAGGAAGGGAACTCGTTGAAGGTCCACATGCCTTCATCGGCATAGGCAGTCCCGGCCGCGAGGCACAGAATTCCGGTCAGCAGAAAAATCGATTTACGCATACAACCCCCTTTTGACATTCCGGCGGAGTGTAACCAGGGGGGATGTATTCGCATTGGCGGCACGGTGACGCCACTTCAGAATGGAAACTTGCGGCTCGGCGCAGCTCGTGCCCGCCATGGGTAGCGGCAGGGAAGCCGGTTGATCCAGGGACGCTCCAGATAACATCGGCCGTGAATTGCTATGCAGAGCGTCCTCAGCGCAGCCTCAGGATCCTTGCTGGAGCGATCAAGGCGGGCCAACAACGGCCGGCCCGTCTACATTAGCCCACCCAGAACGCATTACAGCTTGCGATCCCCAACCAAGTGCATGTAGGAGCGGAAAACCCATGAAGACCAAAGCCGCCGTGGCCTGGAAAGCCGGCCAAGCGTTGACGATTGAACCTAGATGCGTCAGTTGACCAAGATCAGGACTTTGAGCGAGCATGCCTGCTTCGGCGGCGTGCAAGGCTTCTACGAGCATGACTCCGATGTCATCGGCCTGCCGATGAAGTTCGGGGTTTTCGCGCCGCCCCAAGCGCGCCACGCCAAGGTGCCGGTGCTGATCTATCTGGCCGGCCTGACCTGCAGCGAAGAAACCTTCGCCATCAAGGCCGGTGCGCAAAGGCTGGCCGCCGAACTCGGCTTGATGCTGGTGACGCCCGATACCAGCCCGCGCGGCACCGGTGTGGCGGGCGCTGACGACGCTTGGGACTTCGGCCATGGCGCGGGCTTTTACCTTGATGCTGCCCAGCCGCCTTGGCGATCGCACTGGCGCATGGGCAGCTACGTCACGCAGGAACTGCGCGCCCTGGTGTTGACCCAGTTTGCCGGCCTTGCCGACAAGGTCGGTCTGTTCGGCCATTCGATGGGCGGTCATGGCGCGCTGACCCTGGCGCTGAAGCACCCGTCGCTGTTCCAGAGCGTCTCGGCCTTCGCGCCGATTGCCGCCCCCATGCAATGCCCTTGGGGCCAAAAAGCGTTCAGTGGCTACCTGGGCGAGGACCGCAGCGCATGGGCGCAACATGACGCCACGGCCTTGATCGAAGCCGGCGGCCGGCTTCCGCCGCTGCTGATCGACCAAGGTCTGGCCGACAAATTTCTGACCGAACAACTGCTGCTCGATCGCCTTGAATTGGCTTGCCAAGCAACCGGTCAACCGCTGACGCTGCGCCGTCACGCTGGCTACGATCATGGCTATTTTTTCATTGCGAGCTTCGTCGCCGACCACCTGCGCCACCATGCGCAGACGCTGTTCAACTGAGCCCGTGGTTCAACTCGGTCGGACCGACGGGTTCGCGCATCGGCCCCGTACAGATGGCGCTGAAAGCGCACGAAAACACCGCGCACTTGCTCGGCATGGCCGAGTTCAGCAAAAATGCGTCTGACAGGTCGAGAGGCTAGGCGCGAGTTTCGGCTTCGTTCATGGCGTGGTTCACGAATACGCTCAGGTCTTTCGCGGCAGCTTGGGCGACTTCCTGGCAGGCGGCGCCAGGAAGTTCTCGCCCGACACCACAGGCCTGCCCGTTTGCGCTTCGAGCTGCAGCCGGGCGCGCTTGGCAATGCCGCCACCAGCCTTGGCGGCAGTCTGATTCGCAGGCATGCCGGTGGCATCGGTGGTCTCGGCAATCTGGCGGGTGGACAGTTCTGCCAGCGCGGTGAAAATCAATTCGGCCTCGCTCATGTGATCACGCAGGTTGTGGCTTTTCAGGCCCTTGATTTCCTTGTGCGTCTTGACGCTCACGCCCGACCATTCCTGATGAATGATGTTGGTCAGGATGGCAAATTCCTGGCCTTCCTTGATGTCGTGCTCGCGCCAGAAGTCAGTCAGCTTGTTGCAGGTTTCCTGCCCGGTCATGCGCTGCTGAATCCACTTGTCGCTGCGGCCATGCTGCTGCCAGGTTTGGCGTGCACGGTCCATTGACAAGGCAGGGTCGGCCATTTCCTGCATACGCTCGTAGCCCACCTTGGCCAGCCACAGCTTGATCGGTTCGGCCTTGGGGCTGGGCACCGACTGCACCAACCGCAGCAGTGTCTGGGCCGAGGCGACGTCGGTGAGCCGCAACTTGCCGTCGGCGGCGGGCAGTCAACTGGTGACAATTTGTCACCAGTTGACTGCCCTCCTTGGCGAGCCGACGTTTCAGCTGATTCCAGTACTTGCGGGCGGCAAGGTCGTCCGGTTGCTGCGTCAGCACTTGAACCACATCGATGACCGAAAACCACCAAACCTCGGTCGCGTCGTCATAGACCCGCC
>CAIJIT010000232.1 GCA_903820745.1 uncultured Burkholderiales bacterium
ATCTTCGATCATCCGGCAGGCTATCGCTATGTCGATGGGCACGACAAGATCACCGCCATCAGCACCGGTTTGAAGTTCGAGCGGTTTGATGACTGGTGGGGATACCGAGGGCAAAGTCAGGTCAACCTGAGCGTCAAGCGCGCCTTGCCGGGTTGGTTCGGTTCGATGGACTCGGATTCGATCGCCAACAAGATCGAGAACATGGCTGCCAGGGTCGAGCCGGTGCTAGGGCCGATTGGCGATGTGCGCGGCATGAGCACGAACTTCCTGAAGTTCTATGTCAATGCCACGCGCAGCCAGACCCTGCCGCTATCGATCATCCTGCAGGCAACGGTGGCGGCCGAGTACACCTCGGCCAAACGTATTCCGCAGAGCTATGACTTCACCGGTGCGGACAATGGCGCCAGCGGCTTGCGCCTGACGGTGGCGGCGACGCGTCCGTTTGGCAGTTCAGGCTTGGTGCTGGGTGCCGGCTTCACGCAGGCCAACGCAATCAGCTATTACCGCGATCTGGCCGGGGGCGGCACGCCGGGTTGCCAGAAGGCATTGGGCGTGTTCAGCGCCAATTCGATCGACCGCAATGTCTGCAGCGCGGGCAACATCTTCTTCACCCTTGGCTATCGGGACAAGAACATGTTCGGCGACCTGATCGTCAACGGCCCGCAACCGGCCTATATGGGCACGCAGGTCGTCAGGGTCAATACGGGCATGTATTGGTGAGTTGAGCGCCCCTTGACCGGTGCACGGTCTTGAGCAAGGTCATGCGCCGGTAACTGTCGTCAGCCAATCATGGACGCTACGCAATAGTTGCTGAGGCGTCCGGGCATGGTGTCGATCTGGGTCAAAAGCTTGTTGCTGCTGCTGCTCTGCTGCGGCAGCGTCTGGGCGCAGAGCGCGGCTGAGTTGCGGTCACGCTTTGACAGCGTGAAACAGCAGGCAGTCAGCAATGTTTTCGACCGGCCCTTGTACCTGCAGTCGACCGAAACATCGGGGCGCATGCAGGGCGATGTCTATGCCTTGATCGAGCATCCTTTTGCCGAACTGCGGCAACCGCTGGCCCAGGCCAAGCCCTGGTGCAGCATCCTGATCCTGCATCTGAATGTGAAGTATTGCCGGGCCACGGGGAACGGGCCGCGTGACTTGATCGATGTCGGGATCGGGCGCAAGTTCGACCAGCCGCTGAGCAGCGCCTATTGGGTGAAGTTTGATTACCGCCCGCTGGTCGTTGGCGACGGCTATCTGAGGGTCGAGCTGCTGGCGCCCGACGGACCAATGGGCGGCAAGGACTTGCGCATCCTGCTCGAGGCCATGCCTTTCACGCCGGGCCAGAGTCTGCTGCACCTGACTTATTCCTATTCGTCCGGCTTGGCAGCACGCTTGGCCACGCAAGCCTATCTGGCCACGCTCGGGCATGACAAGGTCGGGTTCAGCCGCATGGGTCAACGCGAGGATGGGCCGCTGGTTGGCGGGCTGCGCGGCCTGCTGGAGCGCAACACGATGCGGTATCACCTGGCGATCGAAGCCTACCTTGACGCGCCGACAGCGCAGCAAACGCCGCAGCGCTTGCAGGGCTGGTTCAGCGCCACCGAGCGCTATGCTCTGCAACTGCACGAGGTCGAGCGGCAGGACTATATCGAGATGAAAATCGGCGAGATCAGGCGGCAGGAGCTGGAGCCGCCGCCGAACTGAACGCCCTATGCAGCAGGCAATGAAGCTCGAACCAATCAACCCACAAGTACAGGCCGTGATCGACGCTGCCGGGCTGCATGTCGGTAATCTGAAGCTGATCCAGGGCCAGTGGAAGTTCAAGGCTGTCGGCTACTTGCCCGACGGTTCGGTCATCCCGGGCGGCGGGCCGCTGACGCAGCGGCACAACCAGGTTTTCGACCGGCTCGATGAAGCGCTGATCAGCTACGGACTAGGGTTGGGCTGATCTTTCCTGCCTACTTGATCACTACGCCCCAAGGCAATTTGCCCACAGCAATATCCCGCAGAGGCAGGTTGTGCACCGTATCGATCACCGTGACGGTGCCGGACCGACCATTGGCGACATAGAGCTTTTTTCCGTCCGGTGTCAGCGCCATGTTCCAGGGCCGCTGGCCGACCGAAATGGTCGCCACGATCTGATCGCTGGCGGTCTCGATCACCGAGACATTTGCCGCGCCGCCATTGGAGATATAGACATATGTGCCATCCGGATGCACCGCCACGCCATTGGCGCGCAGGCCGGCCTTGATGCGGGATAGCACCTTGAAGCTTCTGGCGTCGATCACATAGACCTCGTTGCTGGCTTCAGCCGCGACATAAGCGCGGCTGCCGTCGGGCAAAAAGCCAATGCCTCTGGGGCGCTCGCCGACGGTGACTTGGGCGACCTGCTGGCGCGTCGTGAAGTCGATGACGTCGACGGCGCCACCATCTTCGGCGCTGACCAGAATCGTCTTTCCATCCGGACTGAACACGGCATGCTCGGGGTTGCGACCTTTGACCGCGATCGAAAACGCCCGCATCTGGCTGCTGGTGTCGGTGATGACGATCTGGTTACTTTCCTCCACGGCGGCGACTACCCAGCGGCCGTCGGGTGAAATCGACACCCCTTCGGGCGACATGCCCAGATCGACATGACCTGCAAGCTTGCGCTGCTGCAGATCGATCAGTTGCAACTGGTTGGCGGGCTGGTCGCTGACATAGAGCCAATGCTTGTCAGCGCTGACGGCCAAGCCGCGGGGCTTCTTGCCGGCAGGAATTTCGGCGATCACCTGATCGGATTCCGTGTCGATCACGCTGACCGTCCCCGAGCCCTCATTGGGCACATAGGCCAAGGGCGCAGCACAGGCTGAACTGACCGCGAGCAGCGTTGCCAGGCTGCGGCAGAGATGAAGGACATTGCGCAATGAAAACTCCTCTCGGGACAACTAGAAGGGGCGCAGCGAGATGCGCGAAAAGATGCCATCGCGACGCAAGCCATGCCCTGCAGCCGCCAGCAGATGCAGGGCGATGAAACTCAGCATGAGCAAGGCCGCCACCTTGTGCGTCTGGTTGAAGATGGTGTAGAAAAACTTGTCGTCCGGGCCCCAGGCGGGCAGAACGAATCGATTGAAAAACTTGACCCCATGCTTGCTGAAGTTGGCAGCGAGATAGCCTGACAAGGGCATCAGCAGCATCAAGAAATAAAGCACGAAATGGCTGGCTTTGGCCAAGTATTTCTGCCAACCAGGCAGAGGCAGCGGTGGGGCGAGACTCTTCAGGCGAAAAAAGATGCGCAGCAGGATCAAGCTGCCGATCAGCAAGCCAAAAGTCTTGTGCAGGTTGATGAACAGCCCCCGCTCCGGCGTATTGCGTGGAACTTCGCTGAGCCAAAATCCAAAGGCGAATTGAGCCAGCAGCAGCAGGGCGAGAAGCCAATGCAGCCAACGAACCGGTCGCGCATAGCTCGAAGTCATCTTTTACCTGAGGCTGGTGATGTAGTGCGCGATGTTTTCGATGTCTGCATCGGTCAGCGACTGGGCGACGCTGGTCATGTTGCCGGCATCATTGGTACGAGTTCTTGCCTTGAAGTTTTTCAATTGCTGGACGACATAGTCGTATTGCTGCCCGGCGACGCGGGGGATTTCGTTCTGGCCCGAAAAGCCGCCGAGATGACACATTGCGCAGAGGTTTTCATCAGCCTTGGCCTTGCCCAGCAGAATCTTGGCATCATCAGCCTTGAAGCTTGAGGGCTTGGCTTTCTGGGCCGCGAAATAGTTGGCAATGTCGATCATTTCCTGGCGGCTCAATGGCGCCGCCATCGAGTCCATCAATGGGTTGCTGCGACGACCTTCCTTGAAGTCCTTCAACTGGATGTAGATATAGCGCCAGTTCTGCCCGGCGAGATTGGGGAAGATCGGCGCGACCGCATTGCCGTCTGCTCCATGGCAAGCCGCGCAGATTGCAGACTTTGACCGACCCGCTTCAAGGTCCTGTGCCATGGCTGGGAATAGCTGCGTCAGGGCCGTCAGGGCAAGTAATGTGAGGCAATTTTTAAGCATCAGCTCTTCTCCTTGAAACAAAAGGAAGCCGCCCCTCGGGGCGGCCATTTGTTCAAGCCGGATTGTGTTTACTTGGGCAACGCGAACACGACCATCGAGTTGCCGCGCTTGAAGTCGAGTTGCGAATTGCCGCCGCAACCCATCGCCACATATTGGCGATCATTCACCGCGTAGGAAACCGGCATCGCGTTGGCACCGGCGCCGCAGTTGTATTCCCACAGCAATTTGCCGCTCTTGGCATTCAGCGCGCGGAACAAGCCGTTGCCTTCGCCGTAGAAGACCAGATCACCGGCGGTGGCCAGGGCGCCGCCGATCAAGGGCTGCTCGGTATCAAACTTCCAGGCCATCTTGCCGGTGTCGACGTTGACTGCGGCGACCCGGCCCCATTGCTTCTCGCCCTCGATGACCTTGAACGCGCCGCCCAGCCAGAGCTTGCCGCCCGGGTATTTGGCCGCTTCAACGTGATACGTCATCGGTTGGTGCAGATTCAACGCATAGGCCATGCGCAAATTGGGGTTGTAGGCCATCGGTGACCATTCGACGCCACCATTGGCGCCCGGCAGCATCCGCGCACCCCCTGCGGTTGGCAGGACCCACATGTTTTCCTGCGGCACCATCGCTTCCGAGAAGCGGATCATTTCACCCGTTTCGCGGTTGTGGATATAGATGTGGCCGGTCTTGCCGCCATGCATCACCGCTTGAACCATCTTGCCGTTCTTGTCTTTCACGTCGAGCAAGACTGGCGGGCTGACTGAGTCGAGATCCCATAGGTCATGGGCGATGTACTGGGAATGCCATTTGTAGGCACCGGTGTCCAGGTTTACCGCCACCATCGAATCGGTGTAGAGGTTGTCTCCCGGCCGCTCAGCGCCGTACAGGTCAGGCGAGGGGTTGCCAACGACGAAGAAGATCGTCCGGCTCTTCAGGTCGACCGCCGGATTCATCCAGACACCGCCGCCCAGCGTCTGGTAAAAACTGCTGTCGCGTGCCAACTGGGTTTTTTCAAGCGCAACATTGCGGTGCATATCGCGACCGGTGGCATCCTTCTCGGCCCAGACGCCTTCATGGCCCTTTTCGGGGATGGTGTAAAAAGTCCAGAGCAGCTTGCCATTGGCCGAATCAAAAGCCTTGACGAAGCCGCGAATGCCATATTCGCCGCCGTTGGTGCCGATCAGGACCTTGCCATCAACAACCGTTGGCGCCATCGTTTCGCTATAGCCTTTTTCGGGGTCGGCAATCTCGGTTTCCCAAAGCAATTTGCCAGTCTTGGCATCGAGCGAAACCAGCTTGGCATCAAGCGTTCCCATGAACAGCTTGCCGCCTTCGATCGCCACGCCGCGGTTGTTCGGCCCGCAGCAGAAGGTGGTAATCGGCCCCATCTTGTGCTTGTAATGCCAGAACTCTTTGCCAGTGACTGCGTCGAGCGCATAGACATGGTTGAACGAGGTCGTCATGTACATGATGCCGTCGACCACGATCGGCGCAGTTTCCATCGACTCGCGCACTTCAGTCTGAAAGGTGAATTGCGCCTGCAACTTCGCCACATTGCCGGCGTTGATCTGCTTGCCGGGATAGAAACGCGTCTGGGCATAGCCGCCGTTGGTCTGCAGCCAGTTGCTGCCCTGCTGGTCAGAGGCGTTCAATTGCGACTGGGTCACATTGATGCCCTTGGCGATCGCGTTGGCACCACTCGCCCCCTTCTGACCGACAATTTCCTGTGCGTTCGGAGCACCGGCAAATGCGAACAAAGTCAGAATCAAAGCAGAGGCCTTGCTGAATGCGAAATTTCTCATTGATCTTCTCCATGTTGGTCAGAATTGAGATAGCGTGCCAGCACCAATCGACCTCGATGGGGTCGTTTTGCTACACAGGGAAGCGCAGTATAGGAAAGCTGTCGGTCAAACGACACTAGATGTTTACCCTCGAGTTTTGGTAATGGTTATCCCCCTAATATGTATTTTTTGGAGCAAATTGATGCGACTTTCAATCATTAACAAGCTCGGTCTGGTGGCGCTATTGTTCGGTGCACAACTGCCCCAAGCGATGGCACAAAGAGGTATGGACCAGATCAATATCAACGGCGAATTCGTGATGGCGGCGCGCGCCGGCCGGGTCGATCGGACTGCTGCGCTATTGCAGCAGGGCGCCAATGTGAACTCGCGCAATCGCACCGGCGACTCGCCCTTGAACATGGCCGCAGAGAAGGGCAATCTTTCGATGGTCGAGCTGCTGCTCAAAGCAGGTGCCGATGTCGATCTGGCCAATCTGGCTGGCGTTACGCCGTTGATGGGGGCGGCTTTCACCGGCAACGTCGAGATCCTGCGCAAGCTGTTGGCGGCAGGAGCCCGGATCGAGCCGCTGGACCGGGTCAAGAAGAACGCCGCGACCTACGCCGCTGGTCAGGGCTGCACCGATTGCCTGGCAGAGTTGCTGCGCGCTGGAACGCCTGTCAACGTTGCGCTGGACAACGAGCTGACCTTGCTGATGTGGGCAGCAGCTTATGGGCATGAAGCTACTGTTAGATGGCTGCTGGCGCAGGGCGCAGATCGCAGCCTGAAAGATGGCCGCGGCAAGACTGCAGCCGAAATGGCCAGTGAAGGCGGGCATGAAAAAGTTCGCG
>CAIJIT010000233.1 GCA_903820745.1 uncultured Burkholderiales bacterium
CTGCATCGTCCCGGACATGCTCGGTTTCGGCCTCTCGAGCAAGACCGACCTGGCTCATTACGACCTCGATTTCTTCGTCAGCGGCTTGAAGGGCCTGATCGACGCGCTGGGCCTGAAGGACGTGACCTTGTTGGGCAATTCACTCGGCGGCGCGATCGCCCTGGGACATGCCCTGGCTTATCCGGAGGATGTGGCGCGGCTGATCCTGATGGCGCCAGGCGGCGTCGAGGACATCGCGACCTATCTGGCCATGCCCGGCATCGCCAATATGTTCGCGATCTACAAGGCGGGCAAAACCGGCGCCGAGGCGATGCGGGCAGTGATGTCGATGCAGTTGTTCGACCCCAGCTTGCTGACCGAAGAAATCATCAATGAGCGCGCTCCGATTGCCCTGACACAGACCCAGGCCTCGCGCTCGGTGATGACGGTGCCGAACATGACGCTGCGCCTGCATGAGTTGCGCTGCCCGATCTTCGGTTTCTGGGGCGTCAATGACCAGTTCAATCCGGTCGGCGGCGCGATGAAGCTGGTCGAACATGCGCCGAATGCAAGGATGGAGTTGGTCAATCGCTGCGGCCATTGGGTCCAGGTTGAACATCGCGAGATGTTCAACCGCCTGTGCATCGACTTTTTGCAGCATGGCGAGGTCAATTGATGGATGACGCACAGATCGCCGCGATCGGCGATGCCCTGTTTGCCGCGCTGCGTCAGCGCCGCACCATGCCGCCTTTGAGCAGCAGCTATGCCGGCATCAGCGTCGACGATGCTTACCGTATTTCCCTGCATATGCTGCGCCGGCGCGAGGCTGACGGCGAATTGGTGATCGGCAAGAAGATCGGCGTGACCTCCAAAGCGGTGCAGGACATGCTCGGCGTATTCCAGCCTGACTTCGGTTTTCTGACCGACGCGATGCAGGTCAGCGATGGTGCTTGCGTCAGTTTTGCGGCTGCCGGGATGATCCAGCCGCGCGCCGAAGGCGAGATCGCATTCATGCTCAAACGCGACCTGCAAGGCCCGGGCATCAGCCGCGCGGATGTGATGGCGGCGACTGATTGGGTGGCGCCCTGCTTCGAGATCGTCGATTCACGCATAGCGAACTGGCAGATCAAGATCCAGGACACCGTCGCCGACAACGCCTCTTGCGGCGTGTTCGTGATCAGCAATCAGCATACCGACCCGGCCGCGCTGGATCTGGCCGCTGCCAGCATGCAGATGTGGAAAAACGGCGAACCGGCAGGCAGTGGCCTTGGCGCCGCGGTACAGGGTCATCCGGCCGAAGCCGTGGCCTGGTTGGCCAATACGCTGGGCGCTTTCGGGATTCCGTTCCGGGCTGGCGAAATCATTCTCTCGGGCTCGCTGGCACCCTTGGTGCCGGCCCGGCCCGGCGACCGCTTCACGATGCAGATTGAAGGCATGGGCGGTTGTTCAATTTCCTTTACTGATTGACAGGTGAACTGGCGATGACAGCGAAAAAAATCAAATGCGCCTTGATCGGCCCCGGCAATATCGGCACCGATCTGTTGATGAAATTGCAGCGCAGCGAGTTTCTGGAACCGGTCTGGATGGTCGGCATCGACCCCGAATCAGACGGTTTGAAACGCGCCCGGGAGATGGGCATCAAGACCACGGCTGACGGTGTTGACGGCCTGCTGCCCCATGTGCTGGCCGACCAGGTGCAGATCGCTTTCGACGCGACCAGCGCCTATGTGCATGCCGAGAACAGCCGCAAGCTGAACGAGTTAGGTGTGCTGATGATCGACCTGACGCCGGCCGCGATCGGCCCTTTCTGCGTGCCACCAGTGAACCTGAAATCAATGCTGGCGGCGCAGACGATGAACGTCAATATGGTCACCTGTGGCGGGCAGGCGACGATTCCGATGATCGCAGCGATCAGCCGCGTGCAGGCGGTGGCCTATGGCGAAATCGTCGCCATGGCATCGAGTCGTTCGGTCGGACCCGGAACGCGCAAGAACATCGATGAATTCACCCGCACGACCGCCAACGGCATCGAGAAAGTCGGCGGCGCACAAAAAGGCAAGGCGATCATCGTGGTCAACCCGGCCGAACCGCCGCTGATGATGCGCGACACCGTCCATTGCCTGACCGTCGACGCGCCAAAGGTCGATGAGATCAATGCTTCGGTGCAAGCGATGCTGGCCGAAGTGCAGCGCTATGTGCCGGGCTATCGCCTGGTCAACGGCCCGGTGTTTGATGGCAACCGGGTCTCTATTTTTCTGGAGGTCGAAGGCCTGGGTGATTACCTGCCCAAATACGCCGGCAACCTCGACATCATGACCGCTGCTGCAGCGCGTACCGCCGAGATGTTTGCCGAAGAAATCCTCGCTGGCAATATCAAGCTGGCACCGGTCAGCGCCTGAAAAAATTGGAGCACAAGATGAGCAGTCTCAAAGGAATGAAAGTCACGCTGCACGATGTGACCTTGCGCGATGGCATGCACCCGAAGCGGCATCAGATGTCGCTCGAGCAGATGAAGGCGGTGGCCTGCGGGCTCGATGCCGCTGGTGTGCCTTTGCTCGAAGTCACCCATGGCGACGGCCTCGGTGGCAGTTCGGTCAATTACGGCTTTCCGATGCATACCGACGAGGAATACCTCGGTGCGGTGGTCCCGTTGATGAAACGCGCCAAGGTGTCAGCCCTGCTGTTGCCGGGCATCGGTACCGTCGATCACCTGCATATGGCCAAGGACTATGGCGTTGCCTCGATCCGCGTGGCCACCCATTGCACCGAGGCTGATGTCTCCGAGCAGCACATCACGGCCTCGCGCAAGCTCGGCCTCGACACAGTGGGCTTTCTGATGATGGCGCATATGAACAGTGCCGAAGGTCTGGTCAAGCAGGCGCTGCTGATGGAGAGCTATGGCGCGCATTGCGTCTATGTCACTGACTCGGCCGGCTATATGCTGCCCGACGATGTGAAGTCACGCATCGGAGCGGTGCGCGCGGCCTTGAAGCCCGACACCGAAGTCGGCTTCCACGGCCATCACAACCTGGCCATGGGCATCGCCAACTCGCTGGCGGCGCTGGAATGCGGCGCCAACCGGATCGACGCTTCAGCCGCAGGGCTTGGTGCCGGCGCTGGCAACACGCCGATGGAAGTCTTTGTCGCCGTCTGCGAGCGTATGGGCATCATCACCGGTGTCGATCTGTTCAAGGTCAGCGATGTTGCCGAAGACCTGGTCTTCCCGATGATGGATCAGGTTGTCCGCATCGACCGCGACGCCCTGGTACTGGGTTTTGCCGGCATCTATTCGAGCTTTCTGCTCTTTGCCAAGCGTGCCGAGAAGAAGTACGGCATCAATGCCCGCGAATTGCTGCTCGAACTCGGCCGTCGCAAGATGATCGGCGGTCAGGAAGACATGATCGAAGATACCGCGATCAATATGGCGCGCGAGCGCGGCCTGCTGAAGGTCTGATCAAACCCAGCGCCGGCCTGCAACAGGCCGGCGTTTTTCCTTCAGGACTTGCGCCGCAGCAGGTAGTAAGCAACCGGCACCAGACTGCAGACCAGGGCCAGCAACAGCACGTTGGCAAAGCTGCCACCTGCGGCCAGTTGGCCGGCCAGGCCGGGCCCGACCATTGAACTGAAGGCGAAGATGGCCGGTGCCAGCATGATGGCGCGGCCCGAACTGTCGCTGCGGGCGATCGCCGCGGTCTGGAACACGCAACCGGCGGTGAAGGCAAATTCCCAGATCCAAGTACCCAAAGAGAAGGCAGCAAAACCAGCCTGGCTGTGCAGCAAGGCCAGGCCAAGGCAAACGCCGGCAATCATCAAAAGGTAGGGCTTCTTTGGCCCCAGCCGCTCGCCGCCAATCGCGACTGAAAAAGCCGCCGCACCGCCCAGCAACTTGAGCACCGCAAACACCAGGCCCATCTGCGCCGGGGCGAAGGCCTGGGCTGCACCGATCCGTTCGATGAAAGTCCACAGGCCGATATTGCCGGTCAGAAACACGAAGAAAACCCCCACCGTCGTGGCCGAGGTCAAGGAGATCGGGCCTTTGGGCACAAGCTCGACCGGGGCGACTGCCGCCGAGCGGGCCGGCAACCACAGCGCTGACAAGCCCAGCACTGCAACCACGGCGGCCAGCGCCAAGGCCGCGCCGCGATAGTGCCAGACTGCGATCACCAAGGGTGGCAAGGCGAAAAGCACGGCTGCGGTGACAGTCAGCTCGGTGCCTTGGCGAAAGCCAAAGGCGCGAACTTTGTTGGGCAACTCGCCGAGGATGCGCATGCCCAGACAGGTCATCGTCGAGGCGAAAAATCCGATCAAGGCCCAGACGATATAAAGCGCCTGCAAATCGATCACGAAGGCGCTGAAGGCAAAGGAGGCCGCTGTGCCGGCAGCGCTGATGATGGTCAGCAAACGCCAATTGACCCGGTCGATCCAGAAAGGCGCGCCCAAGGTGCCGAGCAGATAACCAGCGAAACAGATCGAGCCCAGCAGACCGATGGCCTGTGGCGCCAGCGAAAAGCTGTCGGCCAGACTGCCCAGCATCACCGGCAAGGCATTGAAGGGCAAACCACCGATGGTCGAGGCCAGGCTGGCAATGACCATCAGACGGATCAGACTTTTATCGTTCATGGTTCACGGTCCTGCTTACATGTAAAGAATGACCTGCTCATTGAGCAGCGAGGGGCGTTCATTGCCCAGCACATGGATGGCGATTTCGAGCGTCATTTGCAGCCCGCTCTTGACCGATTCGACCGCCTTGACCCGGCAGCGCCCATGGATAAGGCTGCCCGAAGGCACCGGCGCGGTAAAGCGCAGGCGGTCGGAACCGTAATTGACCATATTGTTGAAGTCCACCACGGCAAAACCCAGCGGCATGCGCAGCCGGCTGACCAGCGCATGGATCAGCATGCCATGCGCGATCGTTCCGCCAAAAGGCGTTTCATCCCGCGCGCGCTGCGGATCGGTATGGATCCAGTAATCGTCGCCCGACAAGGCGGCGAACTGGTCGATCAACTGCTGGCTGACGAGGAAATCATTCGACCAGTCGGTCCATTGATCGCTGACCAGGCTACGCATGGCGGCAAGATCCTTGCAGGAAATCTGCCGCTGCGGGGGCGCTGCCGGACTGTCGACGACAACTCCGGCCGAAGCTTCGGCAGGTGCAGCCGGGATCACCTCGGCCTGCGGTGAATCGACCGCGGTATAGCGCAGCAAAGTCATGCTGCCGGGCCGTTCGTCGAACACCGGACGCACCCGCATGCCGACCTGCAGGTTTTCGGGCGCCAGGCCGACCATGGTCGTGTTCAGATGCGGGCCTTGATCGAGTTCCACGACCGCCAGCAATTGCGGCATTTCATCGCTGAATTCAGCCAATGTCGCCACCCTCGCCACGGTGTAGCTGTACAGCTTGCCCGTGCCAGCGACATCGCGCCAGGCCAGCCGGCGCGATGCGCATTGCGGGCAATGCAGGCGCGGGAAAAAGATCCAATGGGCGCAGTCTTCGCATTGCTGGATGCGCACCTGATGGGCTTTCAGGCCGTCCCAGAATGGCTGCGAAGCAACTGTCGGTTGGGGCAGCGGTTTGTTCCAGGTCAGCTGACTCATCGGGTGGCCCCTTGCAGGATCAAGGCGCCCTGCTCGCTCATCACGCCGCCGGTGCCCGATACATAAGCCAGGTCATGGCGCTGCAACTGGCGCTGGCCGGATCGGCCCTGGATCTGCTGCATCGCCTCGATCACCTGGGTCATGCCGCCGGCCGTGCCGGTCTGTCCGAAGCTCAGTTGCCCACCATGGGTATTCATCGGAAAGTCACCCTTGAAAGTGAAGTCATGGTCGCGCAGGAATTGCATGCCCTGGCCCTTGGCGCAAAAGCCTGCATCCTCCAGCGTCAACAGGACGGTGATGGTGTAGCAGTCATAGATCTGCGCCAAGTCCATGTCCCCGGGCCTGAGTCCGGCCATGGCGAAAGCACGGCGCGAGGCCGGCCCGATCGGCGTGGCCAGCATGTCGGCGGCATAGGTCGGTGTTTTGGTCTGCACATGCTCGCCGCAACCGATGACCTTGACAGCGCGGTGCTTGCAGCCTTTGGCGATGTCGTCGCGGGTGACGATCACCGC
>CAIJIT010000234.1 GCA_903820745.1 uncultured Burkholderiales bacterium
AGCCAATGGTGGCTCGCCTTCACCGCCTTTGTCGGCGCCAATCTGTTGCAGAGCGCGCTGACAAAATGGTGCTTGATGGAAATCATCATGCGCAAGCTCGGCTTCAAAACCGAGAACTGAACCCAGGCCCAAAGGAGTTCACCATGCATCTCATCTGCCCGAAATGCGGCGCAAAGAATCGTGTGCCGCAGGAAAAGCTCGGTGACGCGCCGGTCTGCGGGCGTTGCGGCACCGCGCTGATGGAGGCCTTGCCGGTCGCCTTGAGCGATGCCGCCCTGCCCGGCTTTCTGGCCGGCACCGAATTGCCGGTAGTGGTCGATTTCTGGGCCGCCTGGTGCGGCCCTTGCAAGTCGATGGCACCGAACTTTGCGGCTGCAGCCAAACAGTTGCCGACCACTCGCTTCGTCAAGGTCGACACCGATGCCGCGCCGCTATCCAGCACCAAGTACGCGATCCGCAGCATCCCGACGCTGATCCTGTTCGAAGGCGGCAAGGAGAGCGCCAGGCTTTCCGGTGCGGTTTCGGCGACCGAACTGACGCGCTGGATTCAAACCCACTCGAAAGGCCACGCATGAACAACATCACTGTCTTGTTGAAACAGCAGCAGGACTACCGTTTCGAGATCGACTTCGGCACCGCGATACCGCGAATCACCACCGATGAACCGGCCCCACTAGGCAGCGGCCTCGGTCCTTCGCCGGTGCAATTGCTCTGCGCCGCAGTCGGCAACTGTCTCAGCGATTCCTTGTTGTTCGCGCTGCGCAAGTTCAAGCAAGCCCCCGATCCATTGAGCTGCCAGATCGTCGCCGAAGTCGGCCGCAATGCCGAAGGACGGATGCGCGTACTGGCGATCCAGGCCACGCTGCAACTCGGTGTACCCGCTGCCGGACTCGAGCACCTCGATCGCGTGCTGACCAGCTTCGAGAGCTATTGCACCGTCACCCAGAGCGTCGGCCGAGGCATCGCGATCAGCTTGCAGGTGCTGGACCTGGACGGTTCAGTATTGAAAGCCGCTTCGCCCCTTTGATGTGTTTTGATCGGGCAGATGAATCGGCCGACCAGCGCGGCTCGAGCACTGCACGGGCCTGACGCGCTTGGTGCGAATACACACCTCATGAAACGGCCGACTGGGCGGAATGTTCAGGGCAGTGGCTGAGCAACTTCGCTCATGTCCCCCGGCCCGGGCCATACCCGGTCCTCCTCCTTTACTTCGCTGCGCCGCTCATCCACTGCCCTGAACGGCGAGACCTGCGCGGCTTCACACACACGCAGCCCAAGCGTGGCCTGCACACCTTGATAACAAGCCAATCACGATGAAGCGGCCGGCTGGGCGCAATGCGCAGCGAAGTAAAGGAGGAGGCGTCGGCTTGCCGGCGACGGGGGACTGAGACCGGACATAGGCAGTCCTGAGGACCGCCTATGCCTGTCGAAGGATCGGGCCGCTGGCCCGAGCATGAGCGAAGTATTGCGCCCAATCGGCCGCGACAAAGCTCAGACCTGATTCTCAACAATCGTCGCCAGTCGCAGCAGCGCCTGCACCTGCTCGGTGATGCGCGGTGGCACGGGCTCGCGGCCAGCCAGCATCGACTCGATCAAGGCGGCATTGGCCGTTGCGCCGCAGGCGTCTGACAAAGGCCAGTCGATGTCCGCGCTGTCAGCCGGGTGTAGATCACTCCGCTGACCATCGATGAATCCATAAAGTTGGGCGCGGCGGCGCAGATGGGCATAAGCCTCGCCTTCGCTGGCGCGCATCAGCAAGGCGCGGCCGCCCTGTTCGGTCAGCGGCAGCAAGATTTCGCCCATGCTGAGCAGGTATTCGGGATGGGTGATCGCCACCACCCGCACGCTATGTCCGGGCGCGGCGTCGAGCAGTTTGGCCACGCTGTGGCCGCTGTTGCGCAAGCCCAGACGCGGACGCAAGGCCAGCAAACGGTCAAGGCCAGGATTCAAGACCGACAGCGGCAAGCAGGCCAGGCTTGCGCTGCGCAATTGCTCTGAAGCCTCGACAACCGACTTACTCAAAGGCAGGCCGAGCGCTTCGAGCAGGGCAAAAGGACTTTCGCGGCTGTCGAAATCATGCCTCCCATGGATAAGCACAGGCACGCCTTCGCGCGCCAGCAGCAAGGCCACCAAAGGCAGCAAATTGGCTTGCTTACGGGCGCCATTGAAGGTCGGCAGCAGCACGCAGCGTTGGCCTTGCGGGACCAGGATCGTGGCCGTGCGGGCCTGCATCGCGCGGACAAAACCGGCCAGCTCGGTCTGGCTCTCACCCTTGATGCGCAGCGCAATCAGGATCGCGCCGAGCTCCATATCGGGCACTAGGCCGTCGATGATCTGCCCGAACAATGCCTCGGCCTGTTGGCTGTCGAGATCGCGCGCACCCTTGGTGCCGCGACCGATTTCCTTGATGAATGGAGCAAATTGCATGGCGCAGTTTAAAAGCCTTCGGCCCGCTCAAGCATTGCTGCTTGCCGCCGGATTTTTCAGCCGGGCGAGTTGCTGCAATTCGAGCCTGACCCGCCGCAAGACTTCGCTCCAGTCACCCAGTCGATGCTGTCTGAACAAGGTCGCAGCTGGATACCAGGGGCTGTCGCTTCGGTCCTTCAGCCAGCGCCAGTCAGCGCTGTACGGCAGCAAGACAAAGACCGGTTTCCCCAGCGCACCGGCCAGATGCGCAATGCTGGTGTCCACCGTCACGATGACATCCATCTGCTCACAGACCACGGCAGCGGCCGAGAGGTCCAGTTCATCGCCGAAATACCTGATCTCCGGACGTGCCGCCAGCAGATCCAGATCGGCAGCCCGCACCTGATTTTGCAGAACGACACAGGCAGCAGCCTGGGGCAGCATCTGGCTGAACTCGGCGAAGGCGATGCTCCTGCGCTGGTCCTCTTCGTTTTTCGGGCTGCCACTCCAGGCCAGACCGACCTTCAAACTCAAACCGGCGTCGATCTTCTTGCGCCAGAACGGAACCTTGCTCTTGTCGGTGACGATATAGCTGGCGGCGCTGGGGATATTGTCGAGGCGGGTCCTGAAGGCCCTTGGCAGGGTCATCAGCGGGCATTGGTAATCATGCGCAGGCAGCTCGCTGCCCTTTTCTATCAACACATCCACACCCTGCAAATGGCTGAGCAGGGCGATCAAGGGCTTGTGAACGCTGAGGATCACAGCAGCGCCAAGCTCCTTGACCCTCTGCACGTAACGGCAGAACTGCAGCGTATCGCCAAGACCTTGCTCGGCATGCAGCAAGATCGTCTTGCCATTGAGCGGCTGATCGCCAAGCCATAAGGGCCGTTCGAACTCTGCTTCGATCTTGCCGCTGCCCTGGGTTTGCCAGCGTGCGTCGTAATATTCCCAGCCGCGCTCGAAGTCCCCGACCTGGAGATAGGCAATCGCCAGGTTAAGCCGGACCTCGAAGAAATCGGGAGTAATTTCAAGAGCGCGTTGATAGCAACTCAGCGCCTCGTCATGCCGGTCGAGATCTTTCAGGATGCTGCCCAGATTGTTGTGCGCAAGGGCAAAGTCCGGGTTCAATGCAATCACAAGTTGAAAGCTGCGGGCCGCTTCTTCCAGCCGGCCTGAAGCTCTCAGCAAATTGCCGCGATTGAAATGCGCAATGGCGTCATCGGGCTTGAGTTCAAGCGCACGCTCAAAGCAAGCCATTGCCCCTTCCTGCTGCCCAAGATCGGCCAACAGGCAACCGCGGTCGATGTGGATGCCGGCATCGTCGGGTCTGGTCTTGATCGCCAGATCGTAGACATTCAACGCCTCGGCCTTGAACCCCAGCTTGAACAGGATATTGCCGCTCAGTTGCAAGGCATCGAAGTGATCGGCCTGGATTTCCAGTACTTCAATGTATTTCTGCAGCGCCTCATGGATTTTCCCCTGCTGATGAAAATCCTGGGCACTCTTGAAGATCGCAGCGGCGATCTCTGCTTGAGCTGCAACTTGCGGATTATTCATGCTGGATGGAGGCGCGCAATGTCAGTCACAGGCGCCGGCATAGGCTGTTGTGCGCGGTCCTGAATGGCTGGAGCAAATTGCATGGCGCAGTGTAAATGCGCGCCGGCATTTCAGCCGGCTTGCGCAATCGACGGGTCGTTTGACAGTTGCTCGAGCAGTTCGCGGTAAGCGACCGACAAACCGACCACCTGACCGATGATCAGGATGGCCGGACTGGCCAGACGTTCGCGCTGCAGCATAGCCGGCAAATCGCCAAGCGTGCAGACCTGTTGGCGCTGTTTGGCGGTATGCGCTGCCGCAATCGCGGCAGCCGGCGTGTCAGCCGCCAGGCCGCCGTCGAGCAATGCCTGGACGATACCGGCAGCGCGCGCCACCCCCATGTAAATCACCAGCGTCAAGCGGCTTTTTGCCAGCGCGGCCCAATCGGGCTGAATGCCGCTTTCGCCGTTGTGGCCGGTCACCAGCGCCACGCCCGGCGTGCAGCGCCGGTCGGTAACCGGAATTCCAAGGCTGGCCGGCGCGGCCAGGCCTGAGGTCAGGCCGCTGACCACTTCGACGTCGATGCCGGCAGCGCGCAGCGCATCGATCTCCTCGCCGCCACGGCCGAACACGAATGGATCGCCGCCTTTGAGTCGCACGACGCGCTGACCGGCGCGGGATTCACGGATCATCAACTCGTGGATGAAGCGCTGTTCGGTCGAGACACAGCCGCCGCGCTTGCCGACTCGCAGCAGCCGCGCTTCGGGCCGCAGCAAGGCCAGCACGCGCGGGTCGACCAGGTCATCGCTGAGCACGACATCGGCGGCCTGCAGCCGCTTCATTGCCTTGACGGTTAGCAGTTCCGGATCGCCAGGTCCGGCGCCGACCAGCGCGACGCTGCAGGCTTGATTCATGCAGAAATCTCCATCGTTTGTTGCCTTGAAACCAGTCGCCGCAGCACCGGCAGGCAGGAGCCGCATTGGGTCCCGCAGCGCAATTCGGCTTGCAGCGCTGCCAGGCTGCCATCGCTTCGGGCCAGGCAGTCGCTGATCTTCTGTTCGCTGATGTCGAAACAGTTGCAGACCTGCGCGCTGGGGGCCTGGAGCGGGCGGCGGTCGCCGGCATCGGGCGCCAGCAGCCAGCGTCCATGCGGCGCAGCAGGCAAGGCTTCGCGCCACAGTTGTACCAGCCATGCGCCCTCATCGCCTTCGCCAACCCGAAACAGGGCTTGCAGACGCGCCTGTTCCCCGGCGCCGGACAAACGCAGCAGCCGACAGCGGCCGCGCTGGCTGTCGGCATAGCGCAGCAACTGACCCGCGCCGGCCTCCACTTGCAAACCGAGCGCGATTGCCAAGCGCTGCTGGAGATCGACATCAGGTCGACTCGAATGCGCGCCTTCCAGCAACCAACCCTGCAGGCCTTCGAACGCGCCATGGCCGGCCAGCGGCACGCAATGTGCATACCCGAGCATTGGCATCAGCGCCTGCAAGGCCTGGCGCAAGGATGGGCCCTGCGCAGCAGGCACCCAGGCGCAGGCGCTGAGTCGCCAAGGCAGCAAAGCCGCTTCCACCGTGATCGCAGCGAACTTCAATTCGGGTTGGCGTGAATCGGGACAGAAGGCCGACTGGGTCAAGGCATTGACGCCTTGCAGCGCGTGGCCCGCTGAGTCCTGGCCGCCGACGAACTCACTGCCCCAATGCATCGCCACATAAGCTTGTGTCGGCGCGACCGAATCATCAAGCTGCAGCGGCAGCACCAGCTCGCCGCGGCGCGAACGTAAACGCACCAGATCACCGCTGTTGAGCCGGCGCCGCGAAAGCTCCTGACGGTGCATCCGAATACTGGGCAGACCCTCGAAAGAAAACAGCCCCGGCACGGTGCCGCTGCGGCTCATGCCGTGCCATTGGTCGCGCATGCGACCGGTGGTGAGCGCCAAGGGGTGCCTGGCTTCGACACCCTCAGCCGGCAAGACATAAGGCTTGGTGATGAAGCGGGCGCGGCCGTTGGATGTGGCAAAACGGCGGTCTGTGTACAAGCGCGCCTGACCCTGGCTTGCGCCCTCCGGGTAAGGCCATTGCTGCGGCGATTGATCGAGCAGCGCATAGCTGAGGCCGCTGATGTCGAGGTCGCGGCCAATCGTCGCTTCGCGGTGCTCCATCCAGAGCTGCTCGGGCGAATCGAAGGCAAAAAGATCGTGGCCCGCGGGATCGAGCGCCCCCCGCATTAGCCGGGCGATGTCGCGCACGATCTGCCAGTCAGGCCTTGCCTGGCCGGGAGCCGGCACCGCAGCATTGACGCGACTGATGCAGCGTTCGCTGTTCGTCACTGTGCCTTCTTTTTCGCCCCAGGTCGCGGCCGGCAACAGCAGGTCGGCAAAGCCGGCGGTGGCGGTGCCGACAAAGGCTTCCTGCAGAATCACAAATTCGCAGCGGGCCAATGCCGCACGCACCAGGGCCTGATTCGGCAGCGACTGCGCCGGGTTGGTACAGGCAATCCACAACGCCCTGATCTCGCCACGCGCCGCCGCTTCGAACAGCTCTACCGCAGTCAGCCCCGGCGCTGCCGGTAGCGCTTGTGAGCCCCAGAGCCTGGCGATCTCGGCCCTATGCTCTGGGTTCATCGGGTCGCGATGCCCGGGCAGCAAGGTCGCCATGCCGCCAACTTCGCGACCGCCCATCGCATTGGGCTGGCCGGTCAGCGAGAAAGGCCCGGCACCGGCGCGACTGATCTGGCCGCAAGCGAGATGCAGATTGATCAGCGCGGTGTTCTTGGCAGTGCCGCTGCTGCTCTGATTCAAACCCATGCAATAGAGCGACAAGCTGGCCGGGGAAGTCGCAAACCAGCGCGCCGCTTGCAGCAGGTCAACCTCGCTGATGCCGCAGATCCGCGAGGCCTCGCGCGGTTGCATCTCGCGCACCATGGCCTTCAAGGTCTCGAAACCTTCGGTATGACCGGCGATGAAATCCTGGTCGAGCCAACCTTCCCAAATGCATGCATGCAGCATGCCGTTGAACAGCGCGATGTCGGTGCCCGGTTTGATCTGCAGATGCAGGTCGGCGTATTCAGCGGTTTCGGTACGACGCGGATCGACGACGATGATTTTCAGCGCCGGATTCGCCACCTTGGCCGCTTCGATTCGCCGGAACAGCACCGGGTGCGCCCAGGCCGGATTGGCGCCGGCGATGAACAGACAATCGGCGAGGTCCAGGTCTTCATAGCAGGTCGGCGGTGCATCGGCGCCGAGGCTCTGCTTGTAGCCGACCACGGCCGAGCTCATGCACAGGCGCGAGTTGCTGTCGATGTTATTGGTGCCGACAAGGCCGCGCGCCAACTTGTTGAAGGCTTGGTAATCCTCGGTCAGCAACTGGCCTGAGATATAAAAGCCGATCGCATCGGGTCCATGTTCGGCAATGATCTGCAGCAGCTTGTCAGCCGCAAGGTGGTTGGCAGCATCCCAGTCGAGCGCTTGCAAGGCTGCGCCGCGCCCGGCCCGCGACTGCGGCGCCAGCAATCGCTGCGCCTGCAGCACCACCGGTGTGGCCGTCAGATGCAAGGTCTGTCCTTTGGTGCAAAGACGCCCGGCATTGGCCGGGTGCGCCGGATCGCCGCGCACGCCGGTGATCTGACTGCCCTTGCTTTGGATGATCACGCCGCAACCGACACCGCAGTAGGGACAGGTCGAGCGGGTTTCTTTCATCTCAGCAAGCCTTGGCGCAAGGGCCGGCCTTGAGCGGCTCGAAATCGATGCCGGTCGTCGCTAGCTCTTGCTGGTTCAGCCAAACCTGACCGGCCTCGATGCGCAGGCTGAACTTGGGCGTGCAACCCTTGTCTGGCTCGCGCGCCTGGCCGCTGTCGAGAGCAATCGTCCAGTTGTGCATCGGACAGGCGACTGCATTGCCGAAGACGATGCCCTGGCTCAAGGGCCCGCCTTTATGCGGGCAGCGGTCGAGCAGCGCGTAAATATTGTCATCCGCACAGCGGAACAAGGCGACTTGCGGACCCTTGACGCGCTGCACGCGGCGCGAGCCGAGAACCGGAATATCGGTCACAGCGCAGATTTTTTTCCACTCGTTCATTGGATTCACTCCGCTCACAAGGCTTCGAACTGGCGCAAATCGACTTGGGCTTTGTCGAAATCGAACCAGGGGTCGGGCTCGCCGTCGAGCGCGAATTGCAACTGCGCCCAGAGCAAGCGGCGGCCTTCATGGTCGTCGAGAATCCTGGCCTTGACATGGTCAAGGCCGACACGGGCAACGTAATGGACGGTGCGCTCCAGATACCAACCTTCGGTGCGATACAACTGCATGAAAGCGCCGGTGTACTCGAGCACTTCTTCGGCTGTTTTCAGTTTGGTCAGAAACACCGCTACCTCGGTCTTGATGCCGCCGTTACCGGCCACATACATCTCCCAGCCGCTCTCGACGCCGATGATGCCGACATCCTTGATGCCCGCTTCGGCGCAATTGCGCGGGCAACCCGAGACCGCGAACTTGACCTTGTGCGGCGCATACATACGCCACATCGCGCGCTCCAGGTCCTTGCCCATCTGGGTCGAATCCTGTGTGCCGACGCGGCACCATTCGGAACCGACACAGGTTTTCACCGTGCGCAGCGCTTTCGCATAAGCATGGCCTGAAGGCATGCCGATGTCTTTCCAGACATTGACCAAGTCTTCCTTTTTTACGCCGAGCAAATCGATACGCTGGCCGCCGGTGACCTTGACAGTGGGGATCTTGTACTTGTCAACCGCGTTGGCGATGCGCCGCAACTCATCGGCGGTTGTTTCGCCGCCCCACATGCGCGGGATCACCGAGTAGCTGCCGTCTTTCTGGATGTTGGCATGCGCCCGCTCGTTGATCGCGCGCGACTGCGGATCGTCGATTGCTTCCTTCGGCCAGCTCGAAAGTAGGTAGTAGTTCAACGCCGGCCGGCAGGTGGCGCAGCCATTCGGCGACTTCCAGGTCAGTGCCTGGTAGACCGCATCGAGGCTGGTCAGATGCTGCTTGACGATCGCATCGCGCAGTTCCTGATGGCTCGAGTCGGTGCAGGCGCAGACGGCTTTTTTCTTCGGTGTGGCCGAGTAATCGCCTCCGGCCGTGAACATCAGCAACTGCTCGACCAGGCCGGTGCAACTGCCGCAGGAGGCGCTGGCCTTGGTCTGCTTGCGAACATCCTCCAGCGTGAACAGCCCTTTGTCCTTGATCGCCTTGCAGATCGTTCCTTTGCTGACGCCGTTGCAACCGCAGACTTCGTCGCTGTCGGCCATCAACGCTGCCTTGGTCTGACCCTGGTGGCCGACATCGCCGATATTCGATTCGCCGAACATCAGCTTGTCGCGGATGTCACTGACCTTGCGGCCATCGCGCAGCAGCTTGAAATACCAGCTGCCGTCGACCGTATCGCCATACAGGCAGGCGCCGATCAGCTGGTCATTTTTGACCACGAGCTTCTTGTAAACGCCGGCGAACGGGTCGCTCATGACGATCTCTTCGGTGCCTTCGCCGCCGGTGAAATCACCGGCCGAAAACAGATCGATGCCGGTGACTTTCAACTTGGTCGAGACCGAGCTACCGAGATAACGGCCGATGCCGAACTGCGCCAGATGGGTGGCGCAGACACGGCCCTGTTCAAACAGCGGTGCCACCAGACCATAGGCGATGCCGCGATGGGCAGCGCATTCACCGACCGAATAGATACGCGGATCGGTGACGGTCTGCAGTGTGTCGGTGACGACGATGCCGCGCTGGCAATGAAGACCCGCCGACGCAGCCAGCTCGGTGTTCGGGCGAATGCCTGCAGCCATTACGACCAAGTCGGCGGGAATTTCCTGTCCGTCCTTGAATTGCACCGCCATTACACGGCCGTCACTGCCGCCGATCAGCGCCTGGGTCTGCGCACCAAGCATGAACTTGAGCCCGCGGGCCTGCAGCGATTTGCGCAACAGGTCACCGGCCACATCGTCGAGCTGGCGCTCCATCAACCAACCGGCGATATGCACCACCGTCACCTGCATGCCGCGCAGCATCAGACCATTGGCAGCTTCGAGCCCCAGCAGGCCGCCGCCGATGACGACCGCATGCTGATATTTGCTCGCCGCATCGATCATCTCCAGCGTGTCGGCAATGTCGCGGTAGGCGATTACGCCATCGAGGTCCTTGCCAGGTACTGGCAGGATGAAAGGCAGCGATCCGGTCGCGATCAGCAACCGGTCGTACTCGGCCTCGGTGCCGTCGGCCGCAATCACCTTGCGCCGGACCCGGTCGATTGCGGTGACTGTCTTGCCCAGATGCAAGTTGATGTTTTTTTCGGCATACCAATCGAGCGAATTCAGCACGATCTCGTCAAGTTGCTGCTCGCCCGCCAGCACCGGGCTGAGCAGGATGCGGTTGTAGTTCGGATGCGGCTCGGCGCCGAAGACCGTGATGTCATAGAGCTCAGGGGCGATTTTCAGCAACTCTTCGATCGTGCGCACACCGGCCATGCCGTTGCCCACCATCACCAGTTTCATCTTTTTCATGCAGCTCGCTCCACGTGGTTGTGACGCTTGTAAAGAAAGTCGATCACCGCCTTGCGGGCGGAGATATAGCGGGCGTCTTCGACCAGCTCGACGCGGCTGCGCGGTCGTGGCAGATCGACCTTGCAGATCTCGCCGATCGTCGCTGCAGGTCCGTTGGTCATCATCACGATGCGGTCGGACAAGAGCACCGCCTCGTCGACGTCATGGGTCACCATCACCACCGTGCTCTGCGTACGGGCGACGATCTTCAGCAACTCGTCCTGAAGATGGGCACGGGTCAGCGCATCGAGCGCGCCGAATGGCTCGTCCATCAACAACACCTTGGGCTCCATCGCAAGCGCCCTTGCGATGCCGACACGCTGTTTCATGCCGCCGGAAATTTCATGCGGGCGCTTGGCCACCGCGTGCGACATGCCGACCAGTTCCAGCGCAGCCTCGGCGCGCGCGACCAGCATGTCGCGGCTTTCTTTTTTGGCGAATACCGATTCGACCGCCAGCAGCACGTTGTCTACGCAGCTCAACCAGGGCAGCAGCGAATGATTCTGGAACACCACCGCCCGCTCCGGGCCGGGACAGCTGATCTCGCGCCCATCGCAGATCAGCACGCCGTCGCTGGGCAGCAGCAAACCGGCGATCAAATTAAGCAGGGTCGATTTGCCGCAGCCCGAATGGCCGATCAGGGTGATGAACTCGCCTCGCTGCACCGACAGGTTGACGTCTTGCAGCGCATGGAAGCGCCCTTTGCGCGACGTAAAAACCATCTCGGCGCCCTGGACTTGAATGAATGCATTGCTCATGGCCGGCTTTCCTTATGCGTCAAAACTGAACCGCCGAGCCACCGCCATCAGCGCCTGTTCGAGCAACAAGCCGACGATGCCGATGACGAAAATCGCGATGATGATGTGCTTGACATTCAGGTTGTTCCACTCGTCCCAGACCCAAAAACCGATGCCGACACCGCCGGTCAGCATCTCGGCGGCCACGATCACCAGCCATGCAGTGCCGACCGATAGGCGCACACCGGTCAACATATAGGGCAACACCGATGGAAACAGGATGCGGGTGACGATCTTCCATTCGGACAGCTTGAGCACCCTTGCGACGTTCAGATAGTCCTCGGGCACCCGCTGCACGCCGACGGCGGTATTGACCACCATCGGCCAGATCGAGCAGATGAAGATGGTCCAGATTGCAGCCGGATTGGCGCTCTTGAACACCAGCAAGCCGATCGGCAACCAAGCCAGCGGCGAGACTGGTTTCAACAAGCTGATCAGGGGCGAAAACATCCTGTCGGCAAATTCGAAACGGCCAATAATGAAGCCTAGCGGAATCCCGACCAGTGCCGCAAGACCGAAGCCCAGAGCGACACGCTCGAGCGAATACAGGATGTTCCAGCCAATGCCCTGATCGTTCGGACCGTTGCGGTAGAAGGGGTCGGCAAACAACTTGACTGCAGCATCAAAGGTGGCCGCCGGCGTCGGGAAGCTGCCCCCTTTGAGCGTTAGCAAGCCCCACAGACCAATCATCAAGGCCATGCCGACGAGCGGCGGCAGCAGCCGCAACCATAAGCCGCGCCAGTCAAAGAGTTGCCTCGCCGGCTTCGGCAGGGCTTTTTGCGGCACCCGGGCAGCAACGATGGGTACCGGTTCGACTGCGCTGCGGGGCGAATGGAAGACTGCGCTGACCATGTCCTGCTCCTAAGCCTTGACCTTGAACGAATCGGCATATTTCGCCGGCTCGCGGCCGTCCCAAACCACGCCGTCGATCAACTTGGAACTGCGCATCGCGTCCTTTGGCAGATTGACCTTCAGCGCCGAAGCTGCCTGCTTGTAGAGGTCGATCTGGTTAACCTGTTTGGCCACGGCCAGGTAATCGGGGTGCTCCTTGATCAGTCCCCAGCGCTTGTGCTGGGTAAGGAACCACATGCCATCGCTGAGGTACGGGAAATTGACCGCACCGTCATTGAAGAACTTCATGTGATTCGGGTCGTCCCAGGTCTTTCCCAGGCCGTTCTGGTATCGGCCGAGGATGCGCTGATTGATCGCGTCGACATTGGTGTTGACGTAAGACTTTTCAGCAATCGTGTCGGCCATCTTCAGCTTGTTCTGCAGACCGGCGTCTATCCAGCGACTCGCTTCCAGCACCGCCATGATGACTGCACGAGCGGTATTCGGGTACTTCGTGGCGAACTCGCCGGTCGTAGCCAGCACCTTCTCCGGATGGTCTTTCCAGATGTCCTGGGTCGTCACCGCCGTGATGCCGACACCATCCATGATTGCGCGGTGATTCCATGGCTCCCCGACGCAGAACCCGTCCATCGCTCCGACCCGCATATTGGCGACCATCTGCGGCGGCGGCACGGTGATGACCTTGGCATCTTTGATCGGATTGACGCCATTGGCGGCCAGCCAGTAATACAGCCACATCGCATGGGTTCCGGTCGGGAAGGTCTGCGCGAAGGTGTATTCGCGCTTTTCAGCGGCCATCAGCTTGGCCAGCGTCGCGCCGTCGACCGCGCCCTTGTCGGCGAGCTTTTTCGACAGCGTGATGGCCTGGCCATTGTTGTTCAGGGTCATCAGCACGGCCATGTCCTTTTTCGGACCAGCCACACCCAGATGAACCCCGTACACCATGCCGTACAAGGCATGCGCCATGTCCAGTTCGCCATTGACCAGCTTGTCGCGCACGCCAGCCCAGGAAGCCTCCTTGGTCGGGATGATCTTGATGCCGTACTTCTTGTCAAACCCCAGCACCGACGCCATCACCACCGAAGCGCAGTCGGTCAGCGGGATGAAGCCAATGCGGACTTCTTCCTTTTCAGGCTTGTCCGAACCCGCCGCCCAGGCGCCGCCGCTCAGCGCAGCGACTGCTGCTCCGGCACCACTGACCAGAATCTTGCGCCTGTCGTCACTCATAAGCCCGCCCTGTTTGCTGAACTGCATCAAGATCTCCAAAAGCAATAAAAAAAGGCGCCTCGACCTCGGTCGCTCAGGCAGAGCAACTCGAAGATCGGACGCCTTTGTCCTTGAAACCGGGCCCCACGCCATTGCGAAACCCGTCCAGCAGTCAGCAGAATTCGTGCCAGCGTTTAACGGTGATTTTTTTGAGCTGATGCACGTTTTCAGGCTTGCTTCGGCATTCGGCGCGCGATTTTGGTGCGCCGCAGCATGATGTCGGGCGTGATTACAGCCGCAACATCGCCTGCGCTTCGATGATGCGATCGGCCACCTCAGCGAGTTGCACACCGCGGTCCATCGCAAGGCGGCGCAAGCGCTTGTAGGCCGCATCCTCGTCCAAGCCGAGTTCGCTCATCAAAATGCCTTTGGCGCGCTCGATGTTCTTGCGCGCAGCCAGCTGTGCCTGCGCGCGATCGAGTTCCTGTCGCAACGCCAGGTCCTGCTCGAACCGAGCGATCGCCACCTGCAGCACCGGCGCCAGGCGATCAGGGCGCAAACCCGCGACCACATAGGCGCTGACGCCCGCCTTCAACGCACGGCGCATCTTGTCGTCGCCGGCATCCTCGCTGAACAAGACGACCGGCCGCGGCATCCGCTCATGCAGCGTCGCCAGGTTTTCAAGCGTGTCGCGGGTCGGAGATTCGCTGTCGACGATCACCACATCGGGCTGCAGTCGCAGCACGCAGTCATGGATCAAGGGCGCCTGCTCGATCACACCGACCACCTCGCAGCCCAGCCGGGCCAGCTCCTCGCTGATCAGCGCCGAACGGTGCGCGCCATCGTCGATCAGCAGCACGCGCAGTCCGGGCGCAGGGTGATTAGATGAAAGGAAGTCGGATTCAGCAGGCATCGGGGCAGCGTTGGTTGACAGGGTCACACGCAACTTCCATGCCTCAACCGGCTGGCCACCTCAACGCAGACCATCCCACAACAGCTTGACCCCAGTGAGAAACATGCCGGCGTAAACCAACCGGTAGAACAACTCCTGTTTGACATGAGGCACCAGGCGCAAGCCCATCCAGACGCCGACCGGCGCCAGCGGCAGCAAGGCCAGCGAGGTGCCGAGGTTGCGCATATCGATCAGGCCAAGCCAGGCGTAAGGGATCCATTTCGACAGGTTCATCGCAGCAAAAAAAGTAGCCATCGTCGCGGCGTAGGTGATCGGCGCCAGGCGCTGCGGGATGACATAGGCGGTGATCGGCGGCGAGCCTGCATGGGCGACGAAGCTGGTGAACCCGGAAGCGATGCCCAAGCAGAAGCCCAACCAGCGCGGCAGCGGTCTGGCGTCAATTGCAGGGGGGAACAGCAGGCGCTGGGCCAGGAACAGCAAGGTCAAGGCGCCGACGATGCCCGACACCTTGTCGGTCGGCAGCAGGCCGAACGAAATCGTGCCGAGCAGAACCCCCAGCAAGCCGGCGGGCATCAGCAATCGGGTCAAGGCGACATCGCGCTGCATAAACAGCGCTTTCATGCCCAGACAGTCCATCACCAGCAACAGCGGCAGCATGATCGCCGCAGCCTGTGGCACCGGGACGGTCAGCGCCATCAACGGCGTTGCCAGTGCACCGAAACCCGAGCCGAAGCCGCTCTTGGAAATGCCCACCAGCAGCACCGCCGGAATGGCGGCTGCAAAGAACCAGGGGTCGGTGATCACGCGATTTGGCAAGCCTCTTCAAAGCTCAGGCGCGGGCTGCGGCTGAACAATTTGCTCGCATCGCCATGGCCGAGGTTGACGATGAAGTTCGTCTTCACGCTGCTGCCGGCCCAGAATTCGGCATCGACCTTGGCCGCGTCAAAGCCGCTCATCGGGCCGCAGTCGAGTCCGAGCGAGCGCGCAGCCATGATCAGGTAAGCGCCCTGCATGCTGGAGTTGCGAAAAGCGGTGGCAGCGATCATTGCCTCGTTGCCGACGAACCAGGATTTGGCATCGGCATGCGGAAACAGCTGCGGCAGCTTGTCATAAAAAGCCATGTCCATGCCGATGATGACGCTGACCGGTGCCTGCTTTGTCTTCTCGAGGTTGCCTGGCGACATGGCCGGCAGCAGCCTGGCCTTGGCTTCGGGTGTGGTCACGAAGATGAAGCGCGCCGGGCTGCAATTGGCCGATGTCGGCGCCCATTTCAGCAGGTCGTAGAGCTGGCGCAGGGTGGCCTCGGGGATCGCAGCGGCGGCGAATTCGTTGTGGCTGCGGGCGTTGTCGAAGAGCTGAGCGGTCGTGATGTTCATGGTTTTGGGATCGAGCTGATTGGGTGGAATGAATTGGGCCGGAGCGAAGCCTAACGCATGCGACCTGCTCCGACTGCGTATCGACGCCAAGGATGCAAATTCTTTGTCCATCAAATCAGCCCTCACCCCATTTCTGGCTCTTGTATGCCCGGCTCGCTTCCTCTAGGCTGGGCTATCGCCAGCAGCCAAGGACTCTTCAATGCCCGCCACCTCAGAACCCGTCAACAACAGCCAGACCGAAGTCGCAAAAATCCGCACCTTGGCCTTGGTCGGCCCGGCCGGTGCCGGCAAGACCAGCTTGCTTGAAGCCTTGTTGCATCAAGCCGGTGCGATTGCCGTGCAGGGCAGCATCGAGCGCGGCAATACCGTCAGCGACTTCGACCCGATGGAACGCCAGATGCAGCATTCGCTGCATTCATCGCTGTTACAGCTGAACCATGGCGGCTTGCGCATCCACGCGATCGACACGCCGGGCGCGCCTGATTTCATCGGCCAGGCGCTGCCGGCCCTGGAGGCAGCAGACACCGCGGTGGTGGTGATCAATGCCCAGAACGGGCTTGAGTTGATGGCCGCCAGAATGCTTGAAGCAGCCCAACAGCGAGGCCTGTGCAGGCTGATCGTCATCAACAAGATCGACGCTGCTGACCTCGATCTGCCAGCGCTGCTGGCGCAGATACGGGCCACCTTCGGGCGCGAATGCCTGCCGCTGAATCTGCCATCAGGCAAAGGCAGCCAGGTCAGCGATTGTTTTTTCAACAGCTCGGGCGATAGCGATTTCTCGTCGGTCGCTTCAGCCCATCAGGCGCTGGTGGAACAGGTAGTCGAAGTCGACCCGGCATTTGTAGACCGCTACTTGACCGATGGCGATGTCGACCCGAGCGAGTTGCACGGACCGCTCGAACAGGCGCTGCGCGAGGGTCACCTGATTCCAGTCTGCTTCACTTCAGCGCGCAGCGGTGCCGGTGTGGCCGAGTTGCTGGCAGTGATCGAGCGCTTGTTGCCGAACCCGGCCGAGGGCAATCCGCCGCAGTTTTTGCGTGGCGAAGGCCTCGACGCCCTGCCGCTGCATGCCACCCCCGACGCCCAAGCCCATGTGCTCGCCCATGTGTTCAAGATCACCACCGACCCTTACCTGGGCAGGATGGGGATGCTGCGGGTTCATCAAGGCACCTTGAGGCGCAATAGTCAGCTCTTTGTCGGCGATTCGCGCAAGCCGTTTCGGGTCAACCATTTGTTCATGTTGCAAGGCAGCCAGCATGTCGAGGTCGAGCAGGCGTTGCCGGGCGATCTCTGCGCAATTGCCAAGGTCGACGAGTTGCACTACGACGCCGTGCTGCATGACTCGCCCGATGACGCTCACATCCACCTGGCGCCGCTGAACCTGCCGCAGCCGGTCCATGGCCTGGCGATCAGCCCGGCGCGGCATGGCGATGAGCAGCGGCTGTGGGAGGTCATCAAGCGCTTGGTCGACGAAGACCCTTGCTTGAGAGTCGACCGCGCGAGCCAGACCAAGGAGTCTGTCGTCTATGGGCTGGGTGAGTTGCATCTGCGCATGTTGCTGGAGCGTCTGCGCGAGGGCTACAAGTTCGAGTTGCTGACCCAGCCGCCGCGCATCGCCTACCGCGAAACGATCTCGGCCGCAGCCGAAGGTCACTACCGGCACAAGAAACAGAGTGGCGGCGCGGGTCAGTTCGGCGAGGTGTTTCTGCGTGTCGAGCCGCTACCTCGCGGCGCTGGTTTCGAGTTCGTCGATGCCGTCAAGGGCGGCACGATCCCGGGGCAGTTCATGCCAGCGGTGGAAAAAGGCGTGCGTTCGGTGCTCGACAGCGGCGTCATCGCCGGCTTTCCTTTGGTCGATCTGCGCGTCATCGTCCATGACGGCAAACACCACTCGGTCGACAGCAAGGACATCGCCTTCGTCACCGCAGGGCGCCGCGCGCTGATGGCAGCCGTGCGAGATGCCAGGCCGCTATTGCTCGAGCCTGTCGTCCATGTCGAGATCAGCTCGCCGGCTGCGGCGATCGGCGACATCACCGGCGA
>CAIJIT010000235.1 GCA_903820745.1 uncultured Burkholderiales bacterium
CCGTGAAGTTGCCGAGACACAGGTCTTTGTCGAAGAAGGCAACCTGAGCCAGGTTCCGAAGGCGCCGGTTGTCCAAGCCGTCAAGGACAGTTGGCGCGACATGCTGCGCGTGATCTGCATGGCTTTGATGAATGTGATACCCGTTGTCACCACGATATTCGGGGCAGCCTACGCCGTGCAGGCCAGCTACGGTATCGGTTTTGACAAGTCGATCTACCTCTGGATTCCGGTGCTTGGCAATTGCCTTGCTGTGTTGGTGATGCCTTTCGTCGGCAATCTGTCGGACAAGATCGGCCGGCGCCCCCCGCTGATCGTCGGATCGCTGGTTGCAGGCCTGCTCTCCTTCGCTTACCTGTATGCGATCAGCATCAGGAATGTGCCGCTGGCCGTGGCCTTGTCGCTGCTGATGTGGGGCCTGGTCTATCAAGGCTACAACGCCGTTTACCCGAGCTTCTACCCGGAGCTGTTTCCGACCCGTACGCGGGTGTCGGCGATGGCGATTTCGCAGAATCTGGGCACGATGGTCACGGCCATGCTGCCAGCATTGTTCGCCCTGGTCGCGCCTCCCGGGTCAGACAACATCCCGCTGACGGTGGGTTCAATTGCCTTTGGAGTGACCGTGATCGCTGCGCTGGCGGCCTGGAGTTCGCGGGAGACCTATCGCGTGCGGATGCAGGATCTCGGCAGTCCTTTGGCCAAGCCTGTACCAATTGAAGAGTATGAGCGCCTGCGCATTGAAGCTGTGACCAGCGGCAATGGGTCAAGGTAGTTCATTTGAAATGCAGATGTTGACGAGGATGAATCCGTGATCAGTGGCAGTACCCAACTCATAGCGCATTTAGGCTATCCCACCGAGACTTTCAAGTCGTCGATGATCTACAACCCCTGGTTCGAGCAACAGGGCATCGATGCCGTGGTGGTGCCCATGGGCATGCGACCGGAAGACTATGCCATCACCGTCCAGGCCTTGCGGAAGTTCACCAATCTGCGAGGTGCTTTGGTGACCATGCCGCACAAGGTCAGCACGCTAAACCTGGTTGATGAATTGACCTCTACGGCGCAGGTGGCTGGTGCCTGCAACGCGATTCTGTTGCGGCCCGATGGCAGTTTGCTCGGGGACCAGTTCGATGGCACGGGTTTTGTTCGCGGCGTTAAGAACAAGGGCCTGACGCTGAAGGGAAAAAGGGCCCTCGTGTCAGGTAGTGGCGGCGTTGGGTCGGCCATTGCTGCCTCGCTGGCGGCGGCAGGTGTGCTTGAGTTGGCGTTGTTCGACCTGCAGGCCAGTTCGACGGCAGCCCTTGCCGGACGCTTGCAGCAGCATTACCCGGACCTGCGCATCAGCCAGGGATCCAATGACCCGGCAGGTTTCGATCTGATCGTCAACGCCACGCCGCTTGGCATGAACGCGGGCGATCCAATGCCCTTTGACATGTCGCGAGTTTCGCCAAGCACTTTCGTTGGCGACGTGGTGATGCGCCAGGCCATTACGCCGTTGCTTGCTGCGGCTCAGGCCAAGGGCTGTCGGATCCAACTGGGCGTGGACATGCTTTTCGAGATGATCCCCGCCTACCTTGAATTCTTCGGTTTTGGTACGGCCAAACCCGATCAGTTACGTGCAGTGGCGAAGATCAATTACTGACGAGCGGCGAAGAATGCCCTGATGCTGTCGCTTCGCGCTGCGTTGCCAGACCTGGATTGAGCTTGCAGTAGCCCGCCAAGGAGCGCAGCGGATTGCGGGTGAGTTCTTTCATGGCCGATCCCCGCATTCCGTCCTGCGGTCGCATGCGGGCTACCGGCGCAATTGAAGATTGCCACTCGGTGGAGATCGTCAGCTGAACGGCGAATGCCCGCGTGACTTTATTCAGCGACTGAGCGGCTGGCTATCCACCGGCGGTATTGTTTTGTTTGCCTGGCCGTGATGACTTGCTGGACGATCAATGCCC
>CAIJIT010000236.1 GCA_903820745.1 uncultured Burkholderiales bacterium
CAGATCAGGCTGGCGCTGGCGAGCGGCCTGGCGTCTGCGCGCAGCGCCCGGGTGAAGAATTGATTGAAGCTGGCGTAAGCGGCAATGTCCGGATCGGCCGCCTCGGCCATATTGACCTGATAACGCTTGACGAAGCGCCGGATGATCGCGGTCGTCAGCGCCCCCATTCTTGCTGACGCGACTTGGCCGGCGAACCAGGTGATCGCCTGCTTGGGCAGCAGATATTGGGGCAAGACTTTCAGGGCGTCGGACAAGATCGAATCCAGTTGCTTGAAGCGAGGCGATTGTAGGTGGGCGGTTACCATCCACCTGTCCGTACCAGTCCGGTACTCAAGTTCTGACAAGCCATGGAAATCTATCTCGACGCCAATGCCACCACGCCGGTGCTTTTCCAGGCGGCTCAGGCGGCCCGGCAGGTGATGGCCGAAGACTTCGGCAATCCCAGCAGCGTGCACAGCACCGGGCTGAAGGCGCGGGCGATGCTTGATCAGGTGCGGGCTCGCGCCAGGCGTTTGCTCGACACCGGTGCCGGCCATTTGCTCTTTGTCAGCGGCGCGACCGAGGGCATCCAGACGGCGGTGCTGTCGGCGCTGAACGAGTTGCGCAGCAGGCGGGCGGCCGGTGACGACAGCGCGCGCTGGCTGCTCTACGGTGCTACCGAGCACAAGGCGGTACCCGAGGCGCTGAAGCATTGGAGTCAGTTGCTCGGGCTCGAGCTGCCCTTGCTGGCGATTCCGGTCAACCGCCAGGGCTTGCATGATCTGGACTTCCTGCGTGAGCATGCGCCTCAAGCCGGCATCGTTTGCACCATGGCTGCCAACAACGAGACCGGCGTGATCAGCGACCTGGCCGGCATCGAAGCGGTGCTGCAGCAGACCGGCAGCCGGGCCATGTGGCTGGTCGACTCAGTGCAGGCGCTGGGCAAGCTCGAACTGCACCTGAGCCGCAGCCGCATCGACTACGCGCCGTTTTCCGGCCACAAGCTCTATGCGCCCAAGGGCGTCGGCCTGCTCTATGTGCGGGAAGGCGCGCCGTTCACGCCGCTGCTGGCCGGCGGCGGTCAGGAAGGCAGCCTGCGTTCGGGCACTGAAAACATGGCGGGCATCGCCGCATTGGGCGCGGTGCTGGCCGCCTTTGAGGATGGCGCAACATTCCGCGATGAGCAGACGCTGCGCAGCTATCAGGCGCGACTGGCGGCTGCGCTTGAAGCGGCCTTTCCAGGGCTGATCTTCAATGCCGAGCCGGCCTTGAGCCTGCCGACCACCTTGAACTTTGCCGTGCCGGGCCTGAGTTCGCGGCTGCTGCAGGACTTGTTCGACGCGGCCGAATCCCGGGTCAGCGGTGGTTCGGCTTGCAGCGCGGCCAAGGCTCAGCCGAGCTATGTGCTGCAGGCCATGGGGTTGCCCGAATGGCAGGCGGCCGGCGCAGTCCGCATGTCCTTCGGCCCAGTGGTCGACGAGGCATTCATCAGCGAGGCCTGCGCCCGCATCGCGGCTTGCGGCTTGTCGCTGCGCCGCAATTGCCTCAGTCCGGTCGGGAACGATCCGACCATCGGCGACGGCATCACCCGCTTCACGCAGGACGGTGCCTGCTGTTATTTGCTGGCCGACAGCGCCAGCCAGCGCTGCCTGCTGATCGACCCCTTGCCGGAGATGGTCGATGCTTTGGCGCAGGCGCTGCAATGCCAGGGCTACCCGCTGCTGGCGGTACTGGGCAGCAAGCCCGAGCATCAGCAGGCGCGCGTGCTGCTGGCGCAGACGCTCGGCGACTTGATGCCGGCATCCGCCTGTGATGCTTCGGGTTGGCCGCTGCACCACGAGACTTTGACCTTGGGCGCCAGCCAGCTGAGTCGGCAGCAGCAGGGCGAGGGCCCGCTGCTGCTGAGCGTGGCCGGCCAGGCTCAGCTGGCCTTTACCGGCGGCCTCGACCGCATGGCGCTTGAGCATCTGCCGCCAGACTTGCTGCTGGCGCCAGGAAGCGACGAAGAGCAGCAATTCGCCACCACCAGGGCGGTCTGCCATGCGCTGCCGGTGCTGGCCCTCGAAGGCGCGAAGCTGCAGGCCTTTGTCGATGCGCATCCGGATGCCTTGCTGGTCGATGTGCGCGAGCCTTATGAGCAGTTCCTCAGCCTGACGCCCAAGCTCAATGGCGTGGCGCTGCAGGCAATGCCCTTGTCGCGCTTGCTGAACGCCTTGCCGACCTGGCTGGTCGAGCAGCGGCCGCTGCTGTTTTTCTGCCGCAGCGGCAACCGCAGTCGGCAAGCCGCGATGGCTTTGGCGCGGCTCGGCCATAGTCAGGCCTGGACCTTGGTCGGCGGTCTGGCTTTGTTGCCCTCAGCCCCTGCCGAGCAGTTCCAGCCCGATCCGGCGCTCTATGTCTGAACAGCAGGTCCACAGCAGTTTTTACCGCTTTGTCGCGGTGGCCGATCCGGAAGCGGTCGCCGCAAGGCTGCGTGACATCAGCCCGCTGCTCGGTGGCAATATCCTGGTCGCGCCCGAAGGCATCAGCGGCGCCATTGGCGGCCCGCCCGCAGCAATCACCGAGTTCGAGCAGGCGCTGCAAAGTGACCCAGTCTTTGACGACGCGTTCACCGGCATGGCCTTCAAGCACAGCGCTTGCGTCAGCAAGCCGTTCAGCCTGATCAAGGTCCATTGCAAGCCCGAGATCGTCGCTTTTGGTGTGCCCGGCGTCAGCGGCCTGCCCGACCCGGCCCGACCCGATACCCATGTCTCGCCGCAAGCCTGGCGCGAACTGATCCAGCAGCCCGATGTGGTGGTGCTCGACAACCGCAACAGCTTCGAGTTCCGCCTCGGTCGCTTCGACCATGCGGTCGACCCCGAGGTCGCGCATTTCCGCGATTTCCCGGCTTATGTCGCCTCGCACCGCGACGCATGGCGCAACAAGCGCATCGCGATGTACTGCACCGGCGGCATTCGCTGCGAAAAGACCAGCGCCTGGATGCAGGACCAGGGTCTTGATGTCTACCAACTCGACGGCGGCATCATCAACTACTTTGCCGAACTACCCGACGCGGCCAAGGACTGGCAGGGCGAATGCTTTGTTTTCGACAAGCGCATCGCCATCGACACCCATCTGCAGGAAACGGCGACCACCGCCGAACAGGTCTACGCCGATTCGGCCGACGGCGCCTGGCGCCTGGCGAGGGCCAAGCGGCTCGACCCTGCGGGCTGATGGCGCGGCCGCAAAAGCTCGCTCTGCCGATGCGCGACGGCGTCAGCGCCAGTTGCGTTGCGCTGCCCAACGGCCCCTGGGCCCTGCTGATCGACTTCCTGGTCGAGCGGATGCCGCAGATCAGCCATGCCGTCTGGCTGGCGCGGCTGCAAGATGGGCTGGTACTCGATGAAACAGGCCAAGCGCTGCGGCCTGATGCCGGTTTTTGCCCAGGCCAACGGGTTTATTACTACCGCCAGATCGCGGCTGAGCCGGTGATCCCTTTCGAGGCCAGCATCCTGTTCCAGGATGACTTGCTGCTGGTCGTCGACAAACCGCATTTCCTGCCGGTCACGCCAGTCGGGCGCTATGTTCAGCAGACCTTGCTGACGCGCTTGAAGCAGGCCACCGGGTTGGCGCATTTGACGCCGCTGCACCGCATCGACCGCGAAACTTCAGGCCTGGTGCTGTTTGGCCTGCAACCGCAGACCCGCGCGGCCTATCAGGCGCTGTTCCGCTTGCGCGAAGTCGAAAAAACCTATCAAGCGATTGCAGCGTTCAAGCCGGGTCTGGTGCTGCCGCTGACGCGCAGCAGCCGCTTGCAACAGAGCGAAGCCTCGTTCATGCAGATGGTCGAAGTGGCGGGTGAGCCGAATGCGCAGACTCGCATCAGCTTGCTCGAGCAAAGCGGCCATGAGGCCCGTTATCTGCTGCAGCCGCTGACCGGCCAGCGCCACCAGTTGCGCGTGCATATGAGCGCGCTGGGACTGCCAATCCGTGGCGACAGGATCTACCCGACGCTATGGCCCGAGCCGGCCTTGCCCGACTACAGCGCACCATTGCAACTGCTGGCCTGCGGGCTGAGTTTCATCGACCCGGTGACCCGGCAATCGCGTCGCTTCGAGCTCGGGCGCAAGCTGGCGTTCTAGGCACCGCCGCTGGTTTCAGCCGGCCCGCTCACGCTGTGGAGGTGGCAAGCAACTCGGCGGCCAGGTGCAACGTCCCGCATTGGCGGAGCTTCGACCGAGCAGCGTGGCATTGCATCCGGACAGCGTGGATGGAAAGCGCAGCCGCTGGGTGGATTCACCGCAGAAGGGATCTCGCCGATGATGCGCGGCAAGGCAAAGCGTGCCTTTGGGTCCGGCACTGGAGATGCGGCCCGCAGCATTTGCGTATAGGGGTGCAGGGGCTGGTCGAATATAGCGGGAACCGGCGCCTCTTCGATGACGCGGCCAAGATACATGACCGCGACCCGGTCGCAGATATGCCTGACCACGCCCAGGTCATGCGAGACAAACAGGAAACTCAGGCCATGTCTGGCGCGAAGACCATCCAGCAGTTTGAGGACCTGGGCCTGAACCGAAACATCCAGGGCCGAAACCGGCTCATCGGCAACGATGAATCGCGGCGCCAGAACCAGCGCCCGGGCGATGCCGATGCGCTGTCGTTGCCCGCCGGAGAATTCATGCGGATAGCGTCGCGCTGAATCAGCCGGCAACCCCACTTCAGCCAAGGCAGCGGCAACCCGCTCGTTGATTTCACTTGCGCTTTGCAGCCCATGCACTTTGAGCGGCTCGGTCAATGTTTGCGCCACTGTCCTGCGCGGATTCAGTGAGGCATAGGGGTCCTGAAAGATGATTTGCAAATGCTGTCGAACGGAGCGCATGCGGGGCTTGGAAAGCCCCAGCAAATCCACGCCCTCAAAGACGACTTCGCCGGCATCGGGTTCGATCAAACGCAAGAGACAGCGAGCAACGGTCGACTTGCCGCAACCGGACTCGCCGACCAGCCCAAGCGAGCCCTGTGCCGGCACCGAGAAGGCGACGTCTTCGACGGCATGCACGGTGGCCGGTCGGGAAAAGAGGCTGCCGCCCACCTGGAAGCGCTTGACCAGACCCTTGACGGCGAGGATCGGTGTTTGGCTCATGCGGCGACTCCGCGGACCCAGCAGCGAACGGCTCTTTCGGGCGCGACTTCCAGCAGCGGCGGGCGCATGGAATGGCAGCGCTCGATGGCCAGAGCGCAGCGCGGGGCGAAGGTACAACCGGCGCCGATCTCTCGAATCGACGGGACAATGCCGCCAATCGGTTCGAGTTGCCCATCGCGATCGACGCGTGGCATCGATGCCAGCAGCGCTTCGGTATAAGGGTGTTTCGGGGCAGCAAAAAGTTCGTTGACCGACGCGGTCTCGACGATTTCGCCGGCATACATCACCGAGACGCAGTCAGCGATCAAGGCCACCACACCGAGGTTATGGGTGATGAACATGACGGCCAGTCCGTACTCGCGCTTCAGGTCCTCGATCAGCGACAGGACCTGGGCCTGGATGGTGACGTCGAGCGCTGTGGTGGGCTCGTCGGCCAGCAGCAACCTGGGTTGGCAGGCCAGGGCGATCGCGATCATCACCCTTTGCCGCATCCCGCCAGAAAACTGGTGGGGATAGTCGCGCATCCGCTGCGCGGCCGACGGAACCCGGACCAGGTCGAGCATTCGCTGCGCTTCATTCCAGGCGCTGCTGGCATCGCAGCGACGGTGGGCGCGCACCGCCTCCGCAATCTGCTGACCTACCGGCATGGTCGGATTCAGCGCGGTCATCGGCTCCTGGAAGATCATCGCCACTTGCTTGCCGCGGATCTTGTCGAGTGCCTGCTCGGGCAAGCCGATCAGTTCGCGTCCTTCGAGCAGGATGCTGCCGGATTGAATCCGCCCCGACTGCTGTGGCAACAAGCCCATCACGGCCAGGGCGGTGACGCTTTTGCCGCTGCCTGATTCGCCGACGATGGCATGGGTCTGATTGCGCTGGATCGCAAGATCCACGCCCCGCACGGCGGCATGCCAGGCCCCTTCGCTACGGAACTCGACCGAAAGCCCGCGAATTTCCAGGATCGGGGCCTCAGTCATTGCGCACCTTCGGGTCGATCGCGTCGCGCAGACCGTCGCCGAGCAGGTTGATGCCGAGCACGGTGATAAGAATCGCCAACCCTGGTGCCACCGCAAGCCAGGGCGCATCGAGAATGTTTTCAAAGCCTTCGCGGATCATGCCGCCCCAGGTCGGGGTGGGCGGCTTGACGCCCAGGCCGATGAAACTCAAGGAAGCTTCGGTGCGGATCGCAGCCGCCAGCCACAAGGATGCGACCACGATCACATCCGACATCAGGTTGGGAATGATGTGCACGACCACAAGGCGCAGGTCCGAGAAACCGAGCGCCCGCCCGGCCTCGATGAAATCGCGGTTCTTCAGCGCGATCGTGGGGGCTCTGGCGACCCGGGCGAAGGGCGCGAGTTCTGTCAAGGCGATGGCCAGCACCAGATTTTCTATGCTCGATCCCAACATCGCGACGACCATCAGGCCCAGCAGCAGCGTCGGGAACGACAGCAGAACATCAAGCAGGCTGGTGACCAGGGCATCGAACCAGCCGCCGATATAGCCCGCGGCGATGCCGATGGCTGAACCGGCGAGCATCGCCAGCGCAATCGAGCTGACACCGATCAGCAGCGAGATGCGCCCGGCATGCAGCAGGCGGGCGAGGACGTCCCGGCCGAAGCTGTCGGTACCGAGCGGATGGGCCAGGCTCGGGCCGATCAGACGCTCGACCACGTCCTGTTCGAGCGGATCGACAGGCCAGATCCAGGGCGCAAAGACTGCGGCCAAGACAACCGCGAGGAACATCGCGAGGCCGACCAGGGAAGTGGGGTTGTTGCGGAAGCGCTGTACCCAGCCTTGTGGTGCTTGGGCGACTGCCGGGGTGGCGCTCATTTGTACCTCACCCGCGGATCAATCAGGCCGTAGGCGATGTCGGTCGCGGCATTCGCGAGCACGATGAAACCGGCGAAGAAGACCATCAAACCTTGCAGCATGCTGTAGTCGCGCAGATTCAAGGCGCCGAGGATCAGCTTGCCAAGGCCCGGCCGGTTGAAGACGATCTCGGTCAGCACCGAATTGCCGATCATCGTGCCCAGATAAAGGCCGACGACGGTGGCCACCGGGATCATTGCATTGCGCAGCGCATGACGCCAAAGCACAGCCCGGGCACCTATGCCCTTGGCCCGCGCGGTGCGCACATAGTCCTCGCCCAGCACGTTCAGCATCGATGCCCGGCTGACCCGCGTCACATAGGCGGTCATCAGAAGGCCCAGGTTCATGGCGGGCAGGGCGAGATGTCGCAGACGGTCCAGCGGATCGTCCATTTTCGGTGCCGAGATCACCGGGAACCAGCGCAGCTCGATGGCGAAAACAAGCAGCAGCAGAATCGCCGAGACGAAGGCGGGAAAGGACAGACCTGCCAGCGAGAAAAGGCGCGTCAGCGTGTCGGGCCATTGATTGCGATGTACCGCCGCATAGGCGCCGAGCGGCACGCCGAAAAGAACGCCGAGCAGGATGGCTGCCGCGGTGAGTTCGATCGTGTACGGAAGAACCGACAGCAGCTCCACCCAAACCGACGTTCCGGTGACCAGCGAGCGGCCCAGGTCGCCCTGCAGGATGCCAGCCAGGAAGTCGAAGTACTGCAGGTGCAATGGGCGGTCCAGGCCAAGCTTCTCGCGCAGCGCCGCCAGCGCCTCAAGTGAAGCCTGGTCGCCCAGGATCACCAAGGCCGGGTCGCCTGGCACCACCCGCGCCAGAATGAAGACCACGGTCATGGTCAGAAGCAGGGTGGGGATGGCCAGAGCGAGGCGACGCAGCAGGTATTCGCCCATGGTCGTCTCAGGCTGCGGCCAGGGCCGGCTCAGCAAAGCGCGTCGCCGCGAAGGGCCGGATGGGCAAGTCCGTGGCGCCGCGGGTGGCGAGGTCGGCAACGGCCACGCCGCAGATGGGCCCGAGCTGGAAGCCATGGCCCGAGAAGCCGAAGACATGGATCAAGCCGGGAACCGACGGCGAAAAGTCAAGAATGGGCAGTCGGTCCGGTGTCTCGGCCTCGATGCCGCACCAGGACCTTGCGATGCGCACGCCGCGCATCTGTGGAAACAGGTCGGTCGCAGTCTGCGCCGACCTTGCCAGATTCACGACGTTGACCCAGCTTTGTTCCTTGTCGAGGTCGGCCCGCCCCTGCTGACCGCCGCCGATCAGGACTGTGCCGGAAGCGGACTGCTTGAACGACAGCGGTCGCCCCACCGCACCCACCACCGGGGTCACGAACTGAGGCAGACGCTCGGTGACGATCATCATCGAGGCCCGGGTGCGAAGCGGGAAATCGTCGCCTGCGATTGCCGCAAGCCGCCCCGCCCAAGCCCCGGCGGCGTTGACCACCAGCGGTGCGCGGTAGCGGCCGCGATCACCGGTCACGATCCAGTGGTCCGCCTGCCTTTCCAGTCCGATGACGGCCTCGCCTTCTTCGATTTGCACCCCGGCTGCCCGGGCTCTTGCACCAAAGGCATGGGTGGTGCGATAGGGGTCGGCCGCGCCATCGCTGGCGACCAGCATGGCGCCGACGCAATGCCTTGAAAGCGCAGGCACGAGCCGACGCAGTTCGTCGGTGCCAATCAGCTTTTCATGGGTGTAACCCAGCTGTGCCAGGCGGCCGGCGCGCTTCTCCAGCGTTGCCATTTCCTGGTCTGATTCCGCCACCTTGACCTGCCCGCAGGCGGCAAAGCCGCAGTCGTCGCCGACCAACTCCTGGATGTTCTGCCACAAGGGCATGCCGAGCAGGGATAGCGGTATTTCGGCCAGGTCACGACCGAGCGTACGTACACCGCCTGCATTGATGCCCGAGGCGTGACGGCCGATATGGCGCCGCTCGAGAAGGATCACCCGTCTGCCCCGCAACGCCAATTGCAATGCCGCTGAGCAACCATGCAAGCCGCCGCCGATGACGATGACATCTGCCGCGCGAATCACCCCGCTCGCTCCAGGTCGACAAGCGAGGCAAGCTCGCCCAGGCTCAAGGGTTTGAGCGGAGGACGAATGCGAAAGCGACCGACTTCCGCGGGTGGCACACCGAGCGCATCGGCGAGAACGCCGGTGACTGTCGGCCCGCACATCCGCCCCTGGCAGGGGCCCATGCCGCAGCGAGTGAAGGCCTTCATTTGATTGGGCCCCCGACAGCCGAGGCTCACGGCTTCACGGATGCGACCGGCGCTGACGCCCTCGCAGCGGCAAACGATCACATCGTCAGCCGGCGACAGCAACTCGGCGCGCGGGGCAAAAAGGGCATCCAGCAGGCCTCGAACTGCATCATGTTCACCGTACTCGGCCCGCACCGGCTCGGCAAGGCGATCGCGTTCGGAGGCATCAAGGCGACCCAGCGATGCGGCCACCCCCAAGGCGGCGAGGCGGCCACGGCATGCGGCAACGCGCGCGCCACCGATGCCACCGCAATCACCGGCGACGAATATTGCTTCGACATCGGTGGCGCCAAATTCATCGGTGCGTGGCTGGAAGCAATGCTGAGCTTCATTCCAATCATGGCTGCAGCCCAAGGCCGAAGTCATATGGGTATTCGGGATCACGCCCTCATGCAGCAGCAGTCCGGTGGCGATCGCCTCGCTCCATTGCCCGCCGACCCGCCAGCGGACGCCTTCGAGCTTCGAAACACCGACGGCCTCGACGGCCTCGACCCCTTTCACATGGCGGATACCGGCCAAGCGCAGCCTGGCGAGGTAGCCCATGCCCTTGGCCAGATAGCGCCAGCCGCGCAGCGCGCCGGTGGCGTGGCTGAGCAAGGTGCTCAGGTTCGTGTGACTTGCCGTATCGAGGATGCCCGCGACGCGCCCGCCGGACGCGACCACTTCGGCCGCGTAGTAAAGCATCAAGGGTCCGCTGCCGGCGATCCAGACACCCTCATCAGGAAGCATGCCGATCGTCTTGTGCAGGATCTGTGCAGCGCCGACAGTCATCACGCCGGGGATGGTCCAGCCAGGAATTGCCACCGGACGCTCCATGGCGCCCACGGCGACGAGCACCCGGCGCCCTTCGATCAACTGGCTCGCCTTGCCGTCGGTGATAAAAACCCGGCCATCGGGCTCCACCTGCCAAACTTGATGCGAAAAGAACGCTGTGGCGCCGCTGGCGCGCAAGGCCTGCGTCAACGAAAGGCCATGGCGGTAGTCCGCGCCGCGCGCCGCCGCACGACCCTCAGCCTCGGCGCGATCGACGCCACGGTAAATCTGACCGCCCGGCGCTGGCTGTTCATCGATCAGGGCAACGCTGAGACCCAACTGCCTTGCCTGAACCGCAGCCGCCATGCCCGCCGGTCCGCCGCCAATCACCACCAGGTCGAAGGGCCCGCTCATGCCTGCCTCGCGCCATGCTGTTGGTTGATGCGCATGCCTGGCCTTACGGTGACCATGCAACCCTGCTGCGAGGGTTGATCGTCGATGATCATCAGGCATTCAAAGCAGACCCCCATCATGCAGTAGGGTGCGCGCGGTTCGTTGGTGGCGGGCGAGGTCCTGGTGCTGACCAGGCCCGCGATCAAGGCCGCGGCGGCCGCGCTTGCGCCGGCCGGCACGCGGACCGCTCGGCCCTCGACATGGACAAGCACCGCGTCGGCGGCTTCAGGCAGCTTTTGGAACATCGAATCGTCTCGCATGAAATGGCGCGAAGTAGTCGCCCAGTGAACCTGCTGATATGGCCTGCGCCAGGTCGGCGGCATGCGCGGCCGCCAGCGTGACACCCGAATGGCAAATGGCAACAAAAGCGCCGGGGCATTCCTCACTCTCGGCATAGACCGGATGGTGGTCCGGCGTCAGCACGCGGATGCCGCCCCAGGTGCGATTGAGCCTGGCGCTGGCCAGTTCCGGCAGGATGCGGATGGCCCTGGCAGCGATGCGTCCGCCCACCGCAACGCTGGTCCGGTCGTCGAGGCCGACGTTCTCTTTTGACGTACCCATGAGGATCGTGCCATCCGCTGTCTGGCGAATACCGCTGCCGGGCAGGCGCAAAAACGGGCGAAATCGTTCAGTCACGAGAATTTGTCCGCGCTCGGCCACGATGGGTGCGGGCAGGCCCAGCGATTTGGCCAGCGGAACAATGCCATGTCCTGCAGCGAGCACCAACTTGCCGGCCTCGACCACCCCTTGCGGCGTTTCGACGATGAAACGTTTGCCGCGGTAGGCGACAGATTTGGCGGGAGCGTCCGGGCGGTAATCGGCGCCGCTGAGTTGGAGGGCTTTGTGCAGGGCGCGCAGCAGCAAGAGTGGATTGCAATGCCCGTCGTGCGGACAGTAGGCCGCAGCGCTCACCTCGCGCCCCAGTCGCGCGCCTGGCAGCAGGCGCTCCAGCGCTGCACGATCGACCATTTCGGTGTCGAAAATATCCGCTTGCGCGCGCAGGCTGCTGATTTTCTTTTGCTGCGCTTCTGCCTCGGCGTCGCCGAGGCAATAGACGAGCCCGCCGTCCTTGCGGTATTCCGTGCTCACGCCAGTGAGGTCCTGGAGTTGTTCGGAAAACCCCGGCCATTGGTCAGCGGAGCGCTTGGTCCAGCGCATGTAAGCCGGCATGCCGTCGCCTTTCGACTGCACCCAGACAAGGCCGAAGTTTGTCCTCGCAGCGCGCATCGCGCCGTCGCCTTCGTCCAGCACCACGACGCGGCGGCCAAGTTTGGACAGACCATAGGCGATTGACGCGCCGACCATGCCGCCACCGACCACGATGACGTCGTAATGGTTCATGGGCAGCATTGCCTTCATTTGAGCGTCGTCAGCTCGCTGATCGGCGGGGCAAGATTCAGGGCGCCTTCGAGCTTGACGCCATAGTCGAGCGTGTCACGGCGCAACCAGACCTGCTGCAGGTCAAACAGCGGGACGGCGCAGATCTCGGCATTGATTTTCTCCTGCGCGGTGCGCCAGAGTGCCAGGCGCTTGGCCGGATCGGCCGTACTGCGGGCCGCGTCAATCTCGGCATCGGCCACTTTGCAATGGGAGAAATTGGTGACTTGTTTGGGCGCGCCGATTTCCGAGGCGGAATGGTAGAACTCGGTCAGATAGCTGTCGGCCACCGGGAAGCGCGCCGCACCGTAGAACACGAGGGCGCTGACGTCCTTGCGGATCTGCGCGTGGTAAGTCGTGTGGTCCACGACATCGATGACAAGGTTGATGCCGGAGCGTTTGAGTTGGTTCTGAATCACCTCCATCACCGGTTGCTGGGCGTTGTTGTTCGACACCACGGCCTTGATGGTGATGCCTTGAGGAAAACCCGCCTCGGCCAGCAGCGCCTTGGCCTTGGCAACATCGTGGGGAAACTTCGGGCCTACGTCAGCTTCGCCCAGATAGCCAGGGGGCACGACTGAAACGCCGGGGTGCAGCACATCGGCACCGACGAATTTCATCAGCTGCGGCACGTCGATCGCCCTTGCCAAGGCTTCGCGGACGCGTCTGTCGTCGAGCGGCTTGATGTTGGCGTTGATGAAAATCGTGCGGAACTCACCCGGCCCGAAAACGTCCACCTTGGACCCAGCCGATTGGCGTGCCCGCTCGACCCAGCGCTGTTCGCGCTTGCCATGGCTCAGATCGAGTTCCCCGGAAGTGAAGGCGAGATCCCGGCTGGCGTCAGACGAGATGAACTTGTAGGCGATCTTGTCGATCTTGGGCTTGCCACGGTAATACTTGTCATGGGCTTTCAGAGTCAGTTCTCGTTGTGTCTGATGTTCGACAAATTCGAAGGGGCCGAAGCCGACCGGCTTCAACTTGAAGCCATCACCCAACTCCTGATCGGCCTTGCGGCTCACGATCATTCCGCCGTGGTAGTTGGACACCAGCCCCAGCAAGCTCGGGACCGGCGCTTTCAACGTGATGCGGACGGTGTAGGGGTCGAGCGCTTCAACCTTCTGGAACTGCTGGAACGATGAGGAGAAGGAGGACCGTTTGGGATCCGTGGCGCGGGCGAGGCTGTAGACCACGTCTTCGGCCGTTGCTTCCCCGTAACCGCGGTGAAACTGCACGCCTTTGCGCAGCTTGAAGGTCCAGGTCAAACCGTCCGGAGCGCGGACCCAGCTTTCGGCCAGATCGCCTTCGATCTTGGTCGGGTCGGCGCTGCCGAGCGGGAAGCGCACGAGGCCGCCAAAGATCCAGCTGATCGGCCCTTTTTCATGCGTCGAGGAGGTGCGGTGCGGATCAAGAGTGGCGATGTCGGTCGTTTGCGCGCCGACCCGCAAAATCTTTTCCTGAGCCGCCGCTGGCAGGCTGAACGAACCGACGGCAGACAGCAGCGTGAACCAGATTGCAGCTGTTAACTTGTATGGACGCATCATTGGTTATGCCCTCCTGGTTGACTTTCTGCCCGGATCTTATGAAGCAATAATCAGCCTGTCAAAGGCTATATTTTCGGCTGTTCAGAACCAAACGTTATGGCTTTGCCGGCCAGCGCCATGCGCAGGTCATGGAGTTCACCGGCACGGAGTCGATCGATGGCCTGAAGGAATTCCTGCTGTTTTGCCGGCGCGAACAACTTGCGGGTCGAAGTCAGGAACTTGGTTTCCAGTTCGGCCCATGACAACGGCGCGTCAGGATCACCGCGTGGTGTGGTCACGGGGGATTCGAAACGGCCGGCCGCGGTGGTCACAAGCACTCGTGCGGGTGACTCGGCCGGAAACCGCAGCTCGATCGAAGGGTCGCGATGCAAGCTGACTTTCCTGGAGATGCTCTGAACTTCGGCATCGGCAAGCAGCGCAGTCTCCAGCGGCAGCAGCGACTCGAGGCCATGGACGGCGCAAAGGCCGATACAAAAAGGGACGCTGTATTGCGCTTCGATCAGCGTGCGCGGCGCGGCCAGATTGGAAAGGTTGAAGGTCCCGGAATAGGTATGGACCTCGATCGTGATGATCTCGCGCGCCTCGATCTTGTGCCTTGCGAGCAAGGCCGCGAAGGCGTCAACCGGCGCATGGATGTGGCGGCAGCAGGCATAGGGCTTGAAGTAGGTTCTGTCGATGCAGGGCGGTCCGCCAAGTCCTGCCGTGATGCGCTCTGATGCAAACAGCTCGGGGTTGTCGAAGATGTCCAGCGGACCGGTGAAACCAGCTTCGGCCAGGTTCAGCGCATTCATGCCCGCCAGCACCCCGAACGGGATGCCCTCCTTCACATCGCTGCCGACGAGGCCGGCTTTTCCAGGCAGTGAAGGCGCGGATTGGACCGCGATCGACAGCGCATGGGCCAGTTTGTCCGGGGCAGTGCCGCGCAACCGGCCTGCGGCCGCGATCGCGGCATAGGCAGACCAGACGCCGGAAGCTGCATAAGCCGGCCTTGCCATGGCCACGCGAACACCCACTTCATAGCCAGCAACGACCGCAGCGATGAAGGCCTCAGCGGATGTGCTGTCGAGCGTTGCCGCCAAGGCTGCCGGAATCACCGCAGCGCCCGGATGACCGCGCGCGAGTCGAAAACCATCATCGAGATCCAGGATCGAGGCTGCCGCGCTATTGGCGAAGGCCGCGCCCGTGGCGCTGGCGCGTTCGCCCGTGAACCAGATGGCGGTGGCGCCAAGGCCATAGTCGCTCACGGCCAGCTGGCGGACGGCATGCACCGCAGGGTGTTGATGTCCTGCCGCTGCGGCGGTCAGCAGGTCCAGCAGGCAACGCATCGCTGCCTCCCGCGCCTGCTCGGACAGTTGGTCCGCGCGCAGTTCGTGCACATAGCGGGCGATTTTCTGGCTGGTTTTCATCGTTGCAGGCCGGCTGGGTTGGCAGTCATGAAGCGCCATAGCAAAAATCGGTCGCCCCGTCCCGCGCTTCCCATTCAGCGGCGATAGTTCGCGACATCGCGGCAAAGGCCTCGGCAATCACGGAAAGGCGCCGTCCGCGCGGCATGACCATGATGATGTCTGACTCGATTCGCGGCCGAAAGGGGCGCACCACTAGGGCGGGCGCGAAGGCCCCGATATAGAGCGGATTCACGATCGATACGCCCAGCCCTCGTGCGACGTAGGCACAGATGCTCGGCGCCATCGGTGCCTCCATAGAAATCGTGCGGCTGACCTTGGCATCGTCGAAGGCCTGATCAATCCGGCGGCGGATCGCGGAATCATGGCGAAACGAGGCGAAGCGCTCGCCCGCAAGGTCCTTGCAGCGGATCTCCTCATGCGAGGCCAGCCGATGTCCATGCGGCAGGATGCACACCAGTGGAACGCGGCATAGCTGCTCGCTGCGCAACTCGGGATGCTCCATCGGTATCACCGAGTAGCAAAGCTCGACCCGTTGTGTGACCAGCTGCTCGACCAGCTTGGGCGTTTCTTGCGATTGGAGCGTCACCGAAATGCCCGGCTGCGTCATCGGCAAGCGGGCAAGAATCTCCTGCGCGAACCCGGTCGAGAGCGCCGGCATGACGCCGACGGAAAGCGAACCGAGTTGCAACGATTTGATTTCCTGCGCGGCCTGCCGAACGCGCCCTGCGCCCTGAAATATCCTCTCTACCTCTTCGTAGAGGATACGGGCCTCAGGCGTTGGCGAAAGTCGCCCGCGATCACGGACAAACAGCAGGAGGCCTGCGCCGCGCTCGAACAGTTGCAGCAACTTACTCACCGCCGGCTGGGAAATGCCCAGGCGGACGGCCGCCTGAGTCACCGTGCCGGTCTCCATGACGGCTTTGAAAGCCTCGATCTGACGCAGGTTCATGGTGGACGTTTGCTTGCTGTGGTCAGCCAGTTTGGAAAATCCAGGACAACTCCCTGCAAGGCGAAGTCATTGGCGCGCTGGTACCAATCGTCGGCACCCGCGGCTGGGGTACGGTAATCGAACCAGTCAAAGTCGGCGAAATTCCGGGTCGGCAAGCCATTGGACGAGGCGTAAAGGCCGATGAAAACACCGGTGTAATTGAAGCCG
>CAIJIT010000237.1 GCA_903820745.1 uncultured Burkholderiales bacterium
GTTCATCTTCTTCATCAGCATGCCGTCGTCATGCCAAGCCTCACCCATCTCGTCGCCGCCGCGGACATGTGCGATGGCAAAGGCGAAGCCGCGGTCAAGCAAGCTCAAACGCCAACTGCCAAAACCCGCCTGCGAGCCGTAGCCGTAGGAGCCGTAGGCATACAACCACAGTGGCGCCTGGCCGTCACGCGAACGGTCCTTGCGATAGACGATGGACACTGGAACTTTCACGCCGTCGCGCGCGGTGACCCATATGCGATCGGATGCGTACTGTGACGCGTCGTAGCCGCCTAGCACCTGTTGCTGCTTGAGCAAGGTGGACTTACCGCTGGTCATGTCAAAGTCAAAAACTGACGATGGCGTCATCAAGCTCTGGAAAGAGTAGCGGAACACCGTGCTCTTGTATTCCGGCGTGCCCATACGGGATGCGGCGTAAGCAGTTTCGCTGAATGGCAATTCGCGCCAGCGATCCTGGCCGAAATCATGGATCCTGAAGCGCGACAAGCCATCCTGCTTTTCTGCAATGACCAAGTAGTCCTGGAACATCTCGACGCCTTGAATCAAGACGCCGGGACTGTGCGCGACGAACGGCGTCCACCTCGATGGCTGGTCCACCGGAGCCGTGACGACACGGAAGTCCTTTGCCTCACGATTGGTTCGGATATAGAGTTGGCCGTCGCGGTGTTCGACCTCGTACTTGTGACCTTTCTCGCGCGGCAGGACCAGCTTGAAGCTTCCATCGGGCTTGCTCGCGTCCAACAAGCTTGACTCCCAGGTATCGGCAGAGGCTGCTTCCAGCACCAGGTACTTGAGATCCTTGCTGCGCCCGAGGTCGACCCGGAAGAGTTCGTCATTTTCTTGGTAAATCGCCTCGGGCTTGCCGCCTGACTTGAGCCGCCAAAGGGTGTCGGACCGTTTGGAGACTGGGTGCTCGGTCGCGAAGAAGACTGTCGCATTGTCGGCCGCCCATTGCGCACGGGTCACGCGCTCGGCCAATGGTCCTTCGACCTTGCCACTGGCCAGCGACTTACGGTAAAGCTTGTATTGCCGGTAGCCAGTCTCGTCGGTGGTGTAGAGCAGCCAAGCGCCGTCATCGGACACCTGGATGACGCCAAGGCTGATGAAAGCCTTGCCTTGAGCCATCTCGTTCAAATCCAGCAGCACCTGCTCTGGCGCCTGCTCGTCATAGGTCAGGCCTGGCGTGGCATGGCGGCGGCAGCGGATTGGGTACTGTTGCCCCTCGACGGTGCGGCTGTAATAGAACCACGCCCCGCGTCGCACCGGCACATCCAGATCGGTCTGCCGGATGCGGCCCAGCATTTCCTGGTAGAGCGTGTTGGTGAAAGGCGCTAGGCCACCGGTCATCGCCTGCATGTAGGCGTTCTCGGCCTTCAAGTAGTCCAGCACGGGCGGGCTGTCCCTGTCACGCAACCAGAACCAGGGATCTTGCATGCGCTCGCCGTGCCAGTCGACAACATGCTCCTTGCGGGGGGCTGTCGGAGGTGGGGGATCTTGTTGGAGCATTGATTGAGCCAGCGAAGCGCTGGAAATGATGAACATGAACATGGCCATGCAGACAGTCAGTACAGATTTCA
>CAIJIT010000238.1 GCA_903820745.1 uncultured Burkholderiales bacterium
CAGCGGAATCATCTCCCAGGTCGGCCGGGTCTCGGGCTTGTACAGATTGACATAGTAGTAACCGGCGCGCGTGCCATCGGCCGCCCCGCCCTGGTAATAGGCCGTGGTGGTGTCAGGTGCCAGGTTGTCGGGAATCGCCCGCACGCCATAGGGCAGCCGCGGTTGGGTCTTGAAGACTTTCACCAGCTCCGGGTCGATGCGCTTGGCCACCGCGCGGTAGCTGGCCAGCAGATCTTCAGGCGTTTTGCGGAAGAAGCGCGGATCGGTGCGCAGGAAGTTCTGGAAATCCGCCATCGAGCCGCTGAAACCGGTGCTGCGCATCACCCGGTCCATCGCCGCACTCAGCCTGGCCACTTCGCTCAAACCCAGCGCATGGATCGCCTCGCTGCCCATCGCCGTGGTGGTGTAGTAGCGCGCCAGAAAGTCGTAATAGGCTTGGCCATCGGGCCGGTCGGTGGCGCTGATGCTGGGCCGGGCCAAGGGCAGGTAATCGCGCAGGAAATAGGCCTGCAGCTTCCGGTAAGCTGGTATCACCTGGTCGCGCAAATGGGCCTGCGCGCTGGCTTGCAGCCGCGCCTGTTCGGCCGGCAGGATCGCTGCGGGGAACTGCTTGAACGGGCGATAAAAAGGACTCAGCGCCGGGTCGTCGACGATCTGCGCGGTGAGTTGCGCCGGCACCCGGTTCATCAGCACCCGCGGCGGCAACAGGCCGGCTTTCACGCCTTCCTGCATCAGCGCGATCACCTGGTCGACCATCAGCGGCAACGCCGCCATCCGTGCCAGATAGTTACGGTAATCGGCAAGGTTGGCAAAAGGCATCACTTCGGCGATGCCGTCAGCGGTTTGCGGCCCGCCCTGATGGCTGATCGGCAACAGATGTTCGCGGAATTTCTGCCGCTCGACCAGTCGCTGCTGCTGCCATTCAAAGGTGTCGTAATCGAGTTGCTCGGCGCTGCTCAAAGCGCTGCGATCAATCGCTTGCAAGCGCTGCAGCGCCGCCCGATCGGCCTGCTCGCGGCGCGCAAAGGCCGCCAGACTCAAGTCAGACCAGCGGTCATTGAAGCGCTGATCCCCTTGGTAGCTGGCTGCTTCAGGCCGGTCGCGTAAATTGCGCTCCCATTCCTGCTCGAACAATTGATTCAACGCCTTCGACGGGCTCTGCGCCCAGGCCGTTGGCAATAGCGAACAAGCCAGCAACAAGGCCAGCAACAATTTCTTCAACAAGGCAACTCCTTAAGCTTTAACGATGCCGGACTCAATCGAGCTTGAGCCCGGCCTTGCGCACGACTTCCTGCGCCTTGGCAGTTTCGCTGATGATGAAGCGGTCGAAGTCGGCCGGCAGCATCACGAAAGCTTCGGCGCCGAGTTTGTCGAGCCGATCCTTGACCTCGGTCGAGGCCATGATCTTGGCAATCTCGCCCTGCAGGCGCTCGATCACCGGCCGCGGTGTTTTCGACGGCGCGAACAAGCCGACCCAGAACTGGTATTCCGAGCCCGGCACGCCCGCTTCGACGGTGGTGGGAACTTGTGGCAAGGCGTTCGAGCGTTTGGCGGTGCCGACCGCCAGCGCCTTCAACTTGCCATCCTTGATCAGCGACAGCGACGACACCAGCGGCGCGAAGAACCAGTCGATGCGTCCCGCGATGGTTTCGGTCATCGCTTCAGGCGTACCGCGAAACGGCACATGCTGGGCCTGCACCGCCGCGGCAAGACGGAACACTTCGGCATTCATATGGGTGGCCGACCCATTGCCCGCGGAAGCGTAATTGAACACGCCCGGCTTGGCCTTGGCCTGCGCGATCAGATCCTTCACATCTTTGAAATGATCGGGCGAAGTCACCATCACATTGGGCAGGGCCGCCAGCGGCGTGACCCCGGAAAAATCCTTCAGCGTGTCATAGCTGAGGTTTGGGTAGATCGCCGGGTTGACCAGATGGCCAGCCGAATGGATCAACAGCGTCAGGCCGTCTCCAGCCGACTTGGCCACCAGGGCCGCGCCCATCGTGCCGCCAGCGCCCGGCTTGTTCTCGATCACCACATTGCTGCCGAGCGCCGGGCCGAGCTTTTCGCCGAGCAGCCGCGCCACGATGTCGGTTCCGCTGCCCGCGGTAAAGGGCACGATGAATCGGATCGCCTGACCTTGCGGCCAGTCAGGTTGGGCGCCGGCCGGCAGTCCGGACAGGCTGCTGGCGACGAGGATCAAGGCGGCCGAAATTCGGCGGGCTGTCAGGGCTGGGCATGGCATCGCGGTTGTCTCCTGGAAAAATTCTGGCTCAGGTCGGTGCGCTGGTCGGCATCACCAGCACGACCACGGCGGGCCGCGGACTGCGGTTGATCAACTGACGTTTTTCGCCCGGCGCGATGCGGCAGGAATCCCAGGGCCCGAGTTCCTGCTCATGCTGCACCCCGTCCTGCTCAGCGATCACATGCAAGTGACCTTCGAGCACCAGATAGAGTTTTTCCATCGGCGAGGCGTCGAGCCCGGTATGTCCGCCGGGCAGCAACTGGCTCATGCCCATCCACATCTGTTGCGAAGGCCCGGCCTCCTTGCCTTGCAAACGCAAACAGCGCATGTCGATATGGTTGGGGGCCTCATAGGCAGGCGCCTGTTCGATGCGGGTGACATGCATGGTCAGCTTTCGATTCAGGGGTTGAGCACCATGCGGTCGGGACTACCGCCGAGCACGGCACGGTAAGCAGAGGCCGCCTGGTCGAGTGAAAAAGTCCTTGCCACCGGGAAAGGTTTGAGCCGGCCTTGCTCGAAGCCGACGCGCATCGCGTCAAGCAAAGTCGAAGCCGCCACGCAGTCCAGCGCCAGCGAGTCGATGCCGACATAGCTGTGCATGCCCCGATAAAAGGAAAAAATATCGAAGGGCACGGCGCGCTCATGGGTGGCGATAAAGACCTGGGTCGCGCCCTTGGCCATCGACAGGTTGGCGGCCTCGAAATAGGCGCTGCCCACCGTGTTGAAGACGATGTCGGCACCGCGCCCGCCGGTTAACTCGCGCACGCGCGCCGCCAGGTCTTCACGGGATGAATCGATGCAGTCGACCGGCGCGCAGGCATAGCCGCCGAAGGGGCCGGCAAAACGCTGCACCGCGATCACCCGGGCACCGCCCTGCGCTGCCAGTTGCACCGCTGCCTGCCCGACCTTGCCATTGGCGCCCAGCACCAGCACCGTCTGCCCGGCCTGCACCCTGCCGCAGCGGCGCAGACCTTCATAAGCGGTGACGAAGGGTACACCGACTGCGCCCGCCTCATCCATGCTGATGTTGAGCGGACGCTCGCGCAGGGCCGCTTCGGGCAGCAGCAGGTAGCGCGCATGCGAGCCATCACGGGTGATGCCGATGTCGCCGCCCGAGCCGTAAACCTCGCGTCCGAGCCAGGCGTTGGGGCCGTCGACGACGATGCCAGCGAAATCACGCCCCGGCGTTCTCGGCCAGACGGCTTGCGGCATCAGCCCCAGACTGGCCTTGACATCGCTGGGGTTGATCGCAGCCGCACAGACTTGCACCAGCGCCTGCCCCGCCTGGCAAACCAAGGCGGGCTGATGTGAAAGCTGCAAGGCCAGTTGATCGATGTTTGCCGCCTTGGCCAACAGCCGCAGCGCCTGCGCGGCTGGCGTCATCAAGACTGCGTTCATCGCGCCGCCCCCGGCGGCAGTCCCAGCATGACGCGCGCCTCGGTGGCATTGGCAATCTCGCCCCCCAGGGACTCAATGATGCTGCGCGCCTTGGCCACCAACTGCGCATTGCTGCTGGCGAGCTGGCCCTTGGCCAGGTAGATGTTGTCTTCCATGCCGACCCGCACATGGCCGCCGAGCAGCCAGGCCTGAGCAACGATCGGGAACTCCATCCGGCCAATGCCGAAAGCGGTCCAGAAGGCGCCTGGCGGCAAGAGGCTGCGGGCATATTCCACCGTCTGCGGTGTCGGTGCGAAACCGTATTTCACCCCCAGCACAAAAGTCCACATGCCGGGGCCGTCGAGCGTGCCGTCGGCGATCAGGTCCAGGGCCAGGTGGATGTCACCCGAATCGAACACCTCGAGCTCGGGCTTGACGCCGGCGGCTCGGATCACGCGGGCCATGCGGCGCACGTTCTTCGGCGTGTTCATCACCACATCGGGGCCCGAGTTCATCGTATTCAGGTCGAGCGAGCAGATGTCGGGCCGGATCAGCGCGATATGTTCGACGCGTTTTTCCGGTGGCAACAGCGTCGTGCCGGGCGCATAGACCTTGGGGTCACCTTCGCTCGGCACGTAACGCCCGCCCGGCCCGGTGGTCAGGTTGATGATCAGCTCGCGGTTGCTGCGGCGGATCCGCTCGACCACCTGCCGGTAAAGATCGACCTCCATCGACGGCATGCCGGTCACGGGATTGCGCACATGGATATGCACTTGTCCGGCGCCCGCCTCGGCCGCTTCGAGGCATGAATCAGCGATCTGCTCGGGCGTGATCGGCAAATGCGGGGTCTGATCGGGCTTGACGAGGTTGCCGGTCACGGCGCAGGTGATCAAGGTCTTCATAGATGTCTTCCCCCATCGACGACCAGCCTTGTGCCGGTGACAAAGCGCAACGTCGTCGCCAGCGCTTCGATCGCGGCCGCCACATCGTCGGGCAGGCCGATGCGGCCCAGCGGCGTGCTGCTGGCCATCTTGGCGGCGAAGTCACTGCCGCGGCCCGGCACAAAGCTCGAAGCTACCGCGCCCGGCGACACCGAGACCACGCGTACCAGCGGCGCCAGCACCTTGGCCAAGGCATCGCCAACCACATCGAGTCCGGCCTTGGCGGCGACATAAGCGAGGTTGCTGCCGGTGCCGGTGAAAGCCGAAATCGACGACACGTTCACGATCAAGCCGTCGCCACTGGCCTTGAGCAGCGGCGTGAAGGCCCGGATGGTGGCGAAGACGCCGCGGAAATTCGCCTGCAGCAGCTCGTCGATCAGCTCATCGCTCAGGCCTTCGAGGTCGGCAGCAGGCACCGGCCGGGTATGGCCAGCGCTGTTGACCAGGATGTCGCAGCGTCCCAGCGAGGCGGCCACCGCGGCCGCGGCAGCGCGCAGACTGGCACTGTCAACAATGTCGGCAAAAATCGCCTGATGGACCTGCGCGACACCGGCCGGCAAGGCAGCGGCAAGCTCGGCGGCTTCATCGCCGCGCCGATGCAGCAGCACGCAAGTCGCGCCAATTGCAGCCAGCCGCTGCGCCGTCGCATAACCGATGGCACCCAGGCCGCCGGCGATGACGGCGACCTTGCCGTCGAGTTTCAAGATCGGATCAAAGCTCATCGGTAGGGCGGCTCAAGGAATAGGAGGATGGGGGAACTTCATCTCGCCGCGCTCGAGCCTGGCCTCATAGGCCAGCGTCGCGCCCTTGCCATCGGCTTGCATTTCGAAACGGCCGATCAAGCGGCGCGTCACGCCGAAGGTCGGGTCGCTCTCGAGGTTCTCGTCATCGTCGGCATAGACCTGCGAGATGAGCACCTTGTGGCCCGGCTTGCTGACCATGAAGTGCAGATGCGCCGGGCGGTTCGGATGGCGCAGCTGCGCACGCAACAGATCGCCACAAGGGCCGTCAGTCGGCACCGGATAACCGGCTGGGCGCACGGTGCGGAAATGGAAGGCACCGGCAGCATCGGTATGGAACCTGCCGCGCAGATTCATGTCCTCTTGCTGCGGGTCCTGGTTCTCGTAGAGCCCGACCGGCGAGGCCTGCCAGACATCGACGACTGCGCCGGCGATCGGCGTGCCGTCATTTTCGAGCACGACACCAGACACGCTCAGCGGCAGGCCCGGCGTACCCGACCGGGCGATGTTTTCACCCGGGGCGCATTCAGGTGCGTTGGCGCGCCAGAACGGACCCAGCAGCGCCGCCAGCGATTCACCCTGCGGGTCGAGATTGTTCTGTAGCGCCACGACGCTAGAGATACCGAGCAAATCGGCTGCCAGCACCACCTCGTTCTTGGTCTCGCCGGTGGCCTGGCCGATCGCGACGATGAATTCAAGTGCGCGCTCGAACTCCGCTTCAGTCAGCGCGGTTTCCTGCACAAAGGCATGCAGATGCGTCGTCAACGAAGCGAGCAACAAGCGCAAGCGGGGGTCGGGCGTGCGCTCCATCGCCCGCAAGGCGAGCGCCAACACGGAGGCGGGACTGGTGACGATGTTCATGGTTTGAAATAGCTGCCAAATTGAGGAAATGTTGCAGCATTATCAAAGGTCAAGAACAAAGGCCAGGCAAGGAAAAACCCTGCTGCCGCAGGACTGCGACAGCAGCCAGGAAACGGCCTTGACAGACAAGGTTTTCCAGAATTGCAAAAGCCCGAACCAGGTCGGGCTTTTCTCAGGCAGCCGGCTCGGCTGGCCTCGCCTATTTGCGCACCGGCGGCAGATCGGTGCAGGAACCATGCGCGACCTCCGCCGCCATGCCGATGCTCTCACCCAGCGTCGGATGCGGATGGATGGTCTTGCCGATGTCCACCGCGTTGGCGCCCATCTCGATCGCCAGCGCGATCTCGCCGATCATGTCACCGGCATGGGTGCCAACAATGCCGCCGCCGAGGATCTTGCCATGTCCATGGGCTTCCGGGCTGTCGTCAAAGAGCAGCTTGGTAAAGCCTTCATCGCGGCCATTGGCAATCGCGCGGCCTGAAGCGGTCCAGGGGAACAAGCCCTTCTTGACCTTGATGCCCTGCGCCTTGGCTTGGTCTTCGGTCAGACCGACCCAGGCGACTTCAGGGTCGGTGTAGGCCACGCTCGGAATCACCCGGGCGTCGAACTGGCTCTTCGACAAATGGGCGTCACCGAGCAATACGCCGGCCGCCACTTCGGCCGCGACATGGGCTTCATGCACGGCCTTGTGAGCCAGCATCGGCTGGCCGACCAGATCGCCGATCGCGAAGATATGCGGCACATTGGTGCGCATCTGCACGTCGACATTGATGAAACCGCGATCGGTGACGGCGACGCCGGCCTTCTCGGCCGCCACTTTCTTGCCGTTGGGCGTGCGCCCGACCGCCTGCAGCACCAGGTCGTAAACGCCTTCCGAAGCGACGCCGTCGAGCGTTTCAAACTTGACCTTGATGCCCTCCGCGCTGGCTTCGGCACCGACCGTCTTGGTCTTCAGCATGATGTTGTCAAAGCGCTTGGCATTCATCTTCTGCCAGACCTTGACCAGGTCGCGGTCAGCGCCCTGCATCAGGCCGTCGAGCATCTCGACCACATCGAGCCGGGCGCCGAGCGTCGAATAGACGGTACCCATTTCCAGGCCGATGATGCCCCCGCCAACCAGCAGCATTTTCTTCGGCACTGCCTTCAGCGCCAGCGCGCCGGTCGAATCGACAATGCGCGGATCATCGGGCAGGAAAGGCAGGCGCACGGCCGATGAACCGACCGCGATGATCGCCTGCTTGAAATGTACCGTCTTGCTCGCGCCTGTCTTGGCCTGCGCTTCGCCGCCGGTCTCTTCGACCTGCAGATGGTTGGCGTCGATGAACGAGCCATAGCCACGCAAAGTCGTGACCTTGCGCATCTTGGCCATCGCCGCCAAGCCGCCGGTCAGCTTGGCGATGACCTTGTCCTTGTGGCCACGCAGCTTGTCGATGTCGAGCTTGGGCGACCCGAAGTCGATGCCCAGCGCTGACAGATGGCTGACCTCGTCCATCACCGCCGCCACATGCAGCAAGGCCTTCGAGGGAATGCAGCCGACGTTCAGGCAGACGCCACCGAGCTGCGCATAGCGCTCGACCAGGATGACTTTCAGGCCGAGATCGGCGGCACGGAAGGCGGCTGAATAGCCGCCCGGGCCGGCGCCGAGCACCAGCAGGTCGCAGTCGAGGTCGGCTGTGCCGGCATAAGCAGCGGCAGCGGCAGCGGGGACTGGGGCCGAGGCCGGTGCAGCAGCAGGCGCGGCGATCGGCGCCGCCGCAGCGCCGCTTTCCAGCCTGATCAGCAAACTGCCCTGGTTGAGCTTGTCGCCGATGGCGACCAGGACCTCCTTGACGATACCGGCATGCGAGGACGGAATCTCCATCGACGCCTTGTCGCTTTCGACCGTCACCAGACTCTGGTCCGCGGCCACTTTGTCGCCAGGCTTGACCAGCAACTCGATGACGGCGACGTCCTTGAAGTCACCGATGTCGGGGACCATTACTTCAATCAATGCCATGATTTTCTCCGTAGCCCGTCATGCCGGCCAGACGGCCTGCATGCGGGAATTGCGCGTTGTCCAGCGCTTGGGGGCTTGCCCGAAAAATTACAGGGCGATCCGGCGGAAATCCGCCAACAGCGACGCGAAGTAAGCGTTGAAGCGGGCCGCCGAAGCGCCGTCGATGACGCGGTGATCCCAGCTCAGGCTCAAAGGCAGCATCAGACGCGGTGCGAATTGCTTGCCGTCCCAGATCGGTTCGATCTGGCTCTTGCCCACGCCCATGATCGCGACTTCGGGCGCATTGATGATCGGCGTGAAATAGCCGCCACCAATGCCCCCGAGCGACGAAATACTGAAGCAGCCACCGGTCATCTCGGCCGTTCCGAGCTTGCCGTCGCGCGCTTTTTTGGCCAGCTCCCCCATTTCCTGACTGATCTGGAAGATACCTTTCTTGTCGGCATCCCTGAGCACTGGAACCATCAAGCCATTCGGCGTATCGGCCGCAAAACCGATGTGGAAGTAGTTCTTCAACACCAGTTGCTCGCCATCGAGTGAGGCATTGAACTCGGGGAACTTCTTCAATGCCGCGACGGCCGCCTTGATCATGAAGGCCAGCATCGTCACCTTGGCGGGCGACGATTTGTCAGCGTTCAACTGGACGCGGAAGGCTTCGAGATCGGTGATGTCGGCATCGTCGTTGTTGGTGACATGCGGAATCAGCACCCAATTGCGGTGCAGATTGGCGCCGGAAATCTTCTTGATCCGCGACAGATCGCGGCGCTCGACCGGGCCGAACTTCTCGAAGTCGACCTTGGGCCAGGGCAGCAGGCCTGGGAAAGAGCCTGACGCTGCAGGTGCCGCTGCAGGTGCCGCTGCGGGTGCGGCAGCTTTTTGCGCCAGCGTTTGCACCGCCCCGGCCAGCACGGATTTGACGAAACCCTGCAAGTCGAGTTCCTGGATACGGCCGCTCGGGCCGGTACCCTTGACCTCGTCCAGCGGCACGCCGAGCTCGCGCGCGATGCGACGAATGCTCGGCGAGGCATGGGGCAAGCGTCCCTTGGCGGCCAAAGGCTCATGCGCAGGCAGTGAAGCGGTCGGCGCGGCGCGCGTTGGCACCGGGGCCGGGGACAGCGCCGCGGCGACGATGACAGGAGCTGCGGCGACGGCCACTTGCGCCGCCGGCGCTGCGACTTCAACCAGCGCCAGCAGCGATCCCTTGGCCACCTTGTCGCCGAGCTTGACCTTCAATTCCTTGATCATGCCGGCGGTCGAGCTGGGAATCTCCATCGAGGCCTTGTCGCTCTCGACGGTGATCAGGCTCTGCTCGACGCGGATGCTGTCGCCCACCTTGACGAACACCTCGATCACCGACACTGACTCGAAATCACCGATGTCGGGAACAAAGACCTCGACCGTCCTGGTGCCGCCAACTGCAGCTGCAGCGACGGGCAGCGGAGCCGCCACCGCTGCTGCCACCACCGGTGCTGCAGCAACGACGGTTGCTGGCGCCTCAGCTTGTGCCTCAAGCAGCAACACCAGACTGCCTTGATTGACCTTGTCGCCGAGCGCGACCTTGATTTCCTTGACCAGGCCAGCCGCCGAGCTGGGAATTTCCATCGAAGCCTTGTCGCTCTCGACGGTGATCAGACTCTGCTCGAGCGCGACCCGGTCGCCGACCTTGACCAGCAGCTCGATCACTGCCACGTCCGTGACGTCACCGATGTCGGGAACCTTGATTTCTAAAATTGCCATTTCATCTCCTTGGTGCCTTGATGAATGCTGCGAGGCGGGCCTGCACTTGCAAACCCCACATGCCGCTGCGCTTCATCGCGGGCTTTATCTGTAAAAAATCTCAGGCTTAGATCAGACGTACAGCGGATTGATCTTGTCTGCCTTGATGCCGTATTTGGCGATCGCTTCAGCCACCTGGGTCGCCGGCAATTTGCCTTCGTCAGCCAGTGCCTTCAGGGCGGCGACGACGACGTAATGCCGGTTGATTTCGAAATGCTCGCGCAGCTTGAAGCGGAAATCGCTCCGACCGAAACCATCGGTACCCAGCACCTTGTAGCTGCGGCCCTTGGGCATGAAGGCACGGATTTGCTCAGCATAATTCTTCATGTAATCGGTCGAAGCGATCACCGGCCCGGTGGTGCGGCCGAGTTGCTGGGCCACGAATGCCAGGCGCTGAGCCTCGGTCGGATGCAACAAATTCCAGCGTTCGGCGTCCTGGCCGTCGCGAGCCAATTCATTGAAGCTTGGTGCGCTCCAGACATTGGCCGAGACGCCCCAGTCCTGCTCCAGCAGAACCTTGGCCGCCTGGCTTTCGCGCAGGATCGTTCCCGAGCCAAGCAAGTTGACGCAAGGCTTGTCCTGAGCGGCCGCTTCGAGCAGATACAGGCCTTTCAGGATTTCGGCCTCGGTACCGGCCTGCAAGCCCGGCATCGGATAGTTCTCGTTCAGCAGGGTAATGTAAAAGTAGACATTTTCCTGGTTCTCGACCATGCGCTTCAAGCCATGCTGCATGATCACCGCGACTTCGTGGGCGAAGGTCGGGTCGTAGGACACGCAGTTCGGAATCGTGCCGGCCAGGATATGACTGTGACCGTCCTCATGCTGCAGGCCTTCGCCGTTGAGCGTCGTGCGTCCCGAGGTGCCGCCTAGCAGGAAGCCGCGCGCCTGCATATCGCCAGCCGCCCAGGCGAGGTCGCCGATGCGCTGGAAGCCAAACATCGAGTAGTAGACGAAGAACGGGATCATCACCCGGTTATTGGTCGAATAAGAGGTCGCCGCGGCGATCCAGGAGGCCATGCCACCGGCTTCGTTGATGCCTTCCTGCAGCACTTGACCGGCCTTGTCCTCGCGGTAATACATCACCTGGTCCTTGTCGACCGGTGTGTATTTCTGCCCTTCGGGGTTATAGATGCCGATCTGGCGGAACAGCCCTTCCATGCCGAAGGTGCGCGCTTCGTCAACCAGGATCGGCACGGTGCGCGGCCCCAGTTCCTTGTCGCGCAGCAATTGGGTCAGGAAACGCACGAAAGCCTGGGTGGTCGAGATCTCGCGCCCTTCGGCGGTCGCTTCGAGCACGGCCTTGAAGGTTTCGAGCGCCGGCACTTGCAACTGTTCATCGGCCTTCGGACGACGCTTGGGCAGGAAGCCGCCGAGTTCGGCCCGACGCTCGAGCAGATAGCGCATCTCGGGCGTGTCATTGGCCGGCTTGTAGAAAGGCAGGTCGGTATCGATCTGGTGGTCGCTGACCGGGATATTGAAACGGTCGCGGAAGCTCTTGATGTCATCGTTGGTCAGCTTCTTGGTCTGGTGCGCGGTGTTCTTGCCCTCGCCGCTCTTGCCCATGCCGAAGCCCTTGACGGTCTTGATCAGCATGACAGTCGGCTGGCCTTCGGTATGCACGGCCTTGTGGTAGGCCGCATAGACCTTTTGCGGATCATGACCGCCGCGGTTCAGGCGCCAGATGTCGTCGTCGCTCATCGAGCTGACCATCTCGAGCAATTTGGGATGCTGGCCGAAGAAATGCTCGCGCACGAAAGCGCCGTCATTGGCCTTCATCGCCTGATAGTCGCCGTCGACGGTGTCCATCATGACCTTGCGCAGCAGGCCTTCCTTGTCACGCGCCAGCAGCGGATCCCAATAACCGCCCCAGATCAGCTTGATCACATTCCATCCGGAGCCACGGAATTCGCCTTCGAGTTCCTGAATGATCTTGCCATTGCCACGCACCGGGCCGTCGAGGCGCTGCAGATTGCAGTTGACGACGAAGATCAGGTTGTCGAGTTTTTCGCGCGCAGCCAAGCCGATCGCGCCGAGAGATTCGGGTTCGTCCATTTCGCCGTCGCCAAGGAAGACCCAGACCTTGCGCTTGGAGGTATCCGCCAGGCCGCGCGCATGCAGGTACTTCAGAAAACGTGCTTGGTAGATCGCCATCAAGGGGCCCAGGCCCATCGAGACGGTCGGGAACTGCCAGAACTCGGGCATCAGCTTCGGGTGCGGATAGCTCGACAGGCCCTTGCCGTCGACTTCCTGACGGAAGTTCAGCATCTGCTCTTCGCTGATGCGGCCTTCCAGATAAGCACGGGCGTAGATGCCCGGTGACGAATGGCCCTGGATATAAAGCAAGTCACCGCCATGCACGCCATCATCGGCATGCCAGAAATGGTTGAAACCGCAGCCGAGCATCGTCGCGAGCGAGGCAAAGCTCGAAATATGGCCGCCCAGATCGCCGCCATCATCGGGATTCAGGCGGTTGGCCTTGACCACCATCGCCATCGCATTCCAGCGCATGTAAGCGCGCAGCCGCTCTTCGATGTCGATATTGCCGGGCATCCGCTCTTCACGGTCGGCAGGTATGGTATTCACGTACGCGGTCTTGGCCGAGAAAGGCGTGTCGATACCGGCCTGACGGGCGTGATCGATCAATGTTTCAAGCAGGAAATGCGCGCGGTCGCTCCCTTCTTCTCCAATCACAGCGGACATCGCGTCCAGCCATTCCTTGGTTTCTAGCGAGTCGGTGTCATTGGCTGAAGCGCCTAAAAAGGACTGGGGCTGCGAGGGCATTTTGTCTCCATACGGTTTGAAAGCAGGCGGAGTGTCGCACAACTCCAAGGCAATATCAAATTATGCGATTGCGTTTCATAATACGATAAGTGGCATTGCGATTGATCAAAATCCGCCTAGCCAATCAAGCCATTGCTGGACCGATAATCGGCGATGATTTTTTTCCAGCTCGACCAAAAAGGCGCGACAAGGCGCTGGCTGCTGCCCTTGCAACGCTTTGCTGCGCGCGGGTGGCGGCGACAGCCGCCGGCACGCCAGGACCGCTTTGCAACCCTCGGCCCCTTGGTGTCGGTGCTGTTGTTTCTGGCGG
>CAIJIT010000239.1 GCA_903820745.1 uncultured Burkholderiales bacterium
CGGTGGCGCACCCATTGCCGTTATCCGGCAGTACATCGAACGCCAGCAAACACCACACGAGACGCACCCAACCGGACGGCTTCGCCGTCCGCGCTCTTGACCCCGCCCTGAAGGGCGAGGTTTGCCGCGCAACCGATCAATCGGGGCCAATGTGGGCGGATTCAGTGTCTTGCCTGGCATCCCAGGCAATCCTGCAGTTCGCTAATTTTGCCTGCCACTGCTGACGATCCGGCGCCTTCACGTCCCGAAACCTCGCCAAACAGCGCCAACAGTCCATCGCTCATCTAATGAGCCAACCTAGATTTTCCGAACAAGCTGCGACTCGCCTGCAGCGACCCCATCGCCGCATTTTTTTCTTGACAAGACTCCCCCACGGCTGTGTTGCCCCAACGTTTATAGAATAAGAAAATACCTGAGGGAAGGTACTCAACGATGCGCAGCCAACCAGCAATGACCCTGATGTTCTGCCTGCTGTTGTTCGGCTGCGCGGCAACGCCTTCTCTCAGGCCGATTCGTAGTGGCGAGACGGTTGCCATCACCGTCGTAGCCAGCCCGAACTATCCCGGGAACGTTGACATCCGTAACACTGCAGTTGCTGATGGTATGTCGGCGGGAATTGGGTCCGGCGCTGTGGTGGGTGGACTTTGGGGCTTGAGTTGTGGACCATTTGCGGCCCTGTGTGTTCCGCTCGGCGCCGTTACGGGCATGGTCACAGGCGGCGCCGCCGGCGCGGCAGTGGGTGCGACTGGAATCCTATCGAGTGAGAAGGCCAACCTGGTCAAAGACCGCCTGATGCGGATTGAACAGACTCATCCCTTGCGGGTCGAATTGAAACGAAATCTTGATGCCGGTGCGCAGAAATATTGGACTGTCAGCTCTGAAGCCATGGCGGCCTTGGTCACCGTCGAACTTCAGGAACTGGAAGTAGCCACCACAAGGGATGAACGCCTCCGTTTTGTGTTGAGGGTCAAGGTCACACAAGGGGGGAACGCTGCGACTCAGGTGGAACGATCGCTTCAGAAAACATACGAATACATCAGCCCATTCAGCAGCCTGGCGATCTGGCTCGATGAGCAGAGTGACTTTCTCGACATCAGCCTGTCGAGTGCCTGCCAGCAGATCGCTGCTCAGGTGGTCGCTGATCTCGCGCTGAGGTGAGGCGCAGGTAAATCTTTGTTCTGAACCACTGGCCGGATACAAGGCGACGCTGGACTGCCGCCGATGTGGGTGGTGTCGCTCGGCTCGAATGGGTGGATTCGATTGGCCGATTCACGCCGCGACAAGCTTTCATTCACGCTCGGAGACTTGGGTGGCCTGGGCCGTCGCCGTCTTGATCGCGATACCGCGAAACTGCCCTGCAAGGGCTGCGCCTGCCGGGCGCGGGTAACGCTGCGGGCTGAACCGATTCAGCAACTCCGCCTCTCGCACAAGCGCCAAGGCGACATTCGCCAGCTTCACATGGCCGTAGCCGCGCATGGCCAGCGGAATGGCGGCGACCTGCAGGGCGAGCGGCCGGTTCTGCTCGGTGAGCTCGGCGCTCAGCTCGGCGAGCCGGACCTCGAACTGGCCGATCAGCTGGCGCTCCATCCGCCGCTCATCAGTGCGCCCGAAGGGATCGAGTGCGGTACCACGCAGCCATTTGAACCGCGCCAGTACCCGCAGGCCAGTCATCATCCAGCCGCCGAAGACCACTTTGCGTGGCGCGCTGCCGTCGCGTCCTCTGGCCAGCAAGGGCGGAGCCATGTGGAAGGCCAATTGAACCGGCCCTTCAAATTGGGCCTGCAACTGGCGCATGAACTGGCCATCGGTGTACAGGCGTGCCACTTCGTATTCGTCTTTGTAGCTCATCAACTTGAGCAGGCTTCGCGCGGCTGCACAAGCCAAGGGCAGTGATTCATCCGCGCCACGCAGTTCACGCTCCGCTTGCGCGACGCTGAGCACCTGGGCTTCGAAACGTGCGGCCCAGTTGGCGTCCTGCCAGGCCGTCAACAACTTCTTCCCGCGTTGGATCAATGCGGCTAGAGTTTCGACCTCTTGATCGGGCTGCAAAGCGCCAGCTCGCAAAGCCTGCAGCCCGGCCGGGTCGCACGCCGCAATTCGTCCCAGTGACAAGGCCGCCAGATTGCTGGGAACGGCAACGCCGTTGAGCTCGATGGCCCGCGTCAAAGCCTGCAGGCTGATTGGCACGAGGCCCAGCTGCCAGGCATAGCCCAATGCAAGGATGTTGCTGGTCACGGTGTCGCCGAGAAATTCCTCGGCCAAGGACTGAGCGTCGAAGGTCAGCACCTGCGCTTCACCCGCCGCATGCCGTAGCTTGGCCAACAGGCCTTCTATCTGCAGGCTGGCGTCCGGATTACGCAGTGATTCAGCCACCGGAATCTGATGCAGGTTGGCAAGGATGCGGGTGCGCCCATGTCGCACCGTTTGCAGCGCCTCGGGCGAGGCTCCGACGACGATGTCGCAGGCGAGCAAGGCATCGGCCTGCTGGGTGTCGATGCGTACTTGATGCAGCCGCTCAGGCATATCGGCCAGGCGCACAAAGCTCAATACCGACCCACCCTTTTGTGCAAAGCCCATGAAGTCGAGCACGCTGGCGCATTTGCCCTCAAGATGAGCTGCCATGGCGATCACCGCGCCAACAGTGACCACGCCAGTGCCGCCCACGCCGGTTACCAGCAGGTCGTACGGCGCATCCCAGCGATGCGCCGCGGGCAGCGGCAATAAAGCCACATACTTCTGCAAAGCCTGCAAGCCGCCGGCCAAGGAGCCCACGCGCTTGCGAGGCTGGCCGCCGAGCACAGTCACAAAGCTGGGGCAAAAGCCCTTTGCGCAGCTGTAGTCCTTGTTGCAACTGCTCTGGTCGATCTTGCGCTTGCGACCCAGATCCGTCTCGAGCGGCAGCACGGCAACACAATTGCTTTGTACCGTGCAGTCGCCACAGCCTTCGCACACGGCCTCATTGATGAAGAGGCGCTTCGGCGGGTCTGCCAACTCGCCCTTCTTGCGACGGCGGCGCTTCTCCGCGGCACAGGTCTGTTCGTAGATGAGAACGGTGACGCCGCTGGTCTTGCGCAGGCCCCGCTGCACGGCATCGAGCTCTGACCGGTCATGAAATGCGGTTCCGGCTGGGAAGCGCTGCTTCAGCGAGTCGTACTTGGTGATGTCGTCGCTGACCACCACCACCTGCTTCACGCCTTCGCTCTCCATCTGCCTTGCGATCGCGTCCACCGAGATGACGCCGTCAACCGGCTGACCGCCCGTCATCGCCACCGCATCGTTGAAGAGGATCTTGTAGGTCATGGTGGCCTTGGCAGCCACCGCCTGGCGTATGGCCAGGTAGCCCGAGTGATAGTAGGTGCCGTCTCCAAGGTTCTGGAAGATGTGCTTCGTGCTGGTGAAACGTGAGTGCGAGACCCAGTCGACACCCTCGCCGCCCATCTGGATCAGGCCGGCGGTGTCTCGGTCCATCCAGTTCGCCATGAAGTGGCAACCGATGCCGGCACGCGCAGTGGAACCCTCGGGCACCTTGGTGCTGGCATTGTGCGGACAGCCGGCGCAGAAATAGGGCAGGCGCTTGACGCTGTCGGCCTTGTTTGACAACAGGTCAGGGGGTATGAAGTCGCGCACATGCTGCAGGATGTCGTCGAAGGCTGGCCTGCCTGCGCAGTGGTGGCGCAGCCACGCTGCGACATGCTCGATCAGTCGAGAAGGTCTCAGTTCGCCCAAGCTGGACAGCATCGGCTGGCCGTCGCGCCCCTGTTTGCCGACGATGGCAGGGCGCTGGTCAGCCGGCGCGTTGTAGAACAGCGAGCGCAATTGGGTCTCGACCACCGCCCCCTTTTCTTCGATCACCAGGATCTCGCCGAGTTGGCTCGCAAATGCCCGCATCCGGGACGTCTCGATCGGGTAGCTCAGCCCCACCTTGTAAAGGCGAACGCCCGCCTCGGCCAGTTGCTCGGGTGTGATCGCCAGACGGCGCAGCACCTCCATCAGGTCGTGGTGGGCCTTTCCGCAGGTGACGATGCCGGCGTGCGCCCGCGGGCTGCAGATGATTTCGCGGTCGATGGCGTTGATGCGCGCGAATGCTGCGACCGCCACCAACTTGTCGGCCATTCGAGACTCGATCCGCAGCGAGGGAAGGTCAGGCCAGCGATAGTGCAGTCCGTCGTCCGACTCCACATAGCCCGTGGCTTCGCGAACCTTGTGCGCGTCGACCCATGCGCCCGTGCGCTGGTTGATCAAGTCCAGATCGACGGTGTTGCCGCTTTCCACCACCTCGGACAAGGCCGCCATGCCGACCCAAGCCCCGGAAAAGCGCGACAGGGCCCAACCGTACAGCCCGAATTCAAGGCACTCGGCGACATCCGCAGGCTGCAGCACTGGAATGCCCCAGGCCATGAACGCCTGATCGCTCTGGTGCGGCATCGACGACGATACGCAGCCGTGATCGTCTCCCGCCACGACCAGCACACCGCCATGCGGCGAGCTGCCAAAGGCGTTGCCGTGCTTCAGCGCATCACCCGCACGATCGACGCCCGGGCCCTTGCCGTACCACATCGCGAATACGCCGTCGGTCGTACGTTCCGGGTCTGACTCGACTCGCTGCGTGCCCAGCACCTGCGTCGCCGCAAGCTCTTCATTGATCGAGGGCACGAAGTGAACGCCGGACTTCGAAAAACGCTCACCAGCCTTCCAGATCGCCTGGTCGACCATGCCCAGCGGCGACCCGCGGTAGCCGCTCACGAAGCCCTGGGTTTTCAGGCCAGCGGCTGCATCACTCTGCTGCTGCATCAACAGCAGGCGCACGAGAGCCTGAGTGCCGGTGAGGAAGACCACGCCGCGGCTAGCCCAGAGGTTGTCGCTGAGCTGATAGTCAGGCCGCTGGATCGGGTTGGGCTCGGAAGCTTTGTTCATGAGGAACAGTGTTGTTCCTCACGCAGAGTAAATGATTCTCCTATGACGTAGACTCTTCCCTAATTTAGAGATTTTCATTCTTATAAGTTGGAACAATGAAGGAAAAATTGGTTGCTCTTGATCGCTACAGCCTGCAGATCCTGCAGGAACTGCAGCGGGACGCGCGCAAGACGGTGCAACAACTGTCGGAGGCAGTTGGCTTGTCTGCCACCCCATGCTGGAAGCGCATCAAGGAGATGGAAGAGGCCGGCGTCATCCGCGGCTACACCGCGGTTGTTGATCCGGCGAGCATCGGGCTGAACCTCGCCGTGCTCGTGGAAGCGAATCTGACCGAGCACACCGAGAGCCTGGTCAATCGCTTCGAAGCGGCAGTGGCGGCCAACCCGCACATCGTTCGCTGTGTCTCCACGACCGGGAACTCGGACTACCTGCTGACGGTCATGGTGAGCGACATCAAGCACTACGAGCGGTTCTTGCACGACACCCTCTTCAAGCTGCCCGGCGTGACCCACATGCGTTCCAGCATCGTGCTCAAGGAAGTCAAGAAGGACATCGGTTTGCCGATCAACTCGGCGCTGGCGGATGCACCGCTTGGGCGCCGCCTGCGTTGACGGGTGGTGCGGGCAAGCCATTCAAATCCGTCTGGTACCAATTCGGGCTGCTGCCGGATGCGGTCCAGCCTCTATCGTTAGGTTTCTGAATACGCCCGGCACTCCTTTCCAACCGAAGGCCATCGGGGTTGTTGGGCATCGCAATTCCCCTCCGCGGCAGGCGCAATGCTTTGAAGACAAACGGCACACGGCCTGCTAGGATCTTCCGCTATGAAACCGTTCCGGTGGCCACTCGACAAGAATGAACTCCTCAAGCAAGAGCGGGGCGTCTCATTCGAGGAGATCACAGTCGCTGTTGAATCGGGCGGATTGCTTGGAATCGTGCCGCACCAGAACCCGCCCAAGTACCCGCGACAGAAGATCATGGTCGTTGAAGTAGCGGGCTACGCATTCCTTGTTCCGTTCATTGAGGAAGAAGACTACTTCTTTCTCAAAACAATCATCCCAAGTCGAAAAGCTACGCGCGATTTCATCGCGGAGGATTCAAACGATGTCTAAGCTCGATCCATACGAACTTGAAGTGCTTGAGGCCTACGAGGCGGGCAAGCTAAAGCCGATTGCAAACAAAGCTGAGTTGCAGCGCATGCGCAGCGCTGCGCGAGCAACAGCGATCAAGGACAAACGAGTCAACATTCGCCTGTCTGCCATTGACCTGCTCGATATTCAGGCGAAGGCACTTGCTGAGGGCATGCCTTACCAAACCCTGATTGCCAGCGTTCTACACAAATATGTCGCTGGCAAATTCACAGAGAAAGCGCCTGCTGCAGCCTCCGCGACGCGCCGCTCAAACCCTCGCTCAAGCTGAGCGCCAACCTTAGACCGCAGCAAACATAATCACCGCCAATCAAGCCCTCGTGTACATGCCGCCGTCGAGCACCAACTCCTGCGCCGTCATGAATGATGAAGCGGGTGATGTCAGGAAAGCCACGGCCTCGTTCACATCGGCGAAGGTCGCATTGCGGCCCATCGGCGTGGCTTTGCGCTGGAATTCCAGCGCTTCCTCCACGCCCGGCACGATCTTGCGGAAGGCGTCGGTGGGCAGGCCGGTGGGCGTGACGATGTTGATGCGGACCTGCAGCTTGGCCAACTCCACCGACAGGTAACGCACCAGACATTCGGCCAGCGCCTTGGGTGCCCCGAGCGGCATATAGCCGCGGATCGCGACCTTGGAGCCGTTGCTGGAAAGGAACACGATCGATGTACCCGCCCGGAACATCGGCCGCAGCGCCTGCACCACGTAGAGCAGCGACATGCCGTTCAACTGCAATGCCTCGTTGAACAACACCGGGTCCACCGTCAGCGCCGGGGCGGTAAAGGCGGTGACCGAGGCATGAATCACTTCCGTAACGCTCTCGCATTGGGCCTGGATGCGCCGCGCGACATCCAGCGCGCCTTCGGCTGACGAGATGTCGCCCTTGACCAGCCTGGCAACCGCTCCGCGCTTGCCGATCTCTGCGGCTGTAGCCTGCGCTGCTGCATCGTCGTGCGCATAGTTGATCACGATGGTCGCTCCCGGTTGGCGGGACGCGATCGACAAAGCGATCTCGCGGCCGATGCCCTTGGATCCCCCGAAAATGACTGCGGTCATGACAATACCCCTTGGTTGGATTGAGAAAAAGTAACGGGCAAGGACAAGATGCCTCGGCTCAGCAGAACGGGCTCCCAGGCCACCTCGTCCTGCACCAGCGACAAGGACGGAAAGCGCTTGAAAAGACTGGCAAACACCGCATGAGCTTCGCTGCGGGCCAGCGGCGCGCCGAGGCAGAAGTGAATCCCGAAACCAAAGCCGATGTGCGGGTTGGGGCTGCGGCCGATGTCGAATTCATCGGGGTTCGCAAACACCTCGTCGTCGCGATTGGCCGAGGCCTGCACGAGAAACACACGCTGGCCCGGCTCGAACACCGCATCCCCATACTCGAGCCGTTGCGCCGCCAGGCGCACGACGATCTTGGACGGCCCGTCGAAACGCAGCGATTCTTCGACGGCCAGCGCGGCGAGCGCAGGGTCGGCCTTCAAGCGCCGCAATTGTTCGGGATGGCTGAGCAGGTGGTAAGCGCCATTGCCAATCAGATTGGTCGTTGTTTCATGCCCGGCAAACAGCAGCAACATGCAGGTCGCGATCACTTCATCGTGCGACAAGGCATCGCGGCTGTCGCGTGCCTCGATCAGCGCAGAGACCAGGTTGTCGCACGGATTTGCTTCGTAGCGCCGGACAAGGTGGCTGAAGTAATCGGCGAAGTTCAGGATCGCGCCCTCGGCAGCCGTGCGGCGCGACGCCGCATCGAAGCTGCCGAACACGATCGGGCTGATCTCGTCCGACCAGGTGCGAAAACGCTCCCGATCCGACACGGGCGCGCCGAGCAACTCCGCGATCACCATGGTCGGCAGCGGAAAGGCGATATCCTCCACCAAGTCGAAGCGACCCTTCGCTTCACACCGATCGAGTAGTTCGCCGACGATCCCGTCGATGCGGCCCTGGATGTGAGTCACTGCGCGGCTGGTGAAACTTTTGCTGACGAGCTTGCGCAGCCTTGTGTGGTCTGGCGGGTCCTTGAACACCATCCAGCCCGAAAGCAGCTCAAGTGCTTGCCGGCCCGCAGTTCCGGGCGCTGCAGTCTGCAGCAATGCACCAACACGGTCGGACGACAGCCCCGGATCGCGCAGACCGCGCAGGACATCGACATGCCGCGTGACGATCCAGGCGCGGTAGCGCGAGTTCCAATGCACCGGCCGTTCCCTGCGCATCCGGGCAAATAAAGGGTGCGGATTGCGAAGGTTTTCAGGGCTGAGCAAGTCGTCATCGTGCATGGGTGGACCCGTGTGACATGTTATAGTTCTACCGAACGTTCATTAAGTTACTAGGGTAGAAAAGCGTGATGGTCAAGGCCGTTTCTTCAGCAGCGGTGCGGCGCGCAGCCACCGAGCGTCCCGTGCCCGTCAACAAACGTTCGGCCATGTTGCAGGCCGCAGCCAAGCTCTTTGCCACCCGCGGCTACGACGGCACTTCGATGCGAGACATCGCCGAACTTGTCCAGGTACAGCCTGCTTCGCTGTACCACCACTTCCCCTCCAAGAGCCATATCCTTGTCTCGATCTTCGAGGAAAGTGCCATCGAGATGGTCGAACGCGTCGAGAAGGCGGTCGTCGGCATCGAGGATCCCTGGGAGGCCCTGGAAGTCGCCTGCACCGCGCACATGAAAGCACTGCTGGCCGGTTTCGACCTGATCCACGTCGTGTTCGGCGAGTTGCCGCGTCGGCACGAGCCCGAGGTGCGACAAAAGCTCATCGCGGAACGCGATCGTTATGAGGATGTGTTCCGCCGGTTGATCGATGCAGTGCCACTGCGGCGCGGCGCCAACCGCAGGTACATGAAGATGACGCTGCTGGGCGCGATGGCATGGTCCCGCGTCTGGTACCTGCCTGAGGGAAGAGATTCGCCTGAGACCCTCGCGCACAACATCCTGAATATCGTGAGAACCGGTGTGAAAAGCTGAGGGCAAGCGCGCCGACACCTCAGCGTCCCTGCCCGCGCTGCAGGATGATGATCGAGCAGGCGGCTTCATCGAAACCGATCACGCCGCCACCGTTTTCGGCCAGGGCGATGTCTGCATCCTTGCACTGACGCAGCCCCGCTTCGCCCCGAAGTTGCATGACCAGTTCGTGGATCATCGAAAGCCCGGTCGCACCGACGGGATGACCCTTGGACACGAGCCCCCCCGACAGGTTCACCGGCAGCGTTCCGCCCAAGGAGGTCGCCCCGCTTGCGACGAATGCCCCGCCCTGGCCGGGCTCGCAAAAGCCCAGCATCTCGCATTGGTACAACTCGCAGAATGCAGTGGCGTCATGCACTTCCGCCACATCGATGTCGTACGGCGCCAAGCCGGCAGCGATATAGGCCTTCTTCACCGCGATGCTCGAAAGGCCCGGCTCGTCGAAGCCACGGTACTTGCCCCCTGACAGCGTGCTGGCACGGACGCGGATGGCGCGCTCGCGAACCTCCGCCGGAAATGACTCGAGTGCGCGTGCAGAGCAAAGGATCGCCGCCGCGCCATCGCCGATCGGCGCGCACATGGAGCGCGTCAGCGGGTAGCTGACCAGGCGGTCTTCGAGCACCTGCTCGGGCGTGACTTGGAAACGATACTGCGCGAGGGGATTGAGGGCACCCATTGCATGATTCTTGGAGGCACCGACGGCGATCTGCCGCTGGGTCGTGCCGTAGGTTTTCATGTGATGGGCCGCCTGCATGGCATAGGTGTCCATGAACAGGGTGCCGCCACCCGCACCCGGGTGAAACGGCTTGCCCGCCGCCATACCCGCACGCAGGTAATACTGCTGCCACTCCTGCGGATCAAGCTGGTCGATGCCGCCTTCGAAAATCTCCTGCGTGCGCGCCGGATCACCCGGGAATAGCGTCTTTTCGACGCCGATCGCCAGGCTCATCTCGCACTGCCCAGACAGGATGTCTTTCCAGGCCCCGTGGAAAGCCATCGACGCCGTGGCGCAACCGCCCTCGACGTTGATCATCGGCACCCGCTCGGGGAACCTGCCTTCCCGCACCAAGGGGATGAAGCAGACCTGGCCACGGATGTTGCGCTGCCCGAAGGTGCCCATGCCGCAGTTGCCGAACCATGCTTGCTCGATGCGGTCGCCGTCAGCCATGCCGGCATCCGCCAGCACCGCCTCGTAGGCCAGGGCAGTCAGCGTCTTGAAGGCGTCGTCAGGCCGCTTGCCGAAAGGCGTGCAGGCGGACCCGACCACGAAAACATCCTGCATCGCAATCAGTCTGGCAGGCCAATGCTGGCGGTGGCGATGCCCATCACCGTATGCGCCGGATCGAGTGCCTGCAATTCCAGCACGACAAAGTTGCGCCCCGGACCGATCGGGTGAAGTTCTTTCACCTTGCCCGTGCAAGTGAGCAAGGTGCCGACCGCCACAGCCTTGGTGAACTTGGCTTCCATCGAGCGGAAGGTCGCGGAGCCGGCACCCCAGGCACGGATCGGCACCGAAGCCATCAACGACTGGGTGAACATGCCATGGCCTACGGTGCAAGGCATGCCGAACACCTGAGCGCGTGTGCACCAATCCTTGTTCGTGTGCACGGGGTTGTAGTCGAGCGAGGTGACGGCGTATTTGTCGATCACGTCCTGCGTCACGTATTGCTCAACGGGCGGCAGTTCATCGCCGACCTGGACTTCGGAGAAACGGATTTTCTTCAGCATGGGAGCCCCTTTTACATCTTGGCGAAGCGCAGGATGCCTTCGCGGTTTGGCGGAATGATCAGCGTGAGCCACCAGGTGGCCTTGAGTACGCCCGTTTCATTGTGAAAGTCCAGCTTGTCGGTGATGTAGTGCTTGCCGCGGCGTATCCAGCGGTCATGCGCCACAACGGTCATCGAGATCTCTTCCCCCACCTTGAAGGGCTCGAACAGCTCGATCTTCTGGCCGGGGTTGCGCGCACCGGGCGAGCGAATCCAGCTGCCCGGGCCGTTCTCAATGCAATAGAAAGCAACTTGCACGATGAATAGCGGATGCTGGATCAGCTCGCCCGTGGGCGACATCTCCGCGGCGGCCTTGGCATCGACCATCAGCGGGTCGGTCTCGCCCATCGCAACGTTGTAGTGAAGTACGTCTTCCTGCTTCACCTTGAATTTCAGCTTTCCCGGGAAAGCGCGGCCGATCTCGACGCTGTCCCAGGTCTCGTACTTCTCCACGTCCTTGAGAAAATTGGATTCGAAGTGCTGCTGCTTGTCTGTGCTGGCATGTGTGGCCAGCCTTGCTGCCGTTTCGGCTTCTGCGGTCATACGACTTTCCTTTCGTTGTGATTCATCGAGCTACCCAGGTAAGAATCAATCAACTCGCCCTGTTGCGCGAGCCCGGCCGCATCACCCTGGAGTGCGATGCGGCCACTGTTGAGGACGTAGCCGCGCTGCGCCATGCCGAGGCCCAACACGGCGTTCTGTTCGGCAACGAGGATGGAGAGTCCGCGCTCTGTATTGATCTGTCCAAGCGCTGCGGCGATCTCTTCCACCACAA
>CAIJIT010000240.1 GCA_903820745.1 uncultured Burkholderiales bacterium
CGCGTTAGCGCGCACCTGCCTGCGAGCCGAGCCACTGGCACCCCTGCACACTCCGTTGCAAATCACCGACGCCCATTTTGGCCGCGTACCGCGCGTATATATCGAATGCTTGCGCGATCGCGCGATCACCATCGCGTCCCAACGCGCGATGCAAGCTGCTTTACCCTGCCAGACTGTGCACGTACTCGATAGCGACCACTCCCCGTTCTTGAGTGCACCGGACGCTCTCGCCACCTTGCTACAGGGCCTCTGAAAACACGATTCATTACCCTCGCAGTCGAATAATTCACGCGCAGTTGATGCGCGTACGGGTTCTCCACAATCGCCGACACATCACGTCCTCGACATGCTGCACACACACCATAGGCATGGAGGACTTACGATGACCACCGCTCATACCCCGATCTGGGGCACGTCAATTTTTGACGGCAAGAAAGCCATCAAAGGGTACGCACTGAACAAGATGTGCTACTCGTTCAATAACGCAAAAGCGCGTACGACATTCAGTGCCGATGAAGATGCCTACTGCACACGCTTCGGTCTGAACCCTCAGCAGCGCACGGCGATTCGAAATCGTAACGTATTGGAACTCATCGCCGCGGGAGGGAATATTTATTACCTCGCGAAATTCGCCGGCATCTTAGGTCTCAACGTGCAGGACATTGGCGCGCAGCAGACCGGCATGACGGTGGAGGCTTTCAAAGCCAAACTGGTCGCAGCAGGAGACACCCATGGCTAAGCTCGTTGGTGGCATTGCCACCTCACATATTCCAGCAATTGGGCTAGCCATCACCCAGGGCCTTGAGCAGGATGCGTACTGGAAACCCTTCTTCGACGGGTATCCACCCGTGCGGGCCTGGCTTGATCACGTCAAACCCGACGTCGCTATCGTGATCTATAACGACCACGGGCTGAATTTTTTCCTCGACAAGATGCCCACGTTTGCGATCGGCGCCGCCGCGCAATACCAAAACGCCGATGAAGGCTGGGGCTTGAAACAACTAGATCCCTTCCCGGGGGATCCGGCCTTCTCGTGGCATCTCATCGAACAATTAGTTGCTGCGGATTTTGATCTCACTACCTGCCAAGAGATGTTAGTCGACCACGGCTTTACAGTGCCCATGTCGCTACTCTGGCAGGACGTCGTACCGAGACCCGTTCGGGTCGTGCCACTGGCGATCAACACCGTCCAGCACCCACTGCCCTCACCGCGGCGCTGCTATCACCTCGGTCAGGCCCTGGGTCGGGCTATCGCCGCATACCCGGAGGACTGTCGCGTCGTAGTCATTGGCACCGGCGGCTTGTCGCACCAACTCGATGGAGAACGTGCCGGCCTGATCAACCGAGAGTTTGATTTACGCTGCCTCAAGGACATCGTGCACCACCCGGAACAGTTATTGGATTTGTCGATCCACGATCTGGTTGAGCAAGCCGGCAGCCAAGGCACGGAATTCATACTCTGGTTGGTGATGCGCGGTGCACTCTCAGGCCAACCGGTGCACGAGATCACCCGCAACTACCACATCCCCATTTCCAATACCGGGGCGGGTTTATTGCTGCTCGAGTCGTCGAGTTGATCCAGCCCTCGTCGAACGCGCGTCATCTGCATACACTGTCGTCGCGGGATCCCACCGCCCCGTGACGGCAGGAGCCGACTGTGACCGATGCACCGCTAGACCTTACACAAAGCTCAGCCACTGCCCTACTGCAATTGCTGCAGACGCGCCGCATCGGCGCGCTCGAACTCTTGGACCAGTTGCTGGCACGGCACGACGATTTGAATCCGCACCTGAACGCCGTGGTGGGCCTCGAGCGGGACAG
>CAIJIT010000241.1 GCA_903820745.1 uncultured Burkholderiales bacterium
CGAACTCGATGCCATCCCCACCCGGAATAGCGTCCATCAAGTCCAGGAGCGAGATTTCCTGCTTTCCCGTCAGCTCGTAATAGTCTTCAATTTTGAGCAAGGCGAATGCCGGTTTCCCCCGGTCCGTGATGAAAACAGGACCCTGCGCTGCAGCCCGTTTGGCCGCACCAACATCCCGGGTGAACTCACGACTCGAATAGGTATGCAGGGTCATCCTGAGGCTCCAAATCAATGAATGTTTGTATGTTATGACATTCAAAGCGGGAGTCAAGTGACCTTGGCATCAACCACATCAGCGTCCCTTGCCGTCGAACGCCGCGCATTGGGTGTCGGCAGTGAAGCCAGGCCGCATTCGGCAGCGCCGCGCCCGCCCTTGCAAAGCAGATCAGCGCTTCAGTTCCCGATAGAAATTTTCATGCGCCCCCAACAGCAGCAGGTGGCGGGTCTTCGGGTCAAACTCATAGGCAAGCAGCAGTAACTGGCTCTGGCTCTTGAACTTGTAAACATAGGCGCCGGCAAGATCGCCCCGCTTGGCCTCGCCCGTCAAAGGATCCGAGACGATCACTTCAACCGCCATGTCCACATCCTGCTTTTGCCTGGGGTGTAATTTCTTGTAGGCCCGGGCAAATACAGAAGACTGGGTGACATGGACAGGCGTTGATGCCATCAGCGCTTACCCTGCGGTACGAAGGGGGTAGTCAGTGACTTGCCTTCGGCCTTGGCAATCAATAAGTCGCGAACAAAGTCGATGGGAAGGTCCGGATTGTCTAGCGCCGCTTTACCGATCAGAGCCCAGAACTCGATCTGACCGGCAATGGTCCGGCGCTCTGCGCTTGCATGCAATTTGGCTTGGTCGTACAAGTCGCTGTCAATTCGTACGGGCATTCCCATCATGATCTCCTTGAAGCTATCCGCTACAAATGTAGCTTGATTGCGATTTTCCGTCAAAGCCAAGCTGGATTCGGCTTGATGTCATCACGGAGGCTGCGCACGCCGCCCTAGGCCGCGTTAAGGCGGCACCTCCTAGCCTGGTGACAGTGAACAAGATGCGAGACCGCTACCTGCGTTTGCAAACATCGCGGAGCGGGTGGGAAACTGCTGCATGGCCACCATGCCAATATGCCCGATCGCACCTCCCAGGATCGGCACCGTGAGCTCGATCGTGGTGGGCCGACGACTAGGCCCACACCAGATTGGCATCGGTCAGGTCGGTTTCGCCAGACCATCGGTAAGCCACCAGCGGCCCGTCCTTGGCGGCTGAATAATCCAGGCAGGCCACTTTGGGGGTCTGCACCGCGGGGACACCGTGCAGCCAGTAATGCCCGATGAAAATCGGCGAGCCTTCAACGGCCGGCCGCGGATGCCCTGTTGGCAAGGCCTTTTCAGGCACGCAATCGGCTTGACTTGGCCCGAGGATGGCGTAATCGCGATAGCTCTGCGCGTCATGCCGCCACCAGCGACAGCGCACGTCATAGCGCTTGTGGCCCTCGTGATCGACAAAAAATCCTTCTGCCGGCAACTTCAATTCCAAGCCCTTGCACACCCCCTCCATTGCCTCGTAGGCGAGCGAATGCTTGCTATAGGCATCGACCAGGAACGACTCGCACATGCTTTGACCCGATGCGCCCCAGAAACGCGCCTCGAGGTAGGCAATGCGCTCAGGATCCCACCAAGCATGAGTCACCCGGATGCCGCCCAGATCGAGGAACGGCGGCAAGGTCTTGAACCAATCAATCACCTCGGCGTGCAACGCGGAGCCTTCGCCGATCTGGTCCAGAAACTCGGCATGCTGGGCGCGGTTCTTCGGCGATCTGATGCGCAAGTATTGGCCCTGGTTCGCCGGGTCCGGCGTCGCCCAGCCGATCGCGTTGAATTCATGATTGCCCATGATGCACAGGGCATTGCCGCTGCGAACCATCTGGCGCACGATCTCCAGCACGCGCAACTGACCCGGGCCCCGGTCAATCAAGTCACCCAGAAAAACCGCCTTGCGCCCGATCGGTGCCAAGTAGCCTGAGCCACTGGCCGAATAACCCATATGGAGCAGCAGACCTTCCAGTTTTTGGGCCTGCCCGTGGATGTCACCAATGATGTCGTACATCGCATTCCTTTCGTTATTCGTATGGCGCAACTAAGTATCGCAGTATTATTGGCATAATGCAACTAAGAGGTGACCTATGGATGATCAAGAGGCTGCTCAATTCACACAACACCCTATGCCTTTCGTGCGCATGGAGCTTGCCTTGCTGACCGTGCTGGATGGCCGGTTGCAGGTTCTGCTGGGACGAAGAACCGGGGCGCCAGACGCCGGACGCTGGGCCTTGCCCGGCGGCGTGCTGCGGATTGATCTCGACGCAGATCTGGACGCTGCCGCTCAACGCGTTGCCAACGAACGCCTGGGCATCAGTCTGCCGGTGATCACTCAACTCTGCGCCGTCGGCAGCCAGCATCGCGATCCGCGCGCACCTTGGGCGCTGAGCGTCGTTTACCGCGCGATGCTGGCGGCCGAGCAAGTCAGCGCCAGCCCGGGCAAGCGAATCGACGCCTTGCGCTGGACGCCGGTCGACGAAGCGATGGCCGACGTTGGACTGGCGCTGGACCACGCCCACCTGATCCAGAACGCTGTGACGGTGACGCGCCAGGAATTCGGTGCACTGCGCTTCCCTGTGGGGTTTTTCCCAGAACAGTTCACGCTGACCGATCTGCAACTCGCCTCGGAAGCGGTGCTCGGCCGCAAGCTCGACAAGTCAAGTTTCAGACGGCGGCTGAACGATGCAGCAGTAGCGGTCGAGGTGGCCGGCGCCATGCGAACCGGCGCGTTCCGGCCGGCGCAGTTGTACCAACTGGCGCCAAACAAAAACGATTAAGGCCTGAGTCGCACCGTTCCCGGCGGTGTACGTTTCGATCAGCGGCTCAAAGTTGAGCCGCTGATATTCAGGGCTGAGTAGGCGTTCCGCCCGTAGGCGGTTGCCGATGCGGTTGAACAGTCCTTGGTCATCTGGATCGTGCGCTGCGGCTTGCCTCGCGAATCGATGAAATCTCGCGGCTCAAAGTTGAGCCGCGAGATTTCGGCACTGCATACAAACCGGTCGAAGGCCTGAAGGATGTTTTTATGCGCCTTCCGAAAGTGCTTGCCGATTCGGTGCTCGGACACGGTCTGGTCCAGTCGATTGGTCACTTGCTCACTTTGGGGGCACGCGATAACTCCCCCCCTTCTGCCAGGGTGTCGATGGTCGGTTTCACGCTATCGCGGCGCCTCTCCGTCGAAGCGACCATTTCCGACTGAACGATGCAGCAGTTGCGAGCGAGGTGCCTGGCGCCAGGCGAACCGGCCCGGAACAGACGACGATCCTGAGTCCCGCGTTTGCCGTTGGTGAACCTTTCGAGCACCTGCACAAAGTTGTGCAGGTGATATTCAGGGCTGCACTTCCTTTGACTTCATTGCCTCTAGGCCAAGAAAGCCATGCCCATCACCTCAACCAGCAGCGGCCGCCTAGGAGGCACTGTGACCACCGTCACCGGGCTCAAAGCAATTTCGGGCAATGGGTCTGTGACGACCATTTCAAGCGTGACAGGGGTCAACCTTTATGCGGTGGGGGGCGGGCAGGTGGCGTACGGCGAGGCCGGCAAAATTTACACTTGGAACGCTGCTACTAAAACCTCAACCCTGCGACTCGAGGCAGCACCCGTGCAGATGTTGATTAGCGGAAACACTCTGTACTTCACGCTGGGTTCGAGCCAGGCGGTTTATCAGGTCACCTTGCATTGAGCGCAGGGCGATCAGGCCAACTTCACTCCAATAACTGACGTCAGCTGCGCGTCTTCCAGTAATTGGGGCGTCTGTGCTGATGCGCGATGGCAAGCACGATTGCCAACTGATCGCTCAGGTCGTACCGGACGGTGTACGGAAACCTATCAAGAACATGGAAGTGAATTCCATCGTCGTCTACGGGCCACATATCAGCGCGATCGGCCAAACCGTCAATTGCGTCAAGAACTTGCACGCGAAAAGCATCTGCTGCAATTGGGCTGCGCTCGTAATACCAGAGGAATGCCTCACGGAATTCCCGCTCGGCTTCAGGCAAAACCTCGACTGTGAACCGAGTCACATTGCGCTCATGCGCGCACGAACCTCGGGCCAAGGGCCACCCTGCACCACGCCGGCACGGAGGTCAGCCCGCCGACGTAACAATTCTGCGCGCCAGGCCTCGGCCACTGAGCTCTCATCGCTGGTCTCCAAGCTGTCAATCAGGGCGGCCGCAACGGCAGAACGCTCCTCGGCGGAGAGCCGGAGCACGTCCTCAAGTACAACGTCAATTCGAGCGTTCATGGCCTAAAGCATAGCACTCGGCATGCCAAAAGCGGCGCCCTTCGCTCAATCTGAGCACCAACGTCTAGCCCGCAGAAAGAGCCTTCAGGTTGTCGACGAACTGGTCCAGCCACGCATCGACCGTGGAAGCATTTTTTAGCACCGACGCCACTTCGTGCGGCATCAATGCCCCGGCAATTCGAGCGGGTGGCTGCGCTTTGCAGAACTCGGAAAATCGGCGAAACGTGCCAATCGGCTGGGTGGCGCGGGCATAGTCGGCCGGAGGAATACCGCGCAAATCAATCAACGGCTTGGGTTGCTCCACGGTGCCCTGCTTTGCCAGCGCAGTGACGGTGGGCGGCTTGTCCCTTTCGATCTGGGCGACGAAATCCTGTTCGGGAATGGCGGAGAGACGAAGCGCGGAGTTGCGCTGATGTTCGCTCAGGCCGGCATCGGTGGCGGCTTGTTCGCGGGTTAGAAAGGGGTGGGCACCCTCACTTTTCATGTGGGCCCCCGACGCCACCGGCACCGTCCGCAGCAACTCCCCACAACGACGGATGGCCCGCGCCTGGATGCACCCTTCCCGACGGTGATCTTTTCGATCATCGGCTCAAAGTTGAGCCAATGATATTCAGGGCTAAGTAAGGCGTTCCGCCCACTCGATGTGAGGTTGAACATTATTTGACTCAAACCGACGCTGTACAGCCAATGCCAATGAAGTGGGCTGGATGGCTGGAGGATTTCCAAGCAGATCAATGCGATTGAACGCCAGTGCCTGGAACCAACCTGCTCCTGGCGCATTGAAACCGGCAATCAGTCCCTTGGACATGAATCATTTCCAGCCCACCTTGATGGGGCAGAGAAGTGGCAATTGCCAGCGGCTTCCTGGCCTTGCGGTCTGCCCGCTGCCGCGGAGTTATGGAGACTGGTCGAAGAC
>CAIJIT010000242.1 GCA_903820745.1 uncultured Burkholderiales bacterium
AATATAAAATATTAATTTTAATTATACGAATCATCTAAATTTCGTCATCAAACTCAAGCATATCTTTAGACATTGCAAGCCCAAGAACTGCAAGCTGCTTGGCTCTGAATTCCGCCAAATGTAGGGCTGGGTATCTGGAATAAATTGAAATAAAGTCAAGCCAAAACATGGGACGCCGTCGCGCTTCCGTCGATGTAGTGGTGTTTGCCGTCTTATCGATGCTGACAACGTCGATTGGTACATGATGCAGTGGTTGCGACTGGGCATGCCTGAGTATGAACTCCCAATCTTCATGACTGCGCATGCGCAGATCGAAGCCGCCGTCCAATGAGGTCCGGCGCAGTAAAAAGGAACCCATAACAATGTGATTGACCACCAGTAGGTGATCCAATGTCAATCCGGCTAGCGCTACTTTGGTTCGTAATTCGAAAGTGAACTTGCTGTAGTCTCCAAATATAATACGGTCTCCGCTGTCGCCGCCATTCCGAGCCTCTTGCAACAGCGCATCTAACCCACCCGGGTTGAAGAAATCATCGTCGTCGAGGAAGGCAAGAAATTCACCTGTGGCGAGTTTGAGCCCGATGTTTCGACTGGCTGAACTGCCGCGCTGTTTGCCGGCCTTGAAAACATACTTGGCGCCATAACGGCGCGCCGCTTCGAATCCTGAACCATCGGGGCTGTCATCGATCACGATGATCTCGTGCGTTGCGCTTGTCGCCTCGCCAATGCTCTTCAAGGCCCGTTCGAGCAATTGTGGCCGTTGATAGGTGGGTACGACGACAGAGATCGCCGGCGCGCTCATTTCCCGTCAACCGCCTGCTGGAACAGGTTTTCAAGCCGGCGGGCGAGTTTGCCCATGTCGAAGGCCGGGCTTTCGGATCGGGCGAGGTGCAGGCGCTCGCGCAGGGCGCGCAGCCTAGCCGGGTCGCGGGCCAGCGCGATGGCGGTTTCTTCGTATTGCAGATGGCTGTAGGTCACCAGTTCGGGCAGGCCCAGCGCGGTCAGCAGGCTGCCGCCCATGCGCGAGACGAAGGTCTTGCCGCTATAGGTCAGCAGCGGTGTGCCGGCCCAGAGCACATCGTTGGCGGTGGAGCCGGCGTTGTAGGGGTGGTTGTCGAGGAACAGATCGGCCAGCGGCAGTTGGGCGCGGTATTTGGCGATCGTCGTGCGCGGGGCGAAGATCAGGCGCTCGGGGGCAATGCCGCGCTCCAGCGCAAATGCGGCCAGGTTGGCGGTCGCTGTCGGGTTGTCGTCGAGCAGCCACAAGACGCTGCCCGGCACCGCATGCAACAAGCGCATCCAGATGCCGAACATCACCGGGTTCATCTTGTAGGCGTTATTGAACGAGGCAAAGATGAAGGCTTCTTCGGGCAGACCGGCCTCGGCGCGGCTGACCGGGGGGCCAACCTCGCGTTTTCGGTCGCCGGGCAGGAAGCAATGCTCAAGGTACAGCACTTTTTCGCTGAACAGCGGCTGCAGCGTTGGCGGCAGGGCAAAGCGGTCGGCGATGACGTAATCGATCCAGGGCAGCCCGGTGGTGCCGATAAAGCCGAGCCAGGTCGCCTGCACGGGTGCCGGGCGCAGCGCGAGGATGCCCTGGCGGGCGCCGGCGCTGGGGCCATGCATGTCGATCAGCAGGTCGATTTCGCAATCGAGGATGCGCTGTGCAGCCTGTTCATCGCTGAGGTCGACGATGCGCTCGAAATGCTCGAACGAGGCTTTCAGCCGCTCGCGGTAAGCGGTGCGGTCTTCGATGCTGGAGCAAAAGGCATAGACCTCGACCCGCTTGCGGTCATGCTGTTCGAGCAGGTCAGCCAGCAGCAAGCCGACCGCATGGGTGCAGAGGTCGCCCGACAGATAGCCGATGCGCAAGCGATCATGCTGATAGTTGCGGCCAGCTGCCAGATCACCGCGGGTCTTTTGCAGCTTGCGCTCGAGCAGGGAATGCGCGGCCAGCAACTGCAATGCCGGGTCATCCTGGGCGTTCAGCATGGTCAAGGGCGAGGTGGCCATGATCATGGCATTGGCGCTGACTCCGCCAAAGGGCTGGTTCACCGGCCAGATGCATTGGCGATGCCGCAACTGGATCCAATGCTGCAGCGCGCTGGGTTGTTGGGGATCGAGTTCCAGGCTGCGGCGCAGCGAGGCTTCGGCCAGCGGGTAACGCTGTTCGATTTCGGCCAGGCGCCCGATCCGGTTCAGCAACTGCACCAGCATGTCCCGCTGCTCGGTCAGTTCCAGCCCGGGATGATCGGCCACGCTTTGCCAGCAGGCCAAGGCTTCGTTGGGACGTCTCAGCGATTCGAGCTGGCTGCCCAGGTTGAACCAGGCTTCGAACAGCTTGGGGTTGATCGTGACTGCGGCCCGGTAAGCGGCTTCGGCACCGACATGGTCGGATTTCGCGCCCAGCAAGACGCCAAGGTTGAATTGCGCGACAAAAATCAAGCCTAGCTGCGGACCGCTGACCGAGGCGATCCATTGGCGGTAAAGGGCAATGCTCGAATCAACAAGGCCGGCGTTGTTCAGCGTTTCGG
>CAIJIT010000243.1 GCA_903820745.1 uncultured Burkholderiales bacterium
AATCACCTGGCTGGCCTCGGCACCGATGGTGCTGGTCACCCATCCCTCGGTGGCAGCCAACTCGGTGCAGCAGTTGATCGACTATGCGAAGAAGAACCCCAACAAGCTGAACTTCGCCTCGAATGGCAATGGCAGCAGTTCGCAGCTCGCCGCCGTGATGTTCAACACCCTGGCCAAGACCGAGATGGTGCATATCCCCTACAAGGGTTTGTCGCCTGCGGTGACCGACCTGATCGGTGGCCAGGTGCAGCTGATGTTCAGCAGTGTCGTGGCGATCCTGCCCCATATCCAGGCGGGCAAGGTCAAGGTGCTGGCGGTGACCAGCGCGCAGCGGATCCAGAGCCTGCCGACGATCCCGACCATCGCTGAATCGGGCCTGGCCGGCTATGAAACCAGCAGTTGGTACGGCATCCTGGCACCCGCAGGCACGCCAGCGGCGATCGTCAGCAAGCTCAACGCCGAGATCAACAAGGCGCTGCAAAACCCGGAGATCCGCGCCAAGCTGGCCTTCGAAGGGGCCGAGCCGATCGGCAACAGCCCCGAATTCTTTGCTGCTCATATCCGCAATGAACTGGTCAGAGTCGCCGTTTTCACCAAGAACATGAAACTGGACTGATCCCAGCCCCCACTTCCCACTTCCCCGCCCCAGGATCCCCGATGTCCGAAGTCAATCAAAACAATATCTACACCCGCGGCATCGCCGAATTCGTCGCTGGCCTCAGCTATGAAGCGGTGCCTGCCGAAGTGATGCAGCGCCTGAAGTTGCTGATGCTCGACTCGCTCGGCTGCGCGCTCTACGGCGCCAATCTGCAATGGAGCCGGATCCTGCAGGAGACGCTGGGCAAGATCGATACGACCCGCGACTGCCCGGTCTGGGGCACTTCGCAGCGCTTGTCGGCACCCCATGCGGCGCTGGTCAACGGCACACAGGTGCAGGGCTTCGAGCTCGACGATGTGCATCGCGCGGGCGTGCTGCATGTCGGCGCGGTGGTGTTGCCGGCGCTGCTGGCGCTGGCGCAAAAACACCACAAGATGAGCGGCCGCGAGTTCCTCACCGCCGCTGTTGCCGGCTATGAAGTCGGCCCGCGGGTCGGCCTGTGCATGGGGCCTGAACATATCGGCCAGGGCTGGCATTCGGGCGCAACGCTGGGGGTGTTTTCGGCCGCAGCCGGCGCGGCGCGTGGGCTGGGCCTCGACGTCGACCGCACCGTGCATGCGCTGGGCATCGCCGGCACGCAGGCTGCCGGGCTGATGGCGGCGCAATATGGCGCGATGGTCAAGCGCATGCATGCCGGCCGCTCGTCGCAAAGCGGTCTTTATGGCGCGCTGTTTGCCGAGTCCGGCTTCACCGGCATCATCGATGTGCTGGAAAGCGAATATGGCGGCTATTGCACGACCTTTTCGCGCTCGACCGACCGCTTCAAGCTGAGCGAGCTGACCGCCGGTTTCGGCGCAGTCTGGCAGACGATGGCGGTGTCGCTGAAGTTCTACTCCTGCGTCGGCAGCAACCACACGACGCTCGACGGCCTGCGCATCCTGCAGCAACAGCAGACCTTCGGCGCCGACGACGTCGAGGCGATCATCGTCCATGGCTCGCAGGTAACGATGGACCATGTCGGCTGGAAATACCAGCCGCTCGGCCTGACTTCCGCGCAGCTGAACCTGCCCTTCTGCGTCGCCACGCTGCTGCTCGAAGGTGATTGCTTCGTCGAGCAGTTCACCGACGACGTGGTGGCCGACCCGCGCCGCATGGCCCTGGCCGACAAGGTCAGCGTCAGGCATGACGATGCGATCACCGCGCTGGGCGCCCAGCATCGCCACAAGGTGCGGGTCGAAGTGCATCTGAAGAACGGCAGCGTGATGGAAACCACGGTCAATTCGCCGCGCGGCAGCGAACATAATTTCGCCAGCGCAGCCGACGTGATCGCCAAGTTCAAGAGCCTGGCCCGCCATGCGCTGCCGCTGGCCCAGGTGGATGCGATCTGCGACATGATGATGTCGCTGGAAAGCGTTGACGATGTCTCGGCGCTGGTCGACCTGATGATCAAGCCGGACTGAATTTGGTTCTTGTTATCCGCCATTGCGCGGCTTAGGCCGCTGATTCCAAAGGAGATTCACGATGCGCCTCAATTCCATCACGGCTTTGATCGTCGGCCTGGCCGCCAGCTTGGTCTGTCAGGTCGCCTCGGCGCAAGCCTGGCCGAACAAGACCATCCACTGGGTCGTGCCGTTCGCGGTGGGCGGCGCCAATGACCTGATGGCGCGTGCTGCGGCCGAAGGCGCGGCCAAACTGCTGGGCCAGGCGATCGTGATCGACAACAAACCCGGCGCCGGAGCCACGCTCGGCTCCAACATCGTTGCCAAGAGCCCGGCCGATGGCTATACCTTCCTGATCAGCGCGGCCGGCGTGATCTCCAACAGCATGATCAAGAAGACCATGCCCTACAGCGACAGCGATCTGGTGCCGGTCGTGATGATCGGTGTCGCGCCATCGGTGATCCTGGTGCCGGCCAATGCGCCTTACAAGGATCTGAAGGAGTTCATCGCTGCCTCCAAAACCGGCCAGGGCTTCCATTGGGCCACGGCCGGCACCGGCAGCACGCCGCATTTCGTCGCCGGCCTGCTGCTCACCAAGTACGGCGCCAAGATCGACATCGTGCCCTACAAGAGCGGTTCGGAATCGATCACCGCGGTGATGGGAGACCAGGTCGAGGCCACGTCCGAGGCCAGCATCGTCGTCCTGCCTTTCCTCCGCAGCGGCAAGCTCAAAGCGCTCGCCACCACCTGGACCAAGCGCATCGCCGCTTATCCGCAATTGACCACTGCGGCTGAACAGGGCTTCCCGGAAATTCGCATCGCCCATTGGGCCGGCCTGCATGCGCCCAATGGCACGCCGGACGCCATTCTCGACAAGATGGCTGCGGCGGTTGACACCGCCATGAAAGATGCGGCGACGGTGGCCCGGCTTGAAGCGATGGGGATCGAGTTGGTCGGCGGCAACCGGGCCAATTTCGTGAAGTTCGTCGATGAAGAGCGCGCGCGCCTGGGCGGCGTTGTCAAGGCAACCCAAATGAAGGAAGACTGATGGCAGAAATGAATCTGGGAACGCTGCTGCGCCAGAAGGTCGGGCAAAAGCGCGGCATGCTGGTGCCGGGAGCCGCCAATGCGCTGGCCGCAAGAGTCATCGAGGGGCTGGGTTTCGAGGCGGTCTACCTCAGTGGCGCCGGGTTGACGAATACTTTCTACGGCCTTCCCGACCTCGGCTTCATCCACCTCGGCGACCTGGCGCAGAACACTGCGGCGATTCGCGAGGCGGTCAAGCTGCCGATCATCGTCGACGCCGACACCGGTTTTGGCAACGCGCTGAACGTGCGCCAGACGGTGCGCACCCTGGAGCGCGCCGGCGCCAATGCGATCCAGCTCGAAGACCAGATCAGCCCGAAAAAATGCGGTCATTTCGAAGGCAAGGGCGTGGTTTCCATGCAGGAGATGGTCAGCAAGGTCAAGGCCGCAGTTGATGCGCGCGACCATGGCGATTTTCTGATCATCGCCCGCACCGACGCCGCGGCTGTCGAGGGCATGGACGCGGCGATTGCGCGCGCGATGGCCTATGTCGAAGCCGGCGCCGACCTGACCTTCGTCGAGGCGCCGGTCTCGATCGAGGCCTTGCGCCGCATCCCTTTGGAGTTGGCCTGCCCGCAGATCGTCAATGTCGTCATTGGCGGCAAGACGCCGACCTTGACCGCGGCCGAATACGCGGCCATGGGCTTCGGACTGGTGCTCTACGCCAACGCAGCGCTGCAGGGCGCCGTGCGTGGCATGACACAGGCTTTGCAGAGCTTGCGCGAGCATGACCGGCTCGATGAAGCCAGCGGCCTGGTCGCAACCTTCGCCGAGCGACAGGCGCTGGTGCGCAAGGACGAGTTCGATGCCCTGGACCGGCATTACGCCTGAGCAGCCGATCGGCGCCGTCGACAGCCACGCCCACCTGTTCAGGCGCGACCTGCCGATGCTGGCGGGTCGCCGCCATACGCCTGAAGTCGATGCGCTGCTGAGTGACTATCTGGCGCTGCTCGATGCCCATCATTTGACCCATGGTTTGCTGGTGCAGCCGAGTTTTCTCGGTGAGGACAACAGCTTCATGCTGGCCGCCTTGCAGGCCTGCCCGCAGCGACTGCGCGGCGTTGCAGTGCTTGCACCCACCGTCAATGAAGTCGAACTGGCTGCGCTGGCAGCAGCCGGCATCTGCGGCATCCGGCTGAACCTGCTGGGCCTGGCCTTGCCCGAGCTCGCAGATGCTGACTGGCAACGCTGGTTCGGCCTGCTGCGCGAGCTGGGTTGGCATGTCGAGCTGCATATTGAGTCAAGCCGGCTTGAAGCCGCCGCCACCCCCTTGCTGACGAGCGGCTGCAACTTGGTGGTCGACCACTTTGGCCGGCCTGGCCCGGGCGACACCGGCTTCGACTGGCTGCTGAAGGCTTCAAAAAACGATCGACTCTGGGTCAAACTGGCCGCCGCTTACCGCAGTTGGCCCGAACAAAATGGCCCGGATGCTTGCGCCGCCGCCCAGGCCCTGCTGCAAGCCTTCAGCGCCGAGCGGCTGCTCTGGGGCAGCGACTGGCCGCATACCCAGCACCATAGCGACTTTGGTTCGACGCTGGCGGCTTTGTCGGACTGGGTGCCTGATGCGGCCCAACGCCAAAAAATCCTGGTCGACACGCCGACGCAGCTGTTCGGCTTTGCAGGTTCAACCTAGATTCGGTAGTTGGACACGGCCGAGTGGGCCACGATGCGGTGCGTTGGCAAGGCGCGCCGACGCAGTGGGCTGATGCCCACCAGGAGAAGCAACGCAGCCAGCGTGCGGTAGCGCGGCTCAATCGGCTGCGTAGCGTTCTCACCCCTTGGGTGAAGGCAGGCGGGCGGAGAAATCTCAGCAGGCATGAAACCTTCGCGGCGGTGGTAAGCGGTCAACTGCTGAATCTAGGTTTAAGGCTCGAGCATCTGCGCGAAGATGTCGGCGAAGGTCGGCCGCGAGCGGGCCAGCCACATCGCCACCAGCTCGAAATGCGGCAGGCTGTCGCCGTCCAGGACCTCGGCATAGCGCACGCCCTCGTATTGCAAGGCGCGTACCGACCGCGGCAGCAGTGACCAGCCCAGACCCGCTGCGACGCAGGCCAGCACGGTCAGGCTGCGGTTGACGTCCTGCACCACTTTCACTTCATGGCCGGCACGCCGCATCGCACTCAGCAATTGGGTGCGCATCGCCGGAATCTGCTGCTCAGGAAACCAGATCAAGCCATGGCTGGCAATTTCGGCCAGGCTCACGCAGCCATTCGCAGCCAGCGGATAGCCCATCGGCAGGGCAGCCACCATCGGCTCGAGACCCAGGCGCAACTCCTTGACCTTGGCGTTGACCGAGACCGGCGGATGCAGCAAGGCGACGTCGATGCGCCCGCCTTCAAGTTCGGCCACCTGCTCGGCATTGCCCATCTCGCGCAGCACCACATCGAGCTGCGGATGCTCGGCGCGCATCCGACGCAATGCCCTTGGCAGCGCTTCATAGATCGCATGGGTGACGAAGCCAACCGTCAGGCGCCCGGCGTGGCCCGCACCCATCGCACGCGCGCGCTCGGCCGCGGCATCGCTGTGCGCCAGGCTGGCACGCAAGTCGTCGATGACCGCGCTGCCCGCCTCGGTCAAGGTCGCACCACGGCGCGAGCGCAGGAACAACTTGACGCCAAGCTCCTGCTCGAGCCGGTTGATCGTCTGGGTCAAGGCCGGCTGCGCCAGCCCGAGTCCTTCGGCCGCGCGCGTGAGGCTGCCCGCCTCGGCGATGGCCAGCACGCAGCGCATTTGTCTTGTGTCCATCCTCGCAATTTTAGGCGGCGGCCCGGACAGCAAGCCTGCATCGGTTAGGCTGCTGTTGTCATGACAGAAAACCTTCAATTCCAAGCGGCCCCGCCAGCATGCCAGCCCTTGTTCAAACGCTGGCGGCGGTCATTCGCTGCGGTCTTGCTGGTCGCCACGCTATTGCCCGCAGCCGCCAAGCCAGACCCGGCAGTCGAGATCGGTGCCAATCTTCGGGAGGCGACGCTGCAGGGACTGAACGGGCCGGAGCGCAAGCTGTCGGGTTTCCGCGGCAAGCCGCTGCTGATCAATGTCTGGGCCAGTTGGTGCGAGCCTTGCCGGCAGGAGATGGCATCGCTGGAGCGGCTGGCCTGGCGTGATCCGTCGTTCAACGTCATCGGCATTTCGACCGACGATGATCCGGCGGCCGCCAAGGCCTGGCTGAAGCGCTCGAATGCAAGCATCAGCCATTTCATTGACCGGGCCTTGTTGCTGGAACATATGCTCGGCGCATCACGTCTGCCGGTGACCTTGCTGGTCGATGCCAACGGCCGGCTGCTGGCCAGAATTTACGGCGCCAGGCAATGGGACAGCCGCGAAAACATCGCTCTGATCTCCAAGACCTTCGGCAGCCGGAAGATCTCACCATGAACTGCAAGCCAACCCGATCAAGAAACAATATGCCGAACCGAATCCTTCCCATTTTTCATGCCTGCCGGCCGCATTTGCTGCTGGGCGCCTTGCTGGCCGCCGGCTGCCTGTCGGGATGCAAGCCGGGCCAGCATTGGGACAAGGAATTCGACTGCGCCGGCCAGGAGTCATCGAGCAGCTATTTCGTCGACGATGACCCGGCGCTGGCGATCCGCAAGGAATATCCGATCTCGGTCGACCTGCATCTGCGGTCCGACACCGTCCTGATCAGAACCTTCCAGACCCATGTCGACTCGAGCAACGGCGCTGTGTTGAACTTCTCAGCCAAGAACGCTGGGGCCTGGATCAACGGGCACCTCGACCAGCAGTCGGGTCAGCTGACGCTGGTCGAAGAAAAGACGCTGAAGATCGCCGGGCGCATCCAGCAGGTCCGGACTTCGGGGCAGTACAGCTGCAAGCTTTAGCAGTTACTTTTCCGCGCCGATGTTCTTGTCAAGAAAACGTTCGACCCGGCCCCAGAAGTCCAGATTGGTTTTCAGCTGCCGCCAGCCATGGCCTTCGCGGATGTAGTTGACCCATTCCACATCGGGATTGGTCTGTTTCACTGCATCGCGAAACTTGGTGCCATGCACCATTGGGACCCGCACATCGTCTTCGCCATAAGCCATCAAGAGCGGGCGTTTGACCTCGGCAGCGCGCAGCAAGGGCGAATTCGCCTGCATCATCGCTTTGTCCTTGACCGGATCGCCGATCAGCACCGGCATGCCGAACTTCAACGACATGTCCTGGGCATCGCTCCAGTTGACGGTGTAAAGCATCTCGATGTCGGTGACGCCAACCCAGTCGATGCCGCATTTGTAAAGCTCATGCTCGCGGATCAGGCCCATCAGCGTCGCATAGCCGCCATAGCTGGCACCGGCGATGCAGATGCGCTTGGGGTCGGCCAGGCCCTGCTTGATCGCCCAATGGGTCGCATCGGTCACATCATCCTGCATCTCCTGGCCCCAGCGCTTCCAGCCGGCCTGGAAATGCTTGAAGCCATAGCCCATGCTGCCGCGGTATTCGGGCTCGATCACCAGATAGCCTCGCGAAGCCAGCAACTGTGCGCTGGGCTCCCAGGTCCAATGGTTGCCGCGCACATTCGGGCCGCCATGCACCAGCACCACCGCCGGCCAGGGCCCTTTGGCCGGTTGTTTGGGCAGGGTGACCTGCACCGGAAT
>CAIJIT010000244.1 GCA_903820745.1 uncultured Burkholderiales bacterium
CGGGCCATGCTTGAACTCGACCGCGCGCGGGCCGAGATTACGGGTGCCGACGCAAGCATCGGCGGTTTGGTGACACTGGGCTTGCTGCCCAGCACGATCGACATGCTGGCTGGCCCGCTGGTCGCCGCACTGGCCGCAAGCTATCCAGGCATTCGTATCCGCATCGCCATGGGTTACGCCGGGACGCTGCTGCGCTGGCTGCAAAGTGGGGAGATTGATGCGGGTCTCCTTTACGGGGCCGAACGCTCGCCGGACGTGCGGACCCAGCCGCTGATCGAAGAGCCCCTGTGGGTGATCGGACCCAAGGCTGCAAAACTGCGTCGCGACCAGCCGATGCCACTGGCCCAGTTGGTCGGCACACCGCTGGTGCTGCCAAGTCCGCCGCACGGCATCCGCGCCCTCGTGGATCACGCCTGCGCGGTGTCGAGGCTGGAACTGACGATCGCAGCCGAGACGAATGCGCTCAGCGTGCAACGCAGCCTGGTACTCAGCGGGCATGGCCTGACGATCCTGCCGCCCATCGCCGTGGCCGAAGACCTGCGCACCGGGCAGCTCAGCGGCGCACCCCTGTCCGATCCGGCCATCACCCGCACCATCGTCCTCGCCGTACCGACCGACCGACCAACCGGACACGCAGTCCGTTGCGCGGTCGAACTGTTGATTGCCGGCGCAAGGAAATCCGTCGAAGCGGGTGCCTGGCTGGAAGGCCGTTGGCTAGGTGAATGATCAAGACTTCCGGCGTGACGGCTCGCGGACATGAAGAAACTTCGTATAGAGGTCGCGTGGTGGCGCAACAGAAAGCGCCTTCATCATCTGCCCGACATTGCCTCGGTGGTAAGAACCATGGGTGATGACATGGAAGAGCATCTCTTCCCGGCTCATCGTGCCGGCGTCACCGTCGGTGAACTGAAATGAGATTGGCTCGTCGAGTTGATGCGCAGTGACATTGCCGGCGTAGCCCTCAAACCAGGCATCAAGCTCGGCGACGGCAAATTGAAGCTCACCCAGGTCCGGTGTGGCTTCCGTGTTGGTGGCTGCATAGCCATGCGGCTCGCCCAGCAAGTGCGCCTGAAAGATCCGGTCCACCACATAGATGTGGTTGAGCATCCGAAGCGCCATGTGAACCGATTCCGCGCCCTGTTCAGCCGCCACCGGAGCCAGCGCGTTGAACAACTCATTGTTGGCCCAGGATTTCTGCGCGAACAGGGATTGAAGTGATTTTTTGGACATGGTGTGAACGGGGTTCTTGTTGGCAGGCTTGATCATCGTCGACAACAGCAGGGTTCAACACCCAACGCCAACAACAGGCGCCAGAGCGAAGCCGATCAAAATTCCCTTGCCCAAAGCGCCACCCAAACCCGTGCCCACGCCGCAGCAAAAACCAGCCCAAGCAGCGGCGATCGCAGAGTCGAAGGGCCAAGCGCGCAACTGTCGGGTATTTTGTTGGGGCGCCGCCATGCATAGCTGTGGAGACTTGACACCACATTTTTTGTTTATACAATAAATAAAATAGACTTCGAATTCGATCCCGCCAAGGACGAAAGCAAGTTCGAAAAGCATGGTTTGTCGCTGGCTGATGCCGACGGTTTTGAATGGGAATCTGCGGTGGTTCGTGAGGACACGCGCGAACAATATGCCGAGCCACGCTTTGAAGCCAAAGGGTATATCGGAGACCGCTTGCACGTGATGGTTTTCTGCCTTCGCACCGATGCGGTGCGTGTCATAAGACTGCGCAGGGCCAACCCAAGGGAGGTGAAAAGCTATGCCGAAACTTAAACCAGGAACGATCATTCCCAACTCCGACGAGACCGCAGCTATTGATTCGGGCATTGAAGCTGATGCAGATGCGCGTGAACTCGGCAGTGATTGGCACAAAGGCGCCAAGCCTGCCAGCGAAGCATTGGCACCTCAGGCCTATGCCGCCTTGGTTGCCATGAAGCGCACTCGCGGCCGCCCCAAGGCAGATGAGACCAAGGTCTTCACAGCGATTCGCCTAGATGCTGATGTACTGGAAACATTCAAGGCGACCGGAAAAGGCTGGCAGACCCGCGTGAATGCTGCCTTGCGGCAGTTCATTACTGAACACCCCCCAGGACATTGATCAGGTGCACCCATGTCAAAGCCCTCACCGCAAACGAAGCCCAGTACCTTGTTGGATTCCACACGGCTGACGAAATCAGAAATCGACTCCTTAAGGCAAAACAAGAAGTTGATCTCCGATTACGTTCAAAAGGAATTGCAGGGGTCTTTGGGGCTCAAGATTGCTGAACTTAAAAAGCTATCTGACGGACAGATGGCAGAAAAAGTTCTTTCGACCGTAAACTCGTAGCCAGATATGCCACCGCAATATGACTAACACGCGCCCTTTAAAACCGTCACTCGATGCACAAACCGAGCAGGCTGTTCGCCGCTTTTTGGAGGTCGCGCAAGCGCAATTTCATCCTCGAGGGGCGATTGTGTTTGGCAGCCGCGCAAGAGGTACCCACAGGGTTGACAGTGATGCTGATGTCGCCGTGTTGCTGGAGGGCGAACATGCTCGACTGGTGCCAACCAAGATGGCCATGGCGAATCTGGCATTTGACGTGCTGATGGAAACGGGCATCAATATTTCTCCATTGCCCGTATGGATGGATCAATGGGACCATCCGGAACGTTTTTCGAATCCATCCTTGCTCGAAAATATAGCCCGCGAAGGCATTCGACTGTGACGAATAACCGGGCAGCAAGCGCATTGATGACCAAAGCCCATCAAGCACTTCGATCGGCCCAAGGCTTGATCGAATTGAACGATGCAGATGGCGCCTGCAATCGGGCTTACTACGCGATGTTTGATGCCGCACGCGCTGCACTTTTGGTGAAGCTAGGTCGCACAGAGGCAGATTTCGCTAAGACCCATCGAGGCTTAATCAACGCATTTAGCGAACACTTGGTCAAAGACGGGACGCTGTCTCGAGATTTGGGGCGATCGCTCAAAAGGGCTGAAGAGATGCGCCTATTGGCAGATTACGGTGGTGATTCAGTTGAAAGGGAAGACGTTGCGACCATGGTCTCTGATGCGAAGATTTTCCTGGCTGCCATCGAAAAAATGACCGCTTGATTTGGCCCCAGGGCAGCCTACCACGAACCAAGCACTTGCTAGACTTGTCTCCTTCGCGTGGCCGAGCAATGGTCACGCCGATGGCACCGCTGGGTGTAGCTTAGGTACACCACGCTTGGCTCGTTCGGCGTAGGGCGCCGTGAAATAGCCAACGCTTTCGGCAGCGAAGGCCGAGTCCAATCCGGTCACGAACACCGCCGAACACATGATCTTGGCAAAGCCGGAAGCGTACTGCTCGATCGTCTCTCCCGACGGTGGAACATAGGGCGTGTCCAATTCCAGTGCCTTGGCTCGCGCAACCGTCGCTTGGACCTGGCTCGTCTGCCCCCAGACGGAACCCGTCATCAGCGCCATGACGGCTGCGAGCGTCAAGAAACCATTTTTTTCAGCATTTTGCTTTCCTGCCAATTCAAAAATATTTGGGGCCACGCCGGTCTTGCTTGCTCCAGATCCGCCCCCACAAGCCCGCAGCCGACGCCTCACTACAAAGTCACGCTGCCCAGTCTGGCAACATGGGTGTCAGGCCTGAACGGCGCGGCAGCAGTGATCTGGCGAATCGGTTCGCCCTTCATGAAGGCGGCGAGATTGGCCAGCGATTCCTCGAAGAAAATCCGCATGTTTTCTTCGCTCACGAAGCCGATATGCGGTGTCGCCACGACGTTGGACAACATGCGGTAGGGATGATCAAGTGGCAACGGTTCGATGTCATAAACGTCCAACCCGGCTCCCGCGATGCGACGATTTTGCAAGGCCTCAAGCAGGGCCGCCTGGTCGACCAATTGAGGCCGCGATGTGTTGACGAGGTAGGCGTGCGCTGGCATTGAAGCGATGCAATGCGCGTCGATGATGTGGGTGGTGGCCGCCGTGTGTGGCATGTGAATCGTCACCACATCCGAACGGGCAAACAGCGCGGTTTTATCCACGGCCTCTGCGCCATGCCTTGCGGCCCGCTCGCTCGTCATGTGCGGGCTCCAGGCCAGCAGCTTCATTCCAAAGGCGCGCCCTACCTCGGCCACCGGCAGGCCGATATGGCCAAGGCCCACCACGCCCAAGGTGCGGCCGGCCAGGCCAATCCCGAGATGGCGCTGCCAACCGCCTGACCGCACCGAGGCGACCTCGTCGATGAGGCGACGCGACAGCGCAAGAATCAAGGCCCAGGTCATCTCGACGGTGACCTCGGCGCGCGCATGAGTCGTGCAAACGACGATGCCACGCGCGTCGGCCGTAGCGAGGTCGAGACTTTTCGCGTTGCGAATGCCGGTTGCAAGAATCAGCTTCAGGCGCGGTAATCGCTCCAGGATGTCGCGCGTGAACACCGTTCGTTCACGGATGCGCATGACAGCGTCGAACGAGTCGAGCCGATGGATGAGTTCATCCGCGTCTTCGACATGGTCACGAAAGGCCACGACAGTCAGGCCGGGAATGCTGTTCCACGCCACCATCGTCTTCGCAATGCCGTGATAGTCGTCCAGAATTGCCAAGCGCATGGGTCCGTTCCTCATCAGAGCATACCTACGCGTAGGCCAGCGCAAGCCCGGGGCTGGGCCAATCAAGCTCGACAAGCTGACCTGCCCAACTGAGCGTCACATAGGCTTTTGTCAATGTCGGCCCACCGAACGCGAGGTTGGTGACCTGGGTGTCGCCCGGGATGGGCACGAATTCAGCACCGCTGCCGTCCGGATTGCAGACCGTGATACCACCGCGAGCCAATGTGCCGACACAGATCCGGCCATCGGCCTGCACCTTCAGCGAGTCGAATCGCTGATAGACCGGCGAGGCGTAGACCAATCGACCCAGATGGTGGTGTGTCGACGGCGAGGCCGGCGGCAGCTTCAGTTCACCCGGCGCCACCACATCCCATGCCCAGAGCCTGGCGGTTTCGGTTTCGGCAACGTAAAGCGTCTTGCCGTCGGGCGACAGGCCGATGCCATTGGGCTTGCTGATCGGAAAGATGACCTCGCGGATGAAAGACCCATCAGCCTTGGCATAACAGACGCTGCCGTGATCCAGATCGCGCGGGCGATTCTTGCCGGGGTCGGTAAACCAGAACCCCCCGTGGTGGTCGAACACCAGGTCGTTGGGACCGCGGATCGCCCGTCCCTCGATGGCGTCGTAGAGAACATCGACCTGGCCGGTGCGCAGATCGACGCGTTCAATGCGGCCACCTCGATAGTCCTCGGCCTGCCCCGACACGACCATTCGCCCGCTGGCTGACTGAGTCCAGCGAAAGCCGCCGTTATTGCATAGATAGCAAGCCCCGTCCGGGCCGATGGCTGCGCCATTGGGCCCCCCGCCGGGCGCCGCGACGATCTCCTTGTGACCATCGGGTTCGATGCGGGTCAGGGTGCCGCGGCGGATTTCCACGACGAGCAGGTTGCCGTCGGGCATCCAGATTGGCCCCTCGGGAAACCACAGATCCGTCGCGACTATCCGTGGTGCCTTCATTGAGCCGCAATTCCCGCTTTTGCCATGATCGACTTCCAGATCGCCGCTTCCTTGACGACCTGCTCCTTGAAACGATCGGGCGCAATGCCGCCCGGTTCAGCCCCTTGATCGTTCAAGATTTTGCGGACTTCAGGCAATTGAAGCAGCTTGACCACTTCCTCGTGCAAGCGCGCAATCACCTCGGGCGGCGTCCCGCGCGGCGCCATCAAACCGAACCAGTTTGCCGAAACGAAACCGGGCAAACCAGACTCCCGAAAGGTCGGCACGTCAGGCATGACGGCACTGCGTTTTTCGCTCGACACCGCGAGCAGGCGAACCATGCCGGCTCGCATCTGCCCCAATGCCGTCGGTGGCGAGGTCATCACCATGTCGACTTGCCCCGAGAGCAAACCGACCAGCGATTCCGAGCCTCCCTTGTAGGGAATGTCGGTGATCGACACGCCCGCTTCGACGCAAAAGCGTTCAGCGGCCATCGAAGGCGAACTGCCGCGGCCGCCCGAGCCGAAGTTCAACTTGCCTGGCGAACGCTTCGCGGCTTCGATCAGTTCACCGACGCTCTGGTACGGCGAAGCGGCCGGCACCATCATGACCTGCGGCGTCATCGCAAAGGTCGTGATGGGAATGAGGTCGTTATCGAAGTTCCACGGCAGGTTGCGAAACAGTGAGGGGAAAGCGGTGTAGCTGCTGTCGATTCCGAGCAGGGTGTAGCCATCGGGCGGCGCCTTGGCGACATGATTGGTTCCCACCGTACCGCCTGCGCCGGTACGATTTTCGATGATCACGGATTGCCCAAAAGCTTGCGCAAGTCGCAGCCCAAGCTGCCGCTCCATGAAATCCACGCCGCCGCCGGCCGCATAAGGGACAACCAGGCGAATCAGTCGCTCCGGGTAGTTATTTTTTGCAAATACTGGCAGCGGGCTGGCTGCAGACAAGAGCAACGTCTTGCACGCAGTTCGACGTGAAACCTTGATCTGAGGGAATGGCATTTCGAGTCTCATTGAAACCTGACCAAACAGACAGTGGCGCCGCAGCATCGCGACAGCGCCGCGCGATTGGCGAGCGAGTTGGAGTTCGGAGCGTCAAGCAACGGTTAAGCATTTCAACCATTTCCAGCCAAGTATTGCATCCTTTGTCTGCCCCCCCGTACGGGTAAAAACTCTCACAAACCAAGCCGCAGCGTGCGCGCTTCTTGATCGAGCCTCAACAAAATTCACTGTAGCCACTCAGGACCCGTTCGTAAGCAGCATCAGCAGGTCGGTCATGGCTTCGGCCGCGGTGTTCATTTACTTGGAAAAATATTTTTCCAAGGAGAATCTGAAAGTGGCCATTAACTTGGAAACCATTGAAATCGGTCCAGATGCCGCGCGTCGCGAATCGCGACCGTCATCCGTCTGCAGCATGCAAACTGCATATCGCATATTTCAAACACCAAAATGAGCTCAACAGGCATCAAGGCAAGGCTGGCGCAGGCGCAATGGTCACTAAAGCCGCAAGATTTGGCCATGGCATTCAAGCGGGTCTGTTTGGCCGGGCAAAAGCTTCCCTATGTAGCACTGGCGCAGGCCATGCACATGTCGCAGTTCGAGGCCCATGCTTGCATGGCGCGTCTGAGTGGGGCCCGGTTGTTGACGGAAGTGAACGACGCTCCGGCCTTGGTCATGGCAGCTTTCCGACCCATGATGCTGCAGGGGGCTGCGTATTTTTTTCCGGCGGTGCGCGGAGAAATCTCGATGGGTTTCCCTACCGCCTATGGCGTCGAGCCTCTCAAGTCCAAGCTACTGTTTGCAGATGAGATGCCGCCCGTATGGCCGCATGCCGATGGTCCGGTGCGTGGCAGCGCGCTGCTGCCGCTCTACCCCAAACTAGCTTTGGCCGCCGTCAAAGACCCGGCTTTGTATGAGCTACTGGCGCTGTTTGACGCATTGGGCATAGGTCAGGCGCGCGAACGCGAGATGGCACGCAAACTGCTCGAAGAACGGCTGAGCTGATGGCCGCTTTCAACAACCCCAATCTGGCGATTTTGGAGCTGGTGGCCACGGCCTTGGGGCCGGTGTGCGACAGCGTGATTTTTGTTGGGGTCTGCGCCACCGGCCTGCTGTTGACGCAAGAGCGGTCTGACCGCCTCCGCATCACCGAAGACGTGGACATCATGGCCCAGGCCTTGACCGTGCACGATTACCACGCCATCGAAGACCAAGTCCGCGCCCAGGACCCGAAGCCTGTGTGGTACTGCATGAAACGTCAGAAAATATTTTCACAATGCCAGTAGCTGCCACTCCCGGTCAAGTACGCTTCCAAAAGAGTTTCAATCTGAGCGCCGGCAAGGTTTTCCGGCGCAAGGATCTGGCCGACAAGCACCCCAGCGTTGACCGAGAGCTGGGGCTTAAAAGCCCCTGTGATGCTATCGACCTAATCGACAAACAGCGCACGCAAGGCGGCCGTGGGCTTGGCGTTTGCGTAAATTTTGGCTTTGGCCACGGGCCGGGCCACTAAGGCTTTCGATGGCCAGGTGAACAGGGCGCATGGCATTGCAGCTACCAAATCTCCAGCCTCAAGCGGCCCACGGGCACTTGCTTAAACGCCTTGTCACGGCTTACCAGCGTTGCATCTACCGTTACCGCGTGAGCAGCGATCATCATGTCAAAGTCGCTGAGGTTGATGCCTTGGGCTTCCAGCGTTGTGCAAAATTCACCATAACAAGTCGCTACGCCCTCATCCCAAGGCAACACGTCTACACGGAGTAGCACTTGCGTTAGGGCATTGCGCAAGCGAACGGGTTGCCCCTTGCGGTGCAAACCATATTCCAGCTCTGCAAGGGTCACGCTAGACATGACTGCCTGCCCCACGGATACTTTCGTCAAGTGCGCCAGCAATTGGGCATCGCGCCCGTGCATGATGTGGCTGACCACATTGGTGTCAAGCATGTAGCGCTGGCTCATTCGTCCACGCCCTCAAAGGGGTCCCGTCGCGTATGGGTTTGGCGGCGCTCGATCAAAAGGTCATCATCTTTGTTGTTTGCCACCACGTCGAGCAAGCCTTGCCAGTCTGTCGGTTTACGCGACAGCACTACATCGCCCGTGACAGGGTCGTGACGGATAAAAACTTCCGACACGTCGAAACGAAACTCCAGCGGCAGGCGAACCGCCTGACTGCGACCTGTAGCGAATATTTTTGCGGTTTGGTACATTTTAAGCTCCTTTATTGAAAGGTATACAACATGATATATACCAAACACTTACCCGTCAACATTGGTTTTTTCAGGACTGACGGGTGACCATCGGATGAGCCTGGTCTGTCTGCGCCCTAAGCCAAATACTGTTCAGATAGTGATTTTTCATTGATAATCCATTCTCATCGAAACCAAGATGGGAATGACAGATGGCAAGAACGCGCAAGACGCTGCCGGCACGAGTTGACATTGCACACTTGATCAGCGCTGGGGTGCTGGCCAG
>CAIJIT010000245.1 GCA_903820745.1 uncultured Burkholderiales bacterium
AGATAGCAAATACCGGGGCGCTGGCCGCGAGTTCTATTGCGTGCGCGCCGATGGCAGTTGGTTCAAGGCACGACTCGACCAGGAGCACACCCAATGACGGATGCCGCTCCAGCAATTACCGTTCAACTGGCCTACGCCTATTTCGACTTCAACGATGCAGTCGACCTTATGCCCGACCTTGCACCCATCCGGCACCACGACAAAGATGATCTGCGTGCGCGCCTGCTGGATCGGCTGGAGGTGGTTCTCGTTTATCTGTTCCCGCACGGCAAACGCCAGGGCTCGCACTTTGTGGTCGGCAACCTGCAGGGTGATCCTGGCGACAGTCTGGTCATTGAACTGGAGGGAGCCAAGCGCGGCATCTGGATTGATTTCGCCACCGGCGAATCCGGCGACCTGTTGGCACTGTGGGCCGCCGTGCGTGGATTCACCTTGCCGCGCGACTTTGGTGATTTGCTGAATGACGTAGGCGACTGGCTGGCAGTGCCACGCCCCATCGCTGCAAGCAATGCCAAGCCCGGTGTTGCCCATAACGAACTCGGCCAGCACAGCGGCAAGTGGGACTACCTGAGCGCTGACGGTGAACTGCTGGCCTGCGTCTATCGCTACGACTCACCGAATGGCAAGCAGTACCGACCGTGGGATGTCAAAACACGCGCAATGCGCATGCCGGAACCGCGACCGCTGTACAACCTGCCAGCGATCAGCGCCGTCGATGCGGTCGTGCTGGTCGAAGGTGAAAAATGCGCCGATGCCCTGATGCGTGTCGGCATCGTCGCCACTACCGCAATGGGTGGCGCGGCCACGGCCATCGATAAAACCGACTGGTCGCCGCTGACAGGCAAAACCATCGCGGTCTGGCCCGATCACGATGCGGCGGGCGCTAAATACGCCGATGCGGTAATCACCAAATTGCGCAGCATCGGTGCGCAGGTGCGGCGGGTCACCATGCCGATGGATAAGCCGAAAAAATGGGATGCTGCCGATGCCGTAGCCGAAGGCTTCGATGTCGAGGCCTTGCTTGCCGCATCGCCCCGGGTGAACAGCAAAGCCAGCCAGCCATTCGACGTCACCCAGTGGCGCGCTGCCGAACGTTTCACCGGCGAACCGAAACCCCGGCGCTGGCTGGTCGAGGGCGTGTTCCCGCTGGCGCAAGCCGCGCTGGTGGCTGCGGGCGGTGGCGTCGGCAAATCCTTCCTGTTGCTGGCTCTGTCACGCGAGGTGTCGGCGTTCGATGGTTCGTGGCTCAATGCGCCGATGCTGTTCGGCGGCGCGCTGACCGGTCACGGCGTGGCGATTTACGTCACAGCCGAAGACGACGCCATCGAGGTGCACAACCGGCTCAACGCGCTCGGGCCGATTCCGGAACGGCTGTACGTGCTGCCGCTGCCCGATGCTGGTGGTGCCGTCGCGCTGTTCGCTCCCGATCCCGCGACACGCGGCCCGTCCGTCACCACGGCGTGGGCGGCACTGGAACAACAACTGAAATCGATGGCCGGGCTGATACTGGTCGTCCTCGACCCGCTGCAACCGCTGTGTGCGCTGGATCTGAACGTGCCAGAAAACGCGCAGTTCGTCTGCTCACGCCTGGCGGCGCTGGCGGCCAGTACCGGTGCCTCGGTCATCGTGTCGCACCACTTTGCCAAACGCGAGGCATCCACGCCTGAGCAAGCACGCGAAGCCATTCGTGGCACGGGTGGATTGGTCGATGGCGTGCGCTCTGTCTACGCCCTGTGGAACCCGAAGGAGATGGACGCCAAAACCATCTGCAAAACCTTGGGCGAGTCCTTCGAGCGTGGCCGTGTGGTGATGGGCGGTGTGGTCAAGGCCAACGGCCGCGCCAATCTCAAGGTCGCCACCTTTTTGCGCGACACCCGAGGCCTGTTGGTGGATCGCAGCCGCGAACTGGTGCGCGCCAGTCAGCCCGACGCAGACTTGCACCCCGCACTCAAGACCGCCATTGCCCGTGCTGCCGTCGAGGGGCGACCCTACACCAAGACCGGTGGCAACGGCGTTTATGAGCGACGGCACGAACTGCCGGAAGCCTTCCACGCCATTGGCAAGCATCGGCTGGCCGAGTGGGTGGGCGCATTGCTAGACCGCGAGGAACTGGTGATGGCGATGGCCGAGGGCTCAAAACTGGTCAAGTGGCTGGACGTGCCGGATGGGCCGGTCGCGCGCGGTGAGGCCGTGTTCATCACTGGGCATTTGAGCCGTTCCCAGCCCGGGATGAAGGACGGTGCGTGATCATTCCCAGGCTTCAACAATCGTTCCCGGCTTCCCGGTTCCCGACCGGGAACGAATACCCCTCTGGGAACGATTGAAGCCAGACGCCACGCGGGTTGAATCGTTCCCGGTCGCTATCCTTCCAGGCAAGGGGGTGGGAACGATGAAACCCAGTGTTTACCTCACTTTCCCGGTTCCCGGTGGGGGCTCTCTAAAGAGAGAGTGAGCATTGGGAATGCTCATCTCACTCGACTTGATTGATCTGGCCGGTCAGACACAAAACATGAATCTTGCCAAATTTTGCCAAACCGACTAATCTTGAGCCATGAGCACAATGAACATTTCCCTACCCGACACGCTCAAGTCCTTCGTGGATGAGCAGGTCAATCAAGGCAGCTACGGCACCAGCAGCGAATACGTGCGTGAGCTGATCCGCAAGGATCAGGATCGCCTGCACCTGCGC
>CAIJIT010000246.1 GCA_903820745.1 uncultured Burkholderiales bacterium
AGAAAAAATTGTACGGAATCCCATTTTCCGTCACAGCCTGCTCGGCTGCGTAGTGCGCTTGGCGGTCGTAAGCCAGCGGCGCGGTGCCATTGGCGGCCAAACTGCCGGCGGCGTGGAAGCTGACGAAATCGGTTGAGGCGGGGCCGGCGAGCGGCACGATCAGGCCATGCGTCCCCGCGACGCAGAAAGCCATGACGAGAACCTCCAATATCAGCAGAATCGTCAAATATGCTACGATTCTCCGGGCGTTCGCCCAGCTTCCGTCACGCAGGTTCGCCAGCATGGATTGCATTGGATTGAACTCCGAGTCGGCCGGCACCGGTACTCGCGGTTGCGGTGGAGGCGCGGTTGTCACACGGGTGACGGGCAGAATGGGCTGCGGTAACGGTAACGTGAGATAAAAAATGATCCAAAACATGATTTTTAGTTGTCGACCGATAAACTGAAACCATTTTGTAACTCAAGGTCAGCCATATCTTCTCTCGCGACGCCGGACCCCGCAAGGCCCATCGTCGCCAGCGAGTTCCCTTACCGGTCACGCTGTTTTGTCTTCACGTTATCGTTAGTAGGCTTTGCAAGTCTCACGACCGATGATATACCCTGACTCCGCCATAATCCGAAGGAATCGCTTGCCAAGGCGTTTGAACGCGATTCTGCTGCCTTGCATGATCCGGCGCGGCTTCCTCGACCCAGAATCACGGCGAGACCTGATCGAACTGGCCCGCGACGGGTCGGCCGCCCATCGGCTCGCGCGACGTGCCAACGCCCTGGTCCTCCTTGATGACGGCATGACATGCGCGGCCATCGCCAAGGTCCTGTTCCTCGACGATGACACGATCCGCACTTGGTACAATCTCTACAAGGAGGACGGCATCGAAGGCCTGGCGAGCTTCCATCACGAGGGCAGCACCTGCCGGTTGAGTGTGGAGCAGCAGGACAAGCTGAAAGCCTGGATTTCCAGCACCCTGCCCCGTACGACCCGCCAGATCGGTGCCTGGATCGCGGCGGAGTTCGGCGTCGAATACCAGACCCGATCCGGCCTGATCGCGCTGATGCACCGGCTCGGTATGGAACATCGCAAACCGACGGCGATCTCGCGCAAGCTGAACCCCGCGAAGCAAGCCGCCTTCATCGCGCTCTACGAGGCGCTGCTGAAGCAATTATCCGCCGATGAGGCCGTGATTTTCGCCGATGCGGTGCACCCGACGCACGCGGCCCGCCCGGTCGGCTGCTGGGCTCCGAAAGACGCACCTGTCGCGCTCGAACAAAGCAGCGGACGGGATCGCCTGAACATCCATGGCGCCATCGACCTCGAAACCGGCCGGACGGTCATGAAGGACGTCCTGACCGTGGATGCTTTGAGCACGATCCTGCTGCTGACGACACTCGAGATGCTATACCCGGGCATGCGGTTGATTCATGTCTTTTTGGATAATGCCCGGTACCATCACGCGAAGTTGGTGCAGGCCTGGTTGGCGAGACCGGATTGCCGGATCAGGCTGCACTTCGTTCCTGCCTATTGTCCGCACTTGAACCCCATCGAGCGATTATGGGGGTTGATGCATCGCCACATCACCCACAACAGGTGCTACCCGAGTTTCAAGGATTTCAGCATCGCCATGCTGGCATTCTTGCGTGACGAGGTGCCACGCAACTGGCGCACATACTGCGACGAAGTCACCGACAATTTCAGGATAATCGACCCAATCAAATACCGGATTATCGCGTGAACAAGGTATAATAGACCCAGAATTCCGCGAAGCCCTTGATTGGCCACATACGCAGGCCGTCAAGGCGCGGGTTGCCGGTTTGCTTGGGTGG
>CAIJIT010000247.1 GCA_903820745.1 uncultured Burkholderiales bacterium
ACGGGTGATGGGAAGTGCGCAACTCCGGGCTTGAGGGCGCAGTTTTAATCTTTGGGGTTGATGGAAGAGAGAGATCAATCCCTGGCCGCCCGAGGGCGGCCAGGGATTGCCCACCGGGTTGATTCGACGATTGCTTGGTGGCTATGTCCCGAACCGCATTGCAGGTATACAGCCCGCAAATCTTGGCGCTCACAGGCAAATCACCTAAGCTCCAAAGCAAGCTTGCGCAGGCCCTATCGCCATCCCGGGCATTGTGTGGGCGCCACTTCAAATGGGGCTGGAAAATGAGTTGCTTTTGCTCGACGTCAGATGGATTTTTGGATTGGCCCGGTGCCCAATCAAAGTTCAGGGTATCGCTCATATCCGGTTTCAAGCAACCGAACTGGGGTACATGCGCGCATTCTTGATTGACGATCACTCGGACTATGACTTTCTCGTGGTGGGGCTCGGGCCAGTGGGCGCGATGCTCACGGCCTTATTGGTCAATGACGGCTGGCGGGTCCTTGCAATCGATCGCGATGCGCATGCGTTTCCGCTGCCCAGAGCAGCCGGCGTCGACCATGAAGTGATGCGGGCATTTCAGCGGCTGGGCATAAGCGACCAGGTATTGCCCCACACTTGTTGCACTCGCTATTACGCCTTTGTCGATGCGGGCGGCGAAACCTTGCTGGAGTTTGATCGCAAAGAACCCAGCATTTCTGGCTGGCAGGGCAACTACACGTTTTATCAACCGGCAGTAGAGCAAACGGTGCGCGACCTGCTTGCGGGTCACAGCAAAGCGACCCTGAAATTGTCCACCCGGCTGTTGGGTTTTGAGCAGGATGAAGACGGCGTCACCGCACAACTGGGCAATCCAGGAGCCCCCCAGGCTGGCGTCAAAAACACCGAAGTTCGTGCACGCTACCTGATCGGCTGCGACGGTGCGTCAAGCACAGTTAGGAAACATTGCAAGATTGAACTGCAGGATTTCGGATTTGACGAACCCTGGCTGGTCGTCGATACCTTTACCGAGCATGGGAGCGCACTGCCCGATCGTAATTTGCAAGTTTGCGATCCGTTGCGGCCCACGACCTTTCTTCGGCTCGGGCCAGGTCGTTACCGCTGGGAATTCATGCTCAAGCCGGGAGAAGGCCTTGACGCGGTATTGTCAGACGACAGCGTTGCATCCTGGATTGCGCCCTGGATTGATCCCGGGAAGCTGACGATAGAGCGAAAAGCGGTCTACCGTTTTCACGGACTGCTGGCGCGCAAATGGCGCCAGGGCCGGGTCCTGCTGGCCGGTGATGCGGCGCACCAGATGCCGCCTTTTGCGGGCCAAGGCTTGTGCTCTGGTGTCAGGGATGCCCTGAACCTATTCTGGAAACTCACCGAGGTGTTGAGCGAACGGGCCGACGCAAGCCTGCTTGATAGCTATGAAATCGAACGTTCGCCCCATGTCCAGGCGATCATTGAAGAGGCGATTCGCATGGGACGCATCGTCTGCACGCTTGATCCCAAGCAGGCGCAGCAGCGTGACGCGACGATTCGCAGCGAGGTGGCAGCTGGGCGCCCTGGAATATCGATGAAATTCCCGGCCATGAGCCGTGGCTACCTGATCGCCTCTACGACTGGCGCCGGGCAATTGTTTCCGCAGCCCTGGGTGAGCATTACAACCGAAGCCGGCTTGACGCAAACCTTGAAGCTGGATGATTTTCTGGGCTTGGGCGCAGTCATGATTCGCAGGCCTGCTGACTCAAGTGACCCAATTGAAACCGCCGGGCGGCGTGATTCGGATGCCGAATTGGCGCGCTTGGCTTTCTCGCTGGGCGTCGAACTCGTTGACCTGGCTTCACCCAGATTCTTGCCCTTTGCCCACACCTTGTTGAAGTGGCTGGATGAGCGCAATGCGCCCTCTGTATTGATTCGTCCGGATCGCTATGTTTTCGGCACAGGTTCGTCCACTGACCTGTTGAAGCAATACGCCGCAATGCGGTTCGCATCCGGAAACACCCATTGAGTCCCGCCCTTTTGATTTATCTGGAAAACACAATATGACCGAAATCGCCAACCCCAGCGCCGAAGCAAATCCTGAGCTCGATTACGACAGCATTTGGTCACACCTGATGCAGCTTGATTTCCGCCAGACATGGGTTTCGGCGGGTGGCATCAATACGCGTTATGTGCAAGCGGGGTCACCCACAGCGCCAGCCCTGCTTTTGCTGCATGGCATTGGTGGCAGCTGGGAGTGTTTTTGCGCCAACATTGGCGCCTACTCAAAACATTTCAATGTTCTTGCCCTGGATTTGGTAGGGGCAGGTTTTTCCGACAAGCCTGAACAGCCAGTGTATGAAATCCATGACTATGTGCGCCATGTAGCGGCATTTCTCGACGCCTTGAACGTCGATCAAGTGTCGATTTTTGGTGTCTCGATGGGGGGCTGGATTGCCACCCGTTTTGCCCATACTTACCCTCAGCGAGTCAGGCACCTCATTCTTTGTGCAGTCTCGGGCCTGACAAGGCCGCCCGCTGCCAATTTGCCAGCCATCAACAGCCTTCGCAACGACCGAATGGCAGCGATTGACGACCCGAGCTGGGCACGCGTCAAGAATGTTTTCACTGATCTGATTCATGACGAGAAAAAGCGCATTCCGGATTTCATCAAGGTACGGCAAACCGTCTATCGCCTGCCTGAAATGAAGGCATCGATGCGGCGTATTCTGGCCTTGACTGAAAACGACATGTTTGCCAAGAGTGCCATTGCCGATGACGAATGGCGCAGCATTCAGACCCCGACCTTGTTGGTGGGATCGAATGACGACAGCGAGCATTTCAAACGCAACATCACCCGTGCAGCGGCCTTGTTGCCGCATGCCACCCGGGTCGACATGGATGGCGTTGCACATTGGCCCCAGTTCGAGGACTGGCAGGGTTTCAATCAGCTGAGCTTGAAGTTCCTGCTTTCATGAGTCGCTGACTGGCAATTGCGGCTGCTCGAGCAGAGAGCCGCTGATGGTGAGCCTGTTGTGAACGCTGTCAGACCCTTCGACAAGCTCAGGGCGAACGGGAGATTTTCTTCAGCGAACCAACGGGCAAGTCTGCCGCGCCAGGCCCCTACAACCACGCGGCCGGAGTAATTGACCCGTTCGTGGTGAGTCTGTCGAACCAGCAACAAAGCCGCTCGTGGTGAGCCCGTCGAACCATGTTCCGGTCCGCTCGTGGTGCGCCTGTCGAACCACGCTGTCAGACCCTTCGACAAGCTCAGAGCGAACGGTGGTTTTTCTTCAGCGAGCAAACGGGCAAGCTTGCCACGATGGACCCCTACAACCGCGCGGCCAAAGCACCGGTTCGTGGTGAGCTTGTCAAACCACGCCAAACCCTTCGGCAAGTTCGAACGGGTGAACTTGAATGTCGGCATCGGGGAAAGAGGCAACCAGCTTCAATTCACCACCCAGCGCTCTGACATATTCGCGCAGGGTGCTGACGTACATATCTTCACGACGCTCCAGTTTGGAGACGGCGGCCTGTTCGACATTCATGGCCCTGGCAACTTCGACTTGCGTCACATGGCGCGCCTTACGCAGCTCTTGGAGTTGCATGTTCACGAGCATCGCTTCAGCACGCGCTGCAGCGCGCGACTGAGACTCCGGTGACATTTTGGAGCGCAATTCACCAAACTTTTTAGCCATTGCTCTTTCCCTCCTTTTCCAACGTTTCAATGTGCGTGTCGTACAGCTTGTCGGCTTTCGGCACTTGCACTTCGTACCAACGGCCGTCGCCGGTCTTGTCGCCGCCAAGCAGCAAAATTGCGCTACGACGGGGGTCAAACGCATAAAGAATCCGGTACGATCGACCTTCATGTTGCACTCGCAACTCGCGCATGTGGGCGTGCTTCGAGCCTTCGATCCCAGAACTATGCGGGAAGCCGAGATTCGGCCCCTTCACTTCGAGCAGCCTCACCGATGAGTCGATCGATTCCTGCTCGGATTCACTCAAATCGGCCCACCACTCTCCCAGCTCATCGGTGTACTCTACATCCCACTTACCTGACATTATTCCTCCAGGAAAATATTCCGTCAACGACATATTCGGTAGACGCCGACCCTGCTCCGTTCGTGGTGAGCCCGTCGAACCATCTTCCTGTCCGTTCGTGGTGAGCTCGTCGAACCACCCTGTCACACCCTTCGACAAGCTCAGGGCGAACGGGGAGTTTTCTTCAGAGAGCCATCGGGCAAGACTGCCGCGCCAGGCCCCTACAACCACGCGGCCAGAGTAGTTGAC
>CAIJIT010000248.1 GCA_903820745.1 uncultured Burkholderiales bacterium
CGGAAACGCAGCCGCTGGCACCAATGAGGAGACATGCCAAGGAACTCAGGAAAAAAGTACCAAGCTGCGCGCAAGCAAATTGAAGCGCGCGATTATCCCCTCGATCAGGCGATCCCCCTTCTTCAAAAGATCCGCTTCGCCAAGTTCGACGAGACCGTGGAGGTGCACATGCGCCTCGGTGTAGACCCCAAACACGCAGACCAGATGGTCCGCGGCACTGTGGTCATGCCAAATGGACTCGGCAAATCCAAGAAGGTTCTCGTAATCGCCAGTGGCGACAAGCAGCGCGAAGCCTTGGAGGCCGGTGCGGACTTCGTCGGCGGAGATGACATGGTGAACAAGATCCAGTCCGAAGGTTGGACGGACTACGACGCGGTCATTGCGACGCCGGACATGATGCGTTCCGTCGGCAAACTCGGCAAGATCCTCGGCCCTCGCGGTTTGATGCCAAACCCCAAGACAGGCAGTGTAACAGTTGATGTTGCCAAGGCTGTGTTGGAGGTAAAGGCCGGCAAGGTGGAATTCCGGGTCGACAAGACCGGCATTATTCACGCTCCGGTGGGCAAGGCCAGTTTCTCCGCCGTGAAACTTCAGGAAAACGCCAGCAGCTTGATCGCGGCAGTCCTGAAAGCCAAGCCCTCGGCAGCAAAAGGGAAATATGTGAAGAGCGCCACACTGTGCTCGAGCATGGGCCCCGGCATTCCGCTGGACGTCACCGAACTGACCGCCAAGGACGCGGCCGCCAACGCCTAGTCGGCGGTACCGCAAATCCCGGAGTCTGAAATGAAAAACAGGGACCAGAAAAAAAAGGATTACGCGAAGCTGCGCGAGGAACTGCAGGTAACGAACAATATTTTCGTTGCTGGCTTCCAGAAAATGACGGTCAGCCAAGATTATAATCTGCGCAAGACCGTGCGGGCTGCGGGTGGCAAGTATCAGGTTGTCAAAAACAACATCGCCGAAGTCGCTTCCGAGGGGCTGCCATCACATGCTGTGCTCGCAGGTCTGAAGGGCATGACGTCGATGGCCTACACGACGGGCGATCCCGTCGCTTTGGCCAAGGCCTTGCGGGACTACGCCAAGACCAATCCGGCGTTTGTGTTCAAGTCGGGCTTGGTCGAGGGCCGGGCGGTGGACGTCAGTGCCATTGCCGATCTCGCGAACATGCCTCCGAAGGAGCAAATCTACGCGAAGCTGCTTTATCTGATCAACGCGCCCGCTCAGCGGTTGGTAACGACGCTCGGCGCAGTTGGCCGGAACCTTGCCGTAGTCATTGACCAAGGCGTCAAGGAAGAGAAGTTTTCGGCATAGCTTTTCGCCGCCGCCCTGCATGGTAGTTTTGCATGGCAGCAATACTGGCGAAGCTTTCAAGACAGCGCTTTCAAGGCAGCAATGCCGTGCCGCCGGACGCAGTTTTGATTTAGTCGGGTTCTGAGCGCTCTTGGCCGCGTCCGGCGGCCAAACAAGCGCGGGTTGGTTGGAAGTCGACGCGGTGCCGGGCAAGGTGTTTGTTCTTCGGGACAATTGTTCCAAGGCGACGCCGGTCTGGATGCGGGCGGCTTCTGGCCGCAGGTTTGATCAAAGTTACATCAAGAAGAATTTAGGCAAGAAGAGGAGTTTAAGATCATGGCGGATATCAACGCGATTGCGGATCAGATTCAGGGCTTGACGCTGCTCGAAGCGTCGCAGCTCGTCACGTTGCTCGAAGGACGGCTGGGCGTTTCGGCCGCCGCTGCGGCCCCTGCGGCTGCTGCGGGTGGAGCGGCTCCGGCTGCTGCTGCCCCGGTGGAAGAGAAGACCGAGTTTACGGTCATTCTCGTTGCTGCCGGCGCAAACAAGATCAACGTCATCAAGGAAGTTCGCGGCGTCACCAGCCTCGGCCTCAAGGAAGCCAAGGACTTGGTCGACGGTGCCCCGAAGCCTGTCAAGGAAGGCGTCAGCAAGGACGAAGCCGAGGCTATTCGCAAGAAGCTGGCCGACGCTGGCGCAACTGTCGAAGTCAAATAGTCGCGTGGGCGGTTTCCTCGCGGAACTTGCCTAGACGTGACGGGAACCGGGTTTGCATGGCGGTCGCGGCGGCAACGCCGCGACCGCCTGTAGCC
>CAIJIT010000249.1 GCA_903820745.1 uncultured Burkholderiales bacterium
ATGCGGCGCGCGTCCTTGGCGATCGCATCGCCTTGTTTGCCGACTGCGCTGATGCGCCCGTCGGTAATCGTCAGTTGAGGTTTTTCGACCATTTGTCCGCTGCTGACATCGATCATCCGGTCGGCGCGCACCACCACGGTATCAGCATCAGCTGCCAGCCAGGGCGCCAAGGTTATGGCCAGGGCAATCAAATTTCTGCGCATGAGGAACAAACTCCGATTGATGGGTGAAGCGCGATTGTGGCGCAGACACATCGGTGAGAATCGGCGGGCCGCCGTAATCAGGAAGCCCAAGCCATGATGCTGAACCGCAAGACCTCGCTCCTGCTCAATCTGGGCCATGCGTTGGATCATCTGTTCTTGTTGATCTTCGCCACCGCAGTCACCAGCATTGCGACCGAATTCGGTTTTGCGCGTTGGGAAGACCTGATGCCTTACAGCGCCGGCGCTTTCCTGCTGTTCGGCATCGGCTCTGTCCCGGCCGGGCGGTTGGGTGATCTTTGGGGCAGACGCAGCATGATCGGTATTTTCTTTTTCGGCATCGGCGCTGCGGCCATGCTTTGTGCGGCGGTGCAAAACGCCTGGCAAATGGCTGCTGCGCTGGCCTTGCTCGGCGCTTTTTCTTCGATCTACCACCCGGTCGGGATTCCGATGTTGTTGCAACATGCGCGCAATCCGGGGCTGACGATAGGCGTCAACGGGTTGGCGGGCAACCTCGGCATCGCAGTGGCCGCCATCCTGACCGGCTTGATGGTCAAGTACGCAGGCTGGCGCGCAGCCTTCATCGTCCCGGCGCTGCTGGCTTTCATCTGCGGCTTTGCCTTCCTGCGCGTGACCCCGGCCGAGACCGAGTCGCCGGCCCGGCGCAAGAACAAGTCGTCGGTACAACTGTCGCCCAAGTTGCTGGCGCGCTTGTTCGTCGTGATGACTTTCGCAGCGATCTCGAGCAGCCTGTTGTTCAATTTCACCACCAACGGCAATGGCCAGTTGCTGCGTGAGCGCTTCCTCGGCCTGGTCGAGGATCCGGCCTTGCTCGGCGCGCTGCTGGCGATTGTTTATGCCGTGGCTTCGCTGGCCCAGGTGATCGTCGGGCGCCTGATCGATCGCTATCCGCTCAAGCGCTTGTATCTGGCGATCGTCTTGCTGCAGATTCCGATGTTCTTGCTCGCCGCCAATGCGCAGGGCTGGACGCTTTTTTGCTTGCAGATCGGTTTCATGGTGATGATCTTCGGCGCCATCCCGTTCACTGACGCAATGATCGTCCGCTATGTCGACGATGCCATCCGCTCGCGCGTCTCGGGGATGCGTCTGGCGGTGTCGTTCGGCATCAGCTCGCTGGCGGTCTATCTGCTGGGGCCGGCAGTCAAGAGCGCGGGCTTTTCGAATCTGCTGCTGGCGATGGCGGTGATCTCCAGTTGCACGGCGGCTTTCGTATTGATGCTGCCCGGTGAGTCCGACGGCACCGCGCGGGCAATCGCCGAGCTTTGAGCGAACAGATGCGAGCAAGCGAAGAGCCAAGCCATTGGGAGATCGAACGGCTTGACCACCGTGATGTCGGGGTTGCGCAGCAAATCCATGCGGTCCTGGCCCTGGCCTATGCCCAGGAGGCCGAACTGCTGCAATTGGTGAACTCAGCCGAAGTGGAACAGGATGTTGAAGCCATCAGGCAAAGTGAGCTGAGCTATAGCGGTGCCCGCCAGCATGGCAGCTTGCTCGGCTGGATCAGCCTGGGTCCGGACGACGAACCGCAGCAATTCAGCATCGCCATGCTGGTGGTTCGGCCCGAACAACAACGCCGCGGCATTGCGCTGGCGCTCTTGCGCGAGGCCATGCAGCAGGCCGGCGGATCATCGCTGTCGGTGGTCTGCGCCTGCGCCAACCAGCCGGCGATGGCGCTGTATCAGCGGCTCGGTTTCAGCCCTTATCGCCGCGGCATGATGGGCAAGGCGGCAATCGAGGTGGTCAAACTGAAGGTCCATCTGACTTGAATCGACAGCTGCGACGCCGTCACCGGCCCAAGCCCGAAAGTTCACGCAAGCGCTGGTGAGCCGCGTCGTCCCAGGCGATGGGCAACTGGTTTCTGGCCTGCAGGTAATGGTGGGTGAAGACGGCCAGGTAGGCCGTCAGCAATTGCTCGGCGAGCAGTTCGCCAGCCAGGTTCAAGCACAAAGCGGCCACTTCGCTGGTGCAGAAATGATCGTCTCGGTGGGAACGGCGCAGCTTGTATTGCGAGATCTGCTCCGGCTGCAGGCTGAGCACAGGCAAATGGTCCAGGTAAGGGCTTTTGCGGAACATCTTGCGCGCCTCGGTCCAGGTGGCGTCAAGCAGGATGAAAAGCGGGCGCTTGCCGGTCTGTTGATCGGCAGGCGCGATTTTTTGCACCACCCGCTCGGGCGCCGCATATTCACCCGGAAACACCACATAAGGCTGCCATTGCGGATCGCTCAGCAGGGCCGGCAATGCAGGATCGATTTCGGTGCGCGCCCAGCCGAAGGCAAAAGTGTCGGGCACCAGATCGGCAATCAACCAGCCGGTATTGGTCGGCTTGAGCGCCTCGATGTCGGCCATCAGCAGGCATACCCCCGAGCGCGTTTGGACCGACGGGCGCAGGGCACACATGCAATGACTGGGCAGCAAACGGCAGTCTGCACAGCGCTCGCGCTTGAAGCCACCGCGGGCGAGAAAGGGTTTGCTGCTGCGAGCCAGTCGGGCGGCGCGCAGTCGGGATACGGCATGGGGCATCAGGAGTTTTAAGGGATGGCAACCAGCGGGCGGTTGCGTTTGCCGATGCAGCCAGTGTCGCATCAGCACCGTCCGGTTCCCGGCTAAGGCTTTGGAGCCCTTTGAATCTGCCGGTGCGGCCCTTGTTCGGGGACAAGGTCAGGAGATTCAAGCCCCAGCAGCTGGCCTCGGATGAATAAACTGGGTACATGCCAAGGCGAACCTTCGCCGAATGAAAATTCTCAAACAGGAGTTGCCATGTTCAAGAAGATCTTGTTGCCCACCGATGGGTCCAGCACCGCCGAGCGCGCCGTGAGCGTGGCGGTCGACATGGCCAGTCGCTATGGCGCAGCGCTGGAGGTCATCAGCGTGATCGACCCCGCACCGTTTATCAGCCTGACCGGCGGCGGCGGCGAAGCGCTGGCTTATTACCTTGACGCCGCCGAGGAGGGCGCCAACAAGGGCATTGCCAGCGCCGTAGCAGCGGCGCAGAAGGCCGGGGTCAGGTCCGAAAGTCATGTGTTGAGAATCCACGGGCCGGCGCAGTCGATTGCCGGCCATGCCGAGGCCAAGGGTTGCGATCTGATCGTGATGGGCTCGCATGGGCGGCGCGGCCTTGATGCCTTGCTGCTGGGCAGCGTGGCTCAGAAGGTGCTGACCCTGGCCAAGGTGCCGGTGCTGGTAGTCAAGTAGGCGGGCCCTTACAGCGTGGTTGGCGCAGCCTGCAAACGGGGTATCAGGCTCAGCAGATGTTGGCTGAAAGCTGCCGCGTCCTGGAAGCCGATGACCCGATGCGAAGCGAGCTCCAGCCCATCCTGCTTCATGAACAAAATCGCTGGCGGGCCGAACAGGGCATATTTGCGCAGCAATTCCTTGTCGGCGCTTGAATTTGCCGTGACGTCAGCACGCAGCAGCTTGAAGCCGGCCAACTGGCGGCGCACGGCCGGGTCGCTCAGCGTCAGCGCTTCAAATTCCTTGCAGGCCACACACCAGTCGGCGTAGAAGTCGAGCAGTACTGGCTGGCTGGACTGGCTGACCACTTGTTGCAAGCTGGCCAGATCGGCAACGCGCTCGAACTTCAGCTCATTGGCCTCAAACGCTGGCTGGCCGGTCTTGCCGGTGCTACTGACCAGATGTTGCAGCGGTTGCATCAAGCTGCTGCCACCCGACACCACCCCGACCAGTTGCAGTCCGGCCAACGCGGCCAAAGCGAGTCCGCCGGCCTTGGTCAGGGCCCGACCCGGCGTCACTGTTTCCAGCCGCTCGAAAGCGCCCAGGTAGACCGCGCAGGCCAGCAGCAGCAAGGCCGCTCCGGCCATCATCGCCCAAGCTGGCAAGACCGGCGACACCATCCACAGCGCCACTGCCAAAAGCATCACGCCGAAGAAATGCTTGACCCGCTCCATCCAGCCACCCGCGCGTGGCAGCAAGGTGCCGGCCGACAGCCCCACCAGCAGCAACGGCACACTCATGCCGCAAGCCATTGAAAACAAGGCCAGGCCGCCGAGCAGCACATCCTTGGTTTGGCTGATATAGACCAAGGCGCCGGCCAGCGGTGCCGCCACGCAGGGCCCGACGATCAAGGCCGACAGGCCGCCCATCAGCAGCACGCCGAGATGTTGCCC
>CAIJIT010000250.1 GCA_903820745.1 uncultured Burkholderiales bacterium
ATTTATTGCCAATAGCACGCGCTATTGGCCGCAAAATGCGCTTTGCATCCCATCCCGATTCGCACTACACACACACGCGTTGAGTTACGCAGAGCATCCTCAACATCAATACCTCACATCGAGCGATCAACATGAACTCATTCCCCCGCACCTTGCTTCAGACAGCACTGGCAACCAGCCTGTTCGCAGGCGCATTGTCTGCTCTGGCTGCAGACACCGAAGCCAACCGTTGGAACCTCAAGGACATCTATGCCACACAAGCTGACTGGGACAAAGACGCCACAAGGTTAGAGCGGAGTCTGCAAACCATCGCTGGCTGCAGCGGCCAACTCGGCAAGTCCGCTAGTCGCCTGAAAGGGTGCCTTGACCTGCAAACCGATGCGATCAAGCGCCTCTACCGTCTTTCAGGCTATGCCTCCCAATTTCATGACGAAGACACAGGCTCCACTGCAGGCTTGGATCTCAAGCAACGCGCGGACATTTTGGGCAACCAGTTGCAGAGTGCCGTGTCGTTCGTTAACCCCGAAATTCTGAAACTCGGGGCGATCAAGGTCAGCGCCATGGTCAAGCAAGATAAGGGACTGGTGGTCTACCAGCACATGCTTGACGACATCGCCCGCGTTGCACCCCACACCCTGGACAAAAAAGGCGAAGCGCTGATTGCCAACTTTGGCACGGCAACCGAAGCGGCACAAGGGGTCTATGGCATGCTCGCCAACGCGGACATGCCTTGGCCCAAGGTCAAACTCTCAGACGGCACCGAGGTTACGGTCGACCAGTCCGCTTACACCAAATACCGCTCGCTCAGCAACCGTGCCGACCGCAAAGTGGTATTCGACGCCTTCTGGGGCAAGTGGAAAGAGTTCGAGCGCACCTTCGGCGTGACGTTCTACGAGCAGCTCAAAAAAGACGCGGTCTTGGCCAAGGTGCGGAACTACCCGGATTCACTCACCCAAGCGCTGGACAGCAACAAGCTCCCGCGCGCGGTCTACGACACGCTGGTGGACCAGGCCAATGCCAACCTGCCCACGCTGCACCGTTATTTCAAATTGCGCGCCAAGATGCTTGGGGTGAGTGAAATGCGTTACTACGACATCTACCCGCCCTTGGTGTCGAGCAAACTCAAGTACACCATTGAGCAAAGCATACCGCTCATGCTCGACGGCATGAAGCCTCTGGGGGATGACTATGTGGCCGCCATGGCAAAGGGCACCCAAAGCCGCTGGATGGATGTTTCGCCGCGTCCGCGCAAGCGCTCTGGTGCGTACATGAATGGCTCCATTTATGACGTTCACCCCTACTTGCTGCTGAACCACAACGACGATTACGAATCGCTCTCGACTTTGGCGCATGAGTGGGGCCACGCGATGCACTCGGACCTGTCCAACAAGTCACAGTCGTTCGTGAATTCGGAGTACCCGATTTTTACGGCAGAGATTGCGTCCACCACCAATGAGGTGCTGATGCTCGACCACATGCTCAAGATCGCCAAGAGTGACGACGAACGTCTGCTATACCTGGGCTCCGCCCTGGAAAATATGCGTGCCACCTTCTTCCGCCAAGCCATGTTCGCCGACTTTGAGCGCACCGTGCACGCCAAAGTGGACCGGGGCGAGTCCCTCACCGGCGACGGCATTACCAAGATTTACGGCGACATCCTCAAGCGCTACCACGGTGACAAGGAAGGTGTGGTCAAGATCGACGACCTGTATACCGTGGAGTGGGCCTTCATTCCCCACTTCTACAACCGCTTCTATGTATTTCAGTACGCCACGTCCATTACCGCTGGCAACATGTTTGCCACCGAGATCCTCAAGGGCACACCGGGCGCGCGCGACCGATACCTCAACATCTTGAAGGCCGGCGGCTCACGCTATCCCTATGAGTTGGTGAAGGAAGCCGGCGTGGATCTGGCCAGCCCCGCGCCCTACCAGGCCATCGCAGCCCGCATGAATGACATCATGGACCAGATCGAAGTCATTCTGCCGAAGGGAAAAGCGGCTAACTAAGGCATGTTTCGCCATCAAAAAGGGCCGCCACGCCCCCTTTTTACGAGGTGTTGACAGTTATTGCGGCGCTGACGAAAGCGAAGGCAGGGCCACGGGCGGCGCTTCATCGTGCCGGCCCCAGTTCGAGCCGGCGGCCCAGCAGCAACGCAGCATGCGGCAACGCGGTGGCATCCCTCGGATTGCCGTCCAGCCAGGCGCTCATCTGGCCGCTGCTGGCATTGCCAGCGATGCCGTTCGGGCCGCTGCCGTAAAAGTTGCGCACGATACGCCGCATCAGCGCAGGGCCTTTCCCCGCGGATCGGTGCCGGCGTAAAGGTAGGCGATGCGGTGGCTGGGCTCTGCTGGACCTTCATCGCGGTGCCATCAGAAACTGCAGCACGCCGGCCAGCCGTGCCGCCCAGTCGGCCTCGTTGTGGCCGGTGCCCGGCAACAGGGGCGTCATGGCGTCTGCGGCGGTGTAGCCGCGCTCGCGCAGCACCTCGGCGGCCATGAGGTGCGCCGGCGCGTACAGCGAATCGAGCCAGTCGTCGCCGCGGTCGGTGTAGACGCGGTGGCGGCCGGCCGGTGGCAGCTTCTGGCTCAGGTAGC
>CAIJIT010000251.1 GCA_903820745.1 uncultured Burkholderiales bacterium
GGCATCCAGGACCCCTATCACCTGCGTTTTTCGCCCGACATGAAATGGTTCGTGACTGCGGCGAACCGGCTCGACATGGTCAATCTGTACCGCTGGATGCCGGCGGACGCGAACAATCCGCTGCAACTGGTCAAACGCATCGCAGCACCAAAGACGCCGAGCCATCTGGCCATCGACAGCAAGAGCCGGACGCTTTATGTCAGTCTGCAGGACAGCGACGAATTGACGGCGATCGATCTGGCTACGCAGGCCACAAGCTGGAAGATCCGCGTTGGAAAAATGCCGGCTGACATCTTCCTGGCGCCTGATGACAAGCATATTCTGGTGGCCTTGACAGGCGAAAGCCAGATCGAGGTTTACGAGCTCAGCGGAGCTGGCCCGGCCAAGCTGATCAAACGCCTGAATACCGGCAAGGGTGCGCATTCGTTCCGCGCCTGGGGCGATCAGCGCCATGTGCTGGTCAGCAATCGCAGCGGCAACACGATCAGCAAGATTGACCTGCAATCGTTCGCGGTCGTCGACGAGTTTCCCGGACCCAATGGACCCGACGATATGGAGATGCTTGGCGATGGCCGCACGCTGCTGGTGACATCGCGCTGGGCTGGCAAGCTGACGCAGATCGACACCCAGACCCGCAAGGTCGTGCGTCAGGTCAAGGTCGGCAAGTCGCCGCATGGCGTCTGGACCCTGGACCATATGCCGCGCCAGTGAGACCTTGGCGATGAACTGGGGGGTGACTCCCGGATTTTTACTGGCCTGCTGCTGGCTGCCCGGCGCAGCCGCAGCGCCAGCCTGCGACAAGCCGGTTTTTCTGAGTTTTGATACTGGCCATATGGGTGTGGCGCCGCTGATCGCGGCGACGCTGCAGCGTTTCGACGCCAGGGTGACGTTCTTCCTGGCCAGCGAGCCGACGCTCAGCGGCGGTAGCACGCTCGACGACCAATGGGCACCCTGGTGGCGCGAGCGCGCCGCCGAGGGCCATGACTTTGGTTCCCATACCTGGGACCATGACACCTGGCTGAAGGACCTGCCCGGAGGCGGCTTCAAGGTGCGTACCGGCGCCGGCAAGCAAAAGCCGCGCTTGCACGAAATTTCTGCGGCCGACTATTGCGCCAGCCTGAACAAGGTGGCATTGCGCTTCAAGGCGATGACCGGGCAGGCGATGGCGCCGATTTTCCGTGCGCCGGGCGGCAAGACTTCGCCTGCCTTGCTGGCCGCTGCCAAGCAATGCGGTTATGAACATGTGGGTTGGAGCGAGGCCGGTTTCCTGGGCGATGAGTTGTCCAGCGAGGCTTATCCGAACCAGGTCTTGCTGGAGCGCGCGCTGGCCAGGATCAAACCGGGTGACATCCTGATGGCCCATCTGGGCATCTGGTCGCGGCAGGAGCCCTGGGCGCCGGCCGTGCTGGAACCATTGCTGCAGGGATTAAAGTCGCGCGGTATGTGTTTTGCGCCGCTGCGCGAACATCCGCAATATGCAGCCTGGCTAAAGACGGCGCGGAGCAGCAAGCCATGATCGAGTTCTGCATCGACGCTTTTTCGCAGGCTCAGTCGTGGCTGTTCGAGGCCTTGATCCAGCCCCTGGTTTTCGGCCTGGGCGGCGGCAATCTGCTCGAGGATGCCTTTGCGGCGACTGGTTGGCTGCTGGTCGGGATGCTGCAGATCGCGGTGATGTTGCTGCTGCTGGGTCCGCTTGAGCGTTGGCGTCCGGTTGAAGCAGTCACCGACCAGGCCGCGGTACGCACCGATGTGGTTTACACCTTGATTCACCGTCTCGGGCTGTTTCGGCTGGCGCTGTTTTTCACCATTGACCCGCTCTGGGATTCATTGGCTGGCGCGATGCGCATGCAGGGATTGCCAACTCTGCAAATCGATGCTTTGTGGCCGGGAGTCACCGACATCGCCATCGTCAGCTTTTGCATCTACTTGCTGCTGCTCGACCTGGTCAGCTACTGGCTGCATCGCTGGCAGCATGCTTCCAATCTGTGGTGGGCCTTGCATTCACTGCATCACAGCCAGCGCCAGATGACGATGTGGAGCGACAACCGCAACCATTTGCTCGACGATTTGCTGCGCAGCGCGATATTCGCCCTGCTGGCGCGCTTGATCGGTGTCGAACCAGGCCAGTTCATTGCCCTGGTCGCGGTTTCGCAGTTGATGGAAAGTCTTCAGCATGCAAACCTGAAATTGGGCTTCGGGCCCCTCGAATATCTGCTGGTCAGCCCGCGCTTTCATCGCCTGCACCATTCGATCGGCATCGGCCATGAATCAAGTGGGCCCGGTACGCTTGGCGGGCA
>CAIJIT010000252.1 GCA_903820745.1 uncultured Burkholderiales bacterium
GGCTGGATTACGACTACCGCGCGGTCCACCTGGCCAAGAATGAGCAGCTGGGCGAGGCCTATGCCTCGGCTTCGTTTTCCAGGCTGGTGCCGCTGCTGCGTGATGGTGATGATCAGGCGATCAGCCAGTCGCTGGCGATCATTGAATATCTGGATGAAATCCATCCCGAGCCGCCGTTGCTGCCGCCGGATCCATTCGGCCGCGCCCAGGTCAGGGCGCTGGCGCTGGACATTGCTTGCGAAATCCACCCCTTGAACAATCTGCGCGTGCTGCGTTATCTGGTCAAGGAAATGGGTGTTGACGATGACAGCAAGAACCGCTGGTACCGGCATTGGGTTGAATCTGGCCTGGAGCCGGTCGAACAACGGCTCTTGCTTCATGCCGGGAAATTCTGTTTTGGTGATCAGCCTGGCCTGGCCGACTGCGCGCTGGTGCCGCAGATCTTCAATGCCCAGCGCTTTGATTGCCGGCTCGATCACCTGCCCGAGGTGATGCGCGTGTTTGACAATTGCATGGCGCTTGACGCCTTTGCTAATTCGCAGCCTTCGGCCTGCCCTGACGCTGAATGACAGGGCCGCTGCAATCGCCGCCCAATGCCTTGATTCACCCTGATTGGCTGCGCCCGGACTGGGACCTGCCCCATGTGCGCGCCTTCATGACGACCCGTTCAGGCGGCTACAGCTGGGGCATCCATGCCGGCATGAATGTCGGGTTGGCGGTGCAGGACGATATTGGCACGGTGGCAAGGAATCGGGCCCTGGTCAGCGCAGCGCTTGGCGCGAGGGCTGTTTTCGGGCCGCAGGTCCATGGCACTCAGGTGCTGCGCTTGGGTGCTGAACATGGCTTGCCAGGTGCCTCGGTGCCCGAAGTCGATGCCTATGTTTCGACCTTGCCGGGCCTCGGCGTGGCGATCCAGGTGGCTGATTGCCTGCCGGTGCTGTTTGCTGCGCCGCGCGGCGTTGCCGGTGCCCATGCCGGCTGGCGCGGACTATCCGCCGGTGTGCTGGAAAACACCGTGGCTGAGTTATGCGCTGCAGCCGATTGCCAGCCCGCCGACTTGCAGGCCTGGATGGGTGCATGCATCGGCAAGGAAGCCTTCGAGGTGGGTGCCGATGTGCTTGAGGCCTTTGGCTCAGCCGAGCGGGATTTTTTTATTTATCGGCCTAACGCTGCGGGCGAGCCGCGCTGGCGGGCCGACCTGGTCGGCATGGCACGGCGGCGGCTGCAGGCCTTGGGGCTTGAATCGATCAGCGGCGGCCATTGGTGCACGCTGAGCGACAGTTCAAGGTTCTTTTCCTACCGGCAATCGCGGCTCGCCGGGCGCATGGTCGCCGCCATTGCCCTGGTCTGAAGCCTGCAGTTCGGCCGCACGCCTGGCCATTCGCCGCCGCCCGGTGCCCATCACATAAACGAGGATGGAGATCGGCAGCAGGCCGTAAAGGATGAAAGTGATGATCGCGCCGAAAACACTGCCCTGGCTGCTGGTCGCTTCTGCCAAGGCCATCAACAAGGCCACATAGAACCAGGCGATCGCAATCAGGTACATGGGCTGTCATCCAACGGTAAGTTCGGCCGCCGATAATATCTGGGCCAGATTCCAGCTCATGGTTCTGCGAGTCATGGCCCACTGACAGATGATCGCCGCAGCCGGTAAATTGTTCAATTGTTCCAGGAATCCGATGACAAGAAAAACGAAAGCTCCAGCCAATGCCGACGCCCAAGCCAAGGCTGATGCAGGTGTAGCCGGCATGGCCGCAGGTCTTGGCGATATGTTCAAGTCGATGAGCTTGCAGAATTTGCCGACCATTCCGGCCAATGCCTTTACCGAACTGCAAGCCGAATATCTGAAGCAAGCCACGGCTTTGTGGAATTCATCGCTGCATATCGGCAATGCCGAACCGGCCAAGCCGCTGGCCGACCGGCGTTTTGCCAACCCGGCCTGGAGCGCCAATCCTGCCAGCGCTTTCATGGCGCAGCTTTATTTGCTCAATGCCCAGACCTTGCAGCAGATGGCCGACAAGGTCGAAGGCGAGGACAAGGCGCGTCAGCGCATCCGTTTCGCCGTGCAGCAATTCATTGATGCAGCTTCGCCGAGTAATTTCCTGGCGCTGAACCCGGAGGCGCAGCGCCTGGCCTTGGAGACCAAGGGCGAAAGCCTGTCCAAGGGCCTGCAACAGCTCTGGTCAGATGTACAGCAGGGCCATTTGTCGATCACGGACGAAAGTGCTTTCGAGGTCGGCCGCAATGTGGCGACCACAGCCGGCGACATCGTTTTCGAGAACGAGTATTTCCAGCTGATCGAATACAAACCCCTGACTGCCCAGGTGCATCAGCGGCCTTTCTTGATGGTGCCGCCTTGCATCAACAAGTACTACATCCTCGACCTGCAGCCGGATAACTCGGTGATCCGCTATGCGGTGTCGCAGGGGCACCGGGTCTTTGTCATCAGCTGGCGCAACCCGGATGAAACATGCGCCGCCTGGACCTGGGACGAGTACATCGAGAATGCCGCGATCAAGGCGATTTCGGTGGTGCAGGAAATCAGTGGCGCCAAGACCATCGATATGCTGGGCTTCTGTGTCGGTGGCACGATTTTGGCCACCGCGCTGGCGGTACTGGCGGCAAGGGGCGAGCAGCCGGCCGAAAGCGTCACGCTGCTGACTTCGCTGATCGATTTTTCCAGCAACGGCATTCTCGATCTGTTCGTCGACGAACAGATGGTGCAGATGCGCGAGGCGACGATCGGTGCGCAGGCGCCGAAAGGACCGGGCCTGCTCAAGGGGCAGGAACTGGGCACGACCTTCAGCTTCCTGCGGCCGAACGATCTGGTCTGGAACTACGTGGTCGGCAATTACCTCAAAGGCGAGGCGCCAGCGCCTTTCGACCTGCTTTACTGGAACGGCGACTCGACCAATATGTCGGGTCCAATGTACTGCTGGTATCTGCGCCACACCTATTTGCAGAACGAGCTGAAGATTCCGGGCCGCCTGACCATCTGCGGGGAAAAGATCGACCTCGGCAAGATCAAGGCGCCTTTCTACATCTACGGTTCGCGTGAAGACCATATCGTGCCTTGGGAAGGCGCTTACCGTTCGACGCAGATCTTCAAGGGCAAGAAGCGCTTCGTTCTGGGCGCTTCGGGTCATATCGCTGGCGTCATCAACCCGCCCGCCAAGAACAAGCGCAGCCATTGGATCAACGAGGCTGCCACGCTGCCCGCGACAGCCGAGAAGTGGATGGAAAACGCTACCGAACACAAGGGCAGCTGGTGGACCGATTGGGCGCAATGGCTGGCCTCTCATGCGGGCCCGATGGTGGCTGCACCCAAGACGCCAGGCAGCCGCAAGTACAAGGCGATCGAGCCAGCGCCCGGTCGCTATGTGAAGCAAAAAGCCTGAATCAGTTTCAGGCCATGTATGCATCGAGTTGATTTCTGGCAAGACCCCTTGGCAAACCCCGCTTGACGGTTGGACCGGCATGGCGGAGGCTCGGGGCGCAAGGACTTGAAGTCTGCAGCAAAGAGCGCTAAACAATTTATCAGCAGCATCAAGCCATGGAGGCAGAGGAGATCTTATGAGTCAGAAAATTGCATATGTAACCGGCGGCATGGGTGGCATCGGAACCTCGATGTGCCAGCGCTTGCATACCGAGGGTTTCAAGGTCATCGCAGGTTGCGGCCCGAGCCGTGATTTCGACAAATGGCTGGCGGAACAGGCGGCGCTGGGCTACCAGTTCTATGCTTCGGTCGGCAATGTGGCCGATTGGGATTCGACGGTGGCTGCATTCGCCAAGGTCAAGGCCGAGCATGGCCCGATCGACGTCTTGGTCAACAACGCCGGCATCACCCGTGACGGCATGTTCCGGAAGATGAGCCGCGCTGATTGGGATGCGGTGATGAACACCAACCTGAACAGCATGTTCAACGTCACCAAGCAGGTGATCGAAGACATGCTCGATCGCGGTTGGGGTCGGATCATCAATATCTCGTCGGTCAATGGTGCCAAGGGCCAATTCGGTCAGACCAATTATTCGGCGGCCAAGGCCGGCATGCATGGCTTCACGATGGCCCTGGCCCAGGAAGTTGCCAGCAAGGGCGTGACCGTCAACACGGTGAGCCCGGGCTATATCGGCACCGACATGGTCAAGGCAATTCGTCCTGACGTGCTGGACAAGATTGTTGCGACGATTCCGGTCAAGCGCCTCGGCACGCCCGAGGAAATCGCCTCGATCGTCGCCTGGTTGGCCGGCAATGATTCAGGCTTCTCCACCGGTGCCGAATTCGCCTGCAACGGCGGATTGCACATGGGGTGATTTGGGACAGCCAACAGCCAAATGGCTGTTGGCTCGCCCAAATCACGCTGCGAGCCTGCAAGCTCGCGGCCGGGGAGATTTGGGACCGGTGGTGAGTTTGCAGCCCTGCGGCTGTTGGCTCGCCCAAATCACGCTGCGAGCCTTCAAGCTCGCAGGGCATCGGCCATAGACGGCTGCGCAGCGCCAAGCAGTCAGCCGCAATACACTTGAGGCCCGGCATGGCGCCGGCTCGCTCAAACTGCCGTCCAAGGATTTATTCCATGCCCTTCCTGCTCCGGCAGCCTGCTGTCTACATTTGCGCATTGATTTTCAGCAGCTGTGCCGCCTTTGCGGCGACAAATCCGCCGCCGCCGATCTTCGTGCTGAATTCGCTCGATGCTGACATCAGCGTGATCGATCCGGTCAGCTTCAAGCAGATCAAGCGCATTCCCACCGGCAAGGAACCGCACCATCTGTACCTGACGCCGGATGAAAAGTCGCTGGTCGTGGCCAATGCTTTGGGCGACTCATTGACCTTTCTGAATCCGGCCAATGGCGATGTGCAGCGCGTCCTGCGCGGCATTCAGGACCCCTATCACCTGCGGTTTTCGCCCGATATGAAATGGTTCGTGACTGCGGCGAACCGGCTCGACATGGTCAATCTGTACCGCTGGATGCCGGCGGACGCGAACAATCCGCTGCAACTGGTCAAACGTATCGCAGCACCAAAGACGCCGAGCCATCTGGCCATCGACAGCAAGAGCAAGACACTTTATGTCAGCCTGCAGGACAGCGACGAATTGATAGCGATCGATCTGGCCACGCAGGCCACAAGCTGGAAGGTCCGCGTTGGCAAGATGCCGGCAGACATCTTCCTGGCGCCCGATGACAAACATATTCTGGTGGCGCTGACAGGCGAGAGCCAGATCGAGGTTTACGAGCTCAGCGGAACTGGTCCGGCCAAACTGGTCAAGCGACTGAATACCGGCAAGGGCGCACATTCGTTCCGCGCCTGGGGCGATCATCGCCATGTGCTGGTGAGCAACCGCAGCGGCAACACGATCAGCAAGATCGATTTGCAGTCCTTCGCGGTTGTCGACGAGTTCCCCGGACCCAATGGCCCGGATGATATGGAGATGCTTGGCGATGGCCGCACGCTGCTGGTGACATCGCGCTGGGCCGGCAAGCTGACGCAGATTGACACCCAGACCCGCAAGGTCGTGCGCCAGGTCAAGGTCGGCAAGTCGCCGCATGGCGTCTGGACCCTGGACCATATGCCACGCCAGTGAGGCCTTGGCAATGAACTGGCGGGTAATTCCCGGATTTTTACTGGCCTGCTGCTGGATGCCGGGCTTAGCCGCAGCGCCGGCCTGCGACAAGCCGGTCTTCCTGAGTTTTGACACCGGCCATATGGGTGTGGCACCGCTGATCGCGGCGACGCTGCAGCGCTTCGACGCCAGGGTGACCTTCTTCCTGGCCAGCGAGCCGACGCTGACCGGCGGCAGCACGCTTGACGATCAATGGGCACCCTGGTGGCGCGAGCGCGCCGCCGAAGGCCATGATTTCGGTTCCCATACCTGGGACCATGACACCTGGCTGAAGGACCTGCCCGGAGGCGGCTTCAAGGTGCGTACCGGCGCCGGCAAGCAAAAGCCGCGCCTGCACGAAATCTCTGCGGCCGACTATTGCGCCAGCCTGAACAAGGTGGCGCTGCGCTTCAAGGCGATGACCGGGCAGGCGATGGCGCCGATTTTCCGTGCTCCGGGCGGCAAAACCTCGCCCGCCTTGCTGGCCGCTGCCAAGCGCTGCGGTTATGAGCATGTCGGTTGGAGCGAGGCCGGTTTTCTGGGCGATGAGTTGTCCAGCGAGTCCTACCCGAACAAGGCCTTGCTGGAGCGTGCGCTGGCCAGGATCAAGCCGGGTGACATCTTGATGGCCCATCTGGGCATCTGGTCGCGGCAGGAGCCCTGGGCGCCCGCCGTGCTGGAGCCATTGCTGCAGGGTTTGAAGTCGCGCGGCATGTGTTTTGCGCCGTTGCGCGAACATCCGCACTATGCGGCTTGGCTGAAGACGGCGCGGAGCAGCAAGCCTTGATCGAGCTCTGCATCGACGCTTTTTCTCAGGCTCAGTCGTGGCTGTTCGAGGCCTTGATCCAGCCCCTGGTTTTCGGTCTGGGCGGCGGCAATCTGCTGGAGGACGCCTTTGCAGCGACCGGTTGGCTGCTGGTCGGGATGCTGCAGATCGCGGTGCTGTTGCTGCTGCTGGGTCCGCTTGAGCGCTGGCGTCCGGTTGAAGCGGTCAGCGACCGGGCCGCGGTACGCACCGATGTGATCTACACCTTGATTCACCGCCTCGGGCTGTTCCGGTTGGCGCTGTTTTTCAGCATTGATCCGCTCTGGGATTCATTGGCTGGCGCGATGCGCATGCACGGATTGCCAACTCTGCAAATCGATGCTTTGTGGCCCGGTGTCACCGACATCGCCATCGTCAGCTTTTGCATCTATTTGCTGCTGCTCGACCTGGTCAGCTACTGGCTGCATCGCTGGCAGCATGCTTCCAATCTGTGGTGGGCGTTGCATTCATTGCATCACAGCCAGCGCCAGATGACGATGTGGAGCGACAACCGCAACCATCTGCTCGACGATTTATTGCGCAGCGCGATATTCGCCCTGCTGGCGCGCTTGATCGGTGTCGAGCCAGGCCAGTTCATCGCCTTGGTCGCGGTATCGCAGTTGATGGAAAGTCTTCAGCATGCCAACCTGAAATTGGGCTTCGGGCCCCTCGAATATCTGCTGGTCAGCCCGCGCTTTCATCGCCTGCACCATTCGATCGGCATCGGCCATGAATCAAGTGGGCCCGGTACGCTTGGCGGGCA
>CAIJIT010000253.1 GCA_903820745.1 uncultured Burkholderiales bacterium
ACACCCAAAATGGCCGCCGCTGTGATGTAGCGACGACCTACTTGGAGGGCATTCTTCCCGAAGATTTGACCATCCGCACAGAAGCCCTGGGCACGCGCATTCTGTTCGATGGGCAACGCGCCATTGGCGTCGAGTACGAGCAAAACGGCCAGCGCCGCCGCGCAAGCGCCATACGTGAGGTGATCGTGGCCGGTGGGCCAGTCAAGTCACCCCAGTTGCTGGAGCTTTCGGGGATCGGAGACGGGGATCGCCTGCGCCAACTAGGAATTCCGGTGGTTCACCACCTTCCGGGCGTGGGTGAAAACTTGGTCGATCATCTGCAGTCGCGGATGGGCTTCGAGAGCACGGGGGTCTTCAGTTTGAATCAGGTCGTCGGCAAGCGCTGGCGCGAAGCTTGGATGGGCCTGCGCTATCTTGCCAGCGGGCGGGGCCTGATGGCTACACCGTCCTTTACCATCCATGCCCTTGCACGCACACCACTTGACCAAGCTCGGCCAAGCGTAAAGATCCAACTTGGGCACCTCAGTGGCAAGGACCGCTGCGAGATGACTGCCGGCGCCCAAGCTGGCAGCACGCTCGACATTTTTCCTGGATTCTCTATAGGCTTCTTTCAACTGCGCCCTGACTCCCGCGGCCATGTTCATGTGCGCAGCGCTGACCCACACGATGACCCGCTGATCAATCCTCGCTATCTCAGCGACCCTCGCGACTGCGCGGTCATGGTGCAAGCTCTTCGACTGGCGCGCCGGGTGGCGGAACAGGCGCCCCTGGCAAGGCATGTGGTGCGAGAGGTGAGGCCATCGGCACAAGCCAAGACGGATATGGAGTTGCTGGACTACATCCGGCAATCCGGCCAGAGTTCGTTCCACCCAGTGGGAAGCTGCCGCATGGGTCAAGACCGGATGGCAGTTGTGGACGCCGCTCTGCGTGTGCAAGGCGTGATGGCGCTACGTGTCATCGACTCCTCGGTCATGCCCACATTGTGTGCGTCCAACACTCACGCGGCGTCCTTGATGATCGGCGAGAAGGGTGCGGACCTGATACTCGGTACGTCTTGACCAAGGGCTGAAGCGCTCAAAAACCCGCATTCGGTGCAACTGTTCTGGCTGGTCGGGCCACCCATCGTGCTGGCGTCATGGGTGGGTTCGCGCTGGTACAAAGGGCTGTCGGACGCGAAGTTCACGCGCTATCTGTTTCTGATCCTGCTGCTTTCAGGACTGACCTTGGGATGCTCTGCATAACTCAACGCGAGTAGGTGCAGCGCGGATCGGGATTGGATGCAAGGCGCATTTTGCGGCCAATAGCGCGTGCTATTGGCAATAAATGCAACGCCGCAGACCGCCCGAGGCCGGGCTGGTACAAGCCGTGAGGGGTTATGCAGAGCATCCCTTGGTGTCGACCTCACTGCTCCGATTGCTGATGGCGGCCACGGCAGCTTGACTTGCCCATCAGTTGACCGAAAAGCGCCGCTGATCGCCCGCCTAAAATCCTGCCAGCCCACCCACGGGCACCGATCCGCGTAAATTGCGCTGGCCAATTCAATCTCACATCCCGTTTCATGCCCGACTCAAGCCCCTGCCTCACGATCGAAAACCAAACCCTAAGCAGGTCGAACATGGTCGCCTTGCTGGCCGAAAATCAGGGCACCAGGACATTCGAGAAATGCGGCTTCGACGGCGAGGATTTGTCCAAACTTGACCTTCGTGGCGCGCAATTCCGGGGCTGCAGTTTTGCCGAAACCTCGTTCGAGCGATCCAACCTTGCCGAGACTTCTTGGCAGGGCTGCAAAGCACGCCAGGCCAACTTTCATCTGGCCGATCTGACCGACGCGAGTTTTTTCCAATGCGACCTGAACAACACCGCCTGGATGCGGGCCAAGCTGGCCAGTGCGTCGTTCAAAGAGGTCAAGCTGACAGGCGCATCTTTCACCGACGCCCAAACCCTGGGGATCACATTTCAGGAGTCATTGCTGGTCGGCGCTGACCTGCGGGGCATCTCATTTCGCAAGCAATCAATAGCAGCGCTGAACTTGTCCGATGCGGACCTGGCAGGCTGCGATTTTCGCGATGCCGTCTTCGAGGGCGGCAGCTTGCGCAATGCGAATCTGAAGCAGGCCCAGTTTGATCGCGCCGATCTCCGCTGCGTCGACCTGAGCGGGCTGAAGATCATGGACCTCGGGCAATATTTCAAAGGCAGCATCATCTCGACGGACCAGGCCGCCGCCATGGTCTGTGGCCTGGGGTTGTTGGTGAGGTGAGTCCCGTTTGGCGCTGCGCTAGTCGAAGCGCTGGCTTTGGGTGGTTCGACTAGCTCACCACGAACGGATCGTTGTTGTTTCATGCCCGGGTCGGACTGTTTCGTACACAATCGGGCGCCTGCAACCCGGGAGCCCATGCAATGGAAAGCGTCGTCACACCCCACATGCTGTACTGCCGCGCCTGCGGCAAGCAGATGCATCAATCCGCCACGGCATGTCCGGCTTGTGGTGCGGTTCAATCAGCGCTCGGCAACAGCGCCTCGGACAAGCGCATTCTTCCTGCGTTCTTGCTTTGTTTCTTCTTCGGCTGGCTCGGCGTGCATCGCTTCTATGTCGGCAAGGTGGGAACCGGCATCATTCAGCTGTTCACCTTTGGCGGCTTCGGCATCTGGATGCTGATCGACTTCATCATGATCGTCGTCGGCGCCTTTACCGACAAGGCCGGGAACAAGCTCGATCAATGGACCTGAAGCGGCCCGGATAGAAAGCCATCGGCAACGCGACATGGACCATGACCGGGTAACGATGCGCAAAGCCTTGAGAGCGGCGTTCGCGCTGGTCTGCCTGTGCATCGCCGGAATTGCCCAAGCGCAGGGGTCCGGCATCGCCCAGCCATCGAAACTTCAGTCGGCTCAGTTCAGCAATCCGGTCATCGCGGGGTTTGCTCCCGACCCATCGATCGTCCGGGTCGACCGCGACTACTACCTGGTCACCTCAAGTTTTGAGTATTTCCCGGCTCTGCCGCTTTATCACAGCCGGGATCTGGTCAATTGGGAACTGATCGGCCATGCCCTTTCCGATCCCAAGGTCGCGGGTCTGTCAGGCGTCGCGTCCAGCGGTGGCGTGCAGGCCGCAACGATCCGTTTTCACAACGGCCTGTTCTACGTCGTGACAACCCGCATCGTCGACGACAAACCGGTCAGCTTCATCGTCACCGCAGCAAATCCGAAGGGTCCATGGTCAGCACCCCATGTGATCGCCGATGCCGTCGGCATCGACCCGTCGCTGCTCTTCGACGACGACGGCCGCGTCTGGTACACGGCGAACTGGCTGCCGCAAGATCCGCAATTCCCGGGGCAGGCGGAAATCTGGCTGCAAGAGCTGGATCTTGCGTCGTTCGCGCTGGTCGGGCCGCGTCATCCGATCTGGCGTGGCTGCTGCCAGGGCGTATGGACCGAAGCGCCGCATATCTACAAAAAGGGCGGCAACTACTACCTGCTGGTGGCTGAGGGTGGCACATCCTACGAACATGCGGTGTCAGTGGCAGTGGCCAAGAGCATCACCGGCCCCTACCGCAACAACCCGCGCAACCCGGTGTTGACCCACCGACATCTGAGCTATGACCACCCGATCACTGGCGTCGGGCATGCCGACCTGGTCGAGCTTCCCGATGGCCGCTGGTATGCCGTGGCCCTGGGCTGGCGCCTGATTGACGGCCGCCATGGCACGCTCGGACGCGAGACTTTTTTGCTCCCGGTGACTTGGGAGAGCGAGCGCGAATGGTGGAAGGATGACAAGCAGACCTTCCCGGTCTTCAGTCCGGCCAGCGGCAAGGTCGAGCTCAAGTACCCGGTGCCGCTGCCAGGCACCAGGCAGGTTCGCACGAACCGCTTCCATGACGATTTCGCTCGTCCCGAATTGAACACCGAATGGACTTTTCGGCGCTCGCCTGAGCAGGCTTTCCACAGCCTGAGCGCCAAGCCGGGCTCGCTGCGCCTGCGCTTGCAAGCGGCCGCCCTCGCTGAAAAAGCCCAGTACAGCTTCGTCGGCATACGCCAGCGCCAATTCCAATTCGCTGCTTCAACCCAGCTTGAATTTGTGCCCCAAGCCCAGGAAGAGGCCGGGCTGGTGCTGATCCAGAAAGACCAGGCGGCGTATTCCCTGACCCTGGCCCGCCGGGCGGATGGACTTGCCGCCTTGCGACTGAGCCGCTTCGACGCTGCAGGCCGGACGCAACTGGCCGAACAACTGTTTGCGGCGTCGAAGGTCTTGCTGCGCGTCACAGGCAACTATCTGTCCTACCAATTCGAATTTTCCAGCGGCGCCAGGCCATGGATCCGACTCGGGCCATCGATCGACGGCAGGTCGCTCTCGCCCGCCGCACTGACCGGCTTCAATTACACCGGTGTTTTCATCGGCCTTTACGCCTCGTCCAATGGCTTGCCGACCCGGAATTTCGCCGACTTTGACTGGTTCGATTACCGTACCCCAGCCGCGGGTGCCGACGATTGGT
>CAIJIT010000254.1 GCA_903820745.1 uncultured Burkholderiales bacterium
AACCAGGAAATTCCGCGCCGTGCTGGCCGACGACGAGCGCTTGATGCGCGAACAGTTGCGCGGCCGGCTGATCGAGGTCTGGCCCGATCTGGACATCATCGCCGAGGCCAGGAACGGGCTGGAGGCGGTTGAGCTGGTGCGGGAGCATCACCCCGACCTGGTGTTTCTGGACATCCGCATGCCCGGACTCAATGGCGTCGAGGCGGCGCGCCAGATTGCCCAGATGGGTGACGAAGACGATGGCTGGCTGGTGCCGGAAATTGTCTTCATCACCGCCTACGACCAATACGCGGTCGAGGCCTTCGAGCAGGGCGTTGCCGACTATGTGCTCAAGCCCGCCGAGCGTGAACGCCTGGCGGTCACCGTCGAACGCATCAAGAAGCGGCTGGCCCAGCGCTTCAGCGATGAGCTGCCCGCCGTTGCGGGCGCACCGCTGCAGCAGCTCTTGCACCAGTTGTCAGCCAGACTGAATCCTGCCGGCGCGACCAAGCATCTGCAATGGATTCAGGCCAGCGTCGGCCAGACGATCCAGATGATCCCGGTCGAAGAGGTGCTGTTTTTCATCAGCGACGAGAAGTACACGCGGGTACAGACGGCAACGGTCGAGGCCTTGATCCGCAAGCCGATCAAGGAACTGGTCGATGAGCTCGACCCGGCGCTGTTCTGGCAAATCCACCGCTCAACCCTGGTCAATGCCCATGCGATCGAAGGCATTACCCGCGACTTTCGCGGCCGTCAGATGGTCGGCGTGAAGGGACTCAGCGAAAAGCTCGAAGTCAGCCGCAGCTACACCCATCTGTTCAAAGGCATGTAGGCCGGCTTCAAGGCCTGGCGGCGGAAGCCACAACCCAGGCCGAGATCTGCCTGACGACTTCGTCCTCCAGGCCGTTGTAGCCGTGATGCGCGAAGGCCTGACAAGGGTCGCCGGTGCTCACCCCGCCGGTGAAAGCCAGCAGTTCCTTCTTCGGCGAGTTGTCGAGCTTGTCCATCAGCTTTGAGGTGCCGCTAAACAAGCAACTCGCGCAGCCGTCCTGCCGGTGGTGCACCACCAGCGTGGGAATGCGGATTTCTCCCAGTGGCATCGCCGGTACGGGGCGGGTCCAGCGGTCGGTCATGATGCTTGAAGTCAGCACAATGCCGTCTGGCCCTGCGGCGCCGGTCAGTTCGGTGGCGACAAAGGCCGCAGATTGCGTCCCGCGGCTGGTTCCGACCAGCCAGACCGGCAGCGCAGCGCTCTGGTGCAGCCAGGCGATCACCGCCTTCATGTCGGCCACATGGGCGCTGGTCTGCCTGAAGCCATCAAGAAAGGGCGGCTCCTGCCGGTCAGAGGGCGCATCGATGACGGCAACGCTCAGACCCTGCTGGGCAAATTGCTGACGCGTGCGCACCAGAAAATTGCCCTTGCCCCATTGCATCTCACCATCGGCAGATAACTGCAGACCGCCATGACCTCCGGCGAGCAAGACCACCACCGCCTTTGGCGCAGCCGGTGTCAGCAAGAGCATTCGCTGGGTGACTCCTGGCCGGGTTGGAATATCGACCACCTGCTCGCTGACCTGCGCTCGGCCTTGAATCGAGCAGATCAGCAGCAAGGCAGCGACGAGATGTTGGGAATTTTTCATCGATTGGATCAGCTGGATTTGCGCTGCGATTCGGCGCGATGGACGAGCACATAGGCGATCAGTGCAAAGACAAAGAACACCAGCAGCATCCAGGCGATGCCCTGCAGCGAATCGATGACCGTGCGGTAGATTTCAAGAATCCAGCGCTCGCTGGTCAGCTCGATGATGCGGGCCTCTTTTTCGGAGCGCATCGGCGTGATGTATTTTTCCAGCTCATTGATGCGCACGCCGGCCGAGATGCCGGTGACCATGATCGCGAATTTGATATAGCGCAGCCAGGCCGAACTGATGGCGTCAGCAATGATCCGGTTCAGGATCGCTTCGAGCGATTTCGAGAACAAGCGGACCACGCCCGCCGCCACCAAAAATGACAGCACAAAGGTCACCAGCAAGAGTGTCAGGAACATGGTTTTCTCCAATCAGTTTGAAAAAAATCTTCGATCAAAAAAGCCAGCTTAAGTTGATGCGTCACCGGTCCGTTTCACTGATGATCCAGTCGGCATAGCGGCCGGATATTTGCTGGATCGGATAGGCATGGATGGCAGGCAGCTCATAGGAATGGTGAACATGGATGGCTTTTTCGATCGCCGGGTAGGCCGACGCC
>CAIJIT010000255.1 GCA_903820745.1 uncultured Burkholderiales bacterium
CGAGAGCACTCTGCCTGGCAGCGGCTGGCCCCAATTCACGCCGGTGGCCGACCATGCGCTGCTGGTGTCTTTCGGTGACCTCATCTCGGATGACAGCAGTGCGGCGGTGATTGCGCTGGACCGCGCGCTGGCCCTTGAGCCACCGGATGGTTTTTGCGAATCCGTGCCGGCCCTCGTCAACCTGCTGATCGACTTCGACCCCTTGATGACCGACCACGCGCTGATCCGTGCCCATGTGGAGCGGCTGTTGAGCCGACCCTGGAGTGGACAAGCCGTGGGCCAGTTGCGCGAAGTCGAGGTCTGCTACGACGCAGATTTCGCGCCTGATCTCGCCGCCGTGGCGCAGGCGTCGGGCATGTCGGTCGAGGCGGTCGTCAACGCCCATTCCGAATCAAACTACCTCGTCCGCATGTACGGTTTTGCACCCGGCTACGCCTATCTGTCGGGCGTTCCGGCATCGATCCAGGTGCCCCGGAAAGCGGCCGCAGTTCGCGACATTGCCGCCGGCAGCGTGATCATTGCCGGGCCTCAGTGCCTGGTCACCACGCTGCTGATGCCGACGGGATGGTCGATCATCGGCCGCTCGCCTACCCGCATCCTCACGCCTGAAGCGAGCGAGCCCTTCCTCTTCGAGGTGGGCGACATGGTCCGGTTCCGGCGCATCGACAGGGCGCAGTACGAACTGCGCAGGTCGGCTGGCTCGCATGGCTGAAGCACGACTGACCGTCCGGGCCTGCGGCCCGCTGGTGTCGTACCAGGACGCAGGCCGCATCGGCATGATGCGCTATGGCGTGCCGGCGTCGGGGCCGATGGACCGGCTGGCTCATGCCGCAGGCCAGGTCGCTTTGGGCAGACCTATGGGCGGCACCGCCATCGAGATCTCCATGGGTGGGCTGGAATTGGTGTGCGAGTCGGGCGAGGTAACGCTCAGCGTGGCCGGCGGGGGCTTCCAGGTTCGACATGCGGGCGCTTGCGCGCCGTCCTGGTGCGTGCGGACCCTGAGAGCCAGCGAGGTGCTGTCGGTCCGCCCCGGCCGCTGGGGCAGTTGGGCTTACCTCGCATTTGCCGGCGACCTGGATTGCCAACGGTGGGCCGGGCATACCGCGACGCATGCCGCGTCCGGCCTGGGCGGCGGCATGCTCGCTGCGGGCACTGCGGTCCGGGTTCGCAATGCCCAGGTTCTGGAGAACCGGGAAGGTGAGTTGCCCGTGCCTGCGTTCGCTGCTGCACGGTCGCAAGCCCGCGTCGTGCTGGGGCCGCAGACGGCGCATTTCGGGGCGGATGTGATGGCAACTTTCCTGCGCGAGCCCTTTGCAGTCACCGCGGCCTGCGACCGTATGGGCATGCGGCTAGCCGGGCCGGCCTTGCCCTTGAAGGGCGCCTTGTCGATCCCGTCGGAGCCCATCGTTCGGGGGTCCATTCAAGTGGCAGGCGACGGGGTGGCCACGCTGCTGCTTGCCGACCATCAGACCACCGGCGGCTACCCGAAGATCGCGACGCTGGTCTCGTCAGACATCGACGGCGTGGCCCAGCTGCGCCCGCATGAGCGCCTGAGTTTCCAGCCAGTGAGCGCGCAAGAGGCTGTCCGCCTGGCACGCGGGCATGCTCAGGCACGGCAACAATACCTGGCAGGCATCACCTTGCCCCGAGGCACGCTCAACGAACGGTTGATGCGGGAGAACCTGATCTGCGGGGTTGTGTGTTGCCACGCGCAAGGCACACCCTGAGTCGAGGCAACAGTAGCTGGCGCGTCAGTGGTGCCAGTTTTTGATCAGCTCGCCGTCGCGCAGGATGAACGCCCTGCTGCAGCGCCTGGCCCACGGTTATCGCAAACCTGCATTTTCCGGGGCCGTAGCCGCCTAAGGGATAGCGGTCACTCAGCAAAGCTGGCTCGCGACCCGGCGGGCCTGGCTTGCCTTTGGCCGGCTTGCCTGGCCAGCGCTTGATGCCGACCGGATCCGACACCGCCTGACCCGTCAGCGTATTCATCAACTGCGCCGCCTTCTGGCTGACCTGCAGAACCCGCCTTGAACTTGCAGTCCGGAAATCTCATCTGCCGGTCACTCAATCGGTTGTACCAGAGATCAGGGCCTTCAATGCTGCTGCCATCTCGGCAAACACGCCGGACCAATCGTCCTTGCTGGTTTGACGAAACAGGCGATGTTTTGGATACCAGGGGCTGTCTGCCCTGTCGAGCATCCAGCGCCAATCAGGAACCTCCTTGAGCGCCAGCCATGTCCGTACATCCAGAGCGCCTGCCAAATGAGTCAAGGCGGTATCACTGGTGATGACCAGATCCATGCACGACAAGACCGCAGCGGAGTCCAGAAAGGCATCGGCGCCACTATCGAAGTCAGCCGGCAAGGTTTCAATTTTCATGCCCTCGGGGAGATTATCAAGCTGCTCTACGCCAGCATTTTTTTGCAGACTGATCAATCGAACACCCTCAATTCCTGAAATATTTTCGAGTAAATTGACCGGGAACGATCGACCAGCATCTACCTTACCGGTACTGCCTTGCCAGCAAATGCCAATCTTAAAACCGTCGTCGCCAATGTGACTGCGCCAATACTCGACTTTATCTAGGCGAGGTTTTAGATATTCTTTTCCGTAAGGGATCATTGCTTCCGTAGTATTGAATGCGAGGGGCAAACTCATCAATGGGCAATGAAAATCGAAATGGGGCGTGGCGCTGCCTTTGGCGATCAACTGTGCAACCCCAGCCAAGTCGGTGATCAAATTCACAAGGGTCGGGGGAACCTCCAGGATCACGGTAGCCCCCAGATCCGCCACCATTCTGGCGTAGCGACAAAACTGAATCGTATCTCCAAACCCTTGTTCGCTATGTAGCAGGATGGACTTGTTGACCAAGGATTCGGCACCAAGCCAAAGTGGTTTTGAAAACTCCCGTTTATTTTTGAAAATCGCGTTTTTCTCATCACGCCAGCGCCACTCGTATTCTCTCCAGCCAGTCTGAAAATCCCCAGTCAGTAGCAGTATTAATGATTTGTTCCAGTGAACTTCCGCGCTGTCTTCTTTGAGTGCGATCGCGTTGGCGTAACTTTGAAGAACTTCAGAAAACTGCTTGAACTCGCGCAGTACATTGCCGCGGTTATAGTGAGCTTCGAAGAAATTCGAGTTGATAGCGAGGGCCTGCTCAAAACTCTTCAATGCCTCAGCGGGTTGTTTCAGTTCTTCGAGAACAAGGCCTCGATTGTTGTAGGCCTGAGCGTGGTCTGGTTTTATCGATAGCACTGAATCGAAACTGTTCAGCGCTGCTTCAAACTGTCGAAGTTCTTGCAGAAGATTGCCACGGCTGTAGTACGCATCCGCGTAGTATTTTTTGCACAGAATTGCCTTGTCGAAACTTTGCAAAGAGGCGTCAAATTGTTGTAGTTCCCTGAGCACAACGCCGCGGTTCTTGTAAGCATCAGCGTACTCTGCATTAACGGCGATCGCCTTGTCATAGCTATTCAGGGCCTCTTCAAAGCGTCCTAATTCCTGCAGTACAGTGCCGCAGTTATTAAATATTTGCGCATTACCTTGATCAAGCCGCAAGGCTTGATTGAATAAATCAAGCGCCGTCTGCCATTGCCTTGACTGGGCAGACAAGGCACCGAGTAGATGCAGTGCATCCAGTTGTGTGGGAATTTTTCTTAGAATATCTTCATAAATCGGTTGGGCCTGCGCCAACTGCCCGGCAGCATGAAACGTCCAGGCTTGCTGAAGCATTACCGATACTTCCTGATCCAATGCCTTAATTTTGGCGCTATTGGATTTATTGGTTGATATTTTTCCGAATTTATTTCGCATTTATTATTAAAATTCAAGGGCGACACGCAGTGATTTTTTAAAACCAACTGGAAACTCTGCAATCGATTGAGGATGACCGTTCAGTCAAGGCGAGGGCGGCTGTCTGCTGCGGCCAAATCGCGGTAAGTCCGATGAGTCTTGGGCGGATGATTTTTGCGAAGGTGCCCGCAGCAACATCACAGATGTGAATTTACGCTAAGGATGCTCTGCATAACCCCTCACGGCTTGTGCTAGCGCGGCCTCGGGCGGTCTGCGGCGTTGCATTTATTGCCAATAGCACGCGCTATTGGCCGCAAAATGCGCCTTGCATCCCATCCCGATCCGCGCTGCACCCACTCGCGTTGAGTTATGCAGAGCATCCCTAAAGTTTAGTTGCTTCCGACACCGATGTCGCGCAGCTGCTGACCGTAGTCGATGGCGGTTTTCTGCCGACCAAGCCTCGCGCATCGGTCACGAGAAAAGCTGTGGCCTTGCCCGAGATCGGTCAGCCCACGGCGCTTAGACTCAGGTCGGCCCGATGGGATCGGCCAACTTTCTCGCGCCAGCTTCTGACTTTGTTGCCCCGGAAGCCCTGACCGTGGCCGGCCCGATTCATGCGCTGCTGCTTATGCCGTTGCTTGAGTTAACCCCGGCTGTGGTTGAAGCTTGGGCCACCGAGCAGGCCAAGACCCGCCCGACCTACGCCCGTTTGTGCTGGCGCTGCTTGAAGGTGTTCCTGAACTGGTGCGCCGAGCATGCGGAATATTTGCGTCTGCTGGCAACCTTGAACCCGGCCCGCACGAAGAAGGCCCGCGAAGCATTGGGCAAGCCTGCCGTGAAAGATGATTCATTGCAGCTTGAGCAATTGGCTGTGTGGTTTTCTGCAGTGCGCCAGATACAAAACCCGGTGGTGAGTGCCTATCTGCAAACCATGTTGCTGACTGGTGCCCGCCCTGGTGAAGTGCTGACGCTGCGCTGGGACGACTTGAACACGCAATGGAAGGGCATGACCATACGCGACAAGGTGGAAGGCTTGCGCGTGATTCCGCTGACGCCCTATGTCGCGCATCTGCTTGCCGCACTGCCGCGCCGCAATGACTGGGTTTTCTCAAGTACCCGCACCATCAGAACACCCGCTGCCGCGCCCTTGACCACGCTGCCGCTGGCACCCAGGCGCCCACTGGCACCACCGCCCCGATAAGCGCATCCGGGCATCTCTCTGACCCAGCCAGTGCCCACCGGGTGGCGTGTGCGACCGTCTGGCGGGAAGGCCTGACCCTGCATGGGCTGCGCCGTAGTTTTTCCACGCTGACCGAATGGCTTGAGGTGCCTACCGGTGTGGTTACACAGATTCAGGGGCACAAACCGAGTGCCACCGCTGAAAAGCATTACAAGCGCCGCCCGCTTGACCTGCTGCGTGTTCAACATGAACGCATTGAAGCGTGGATTCTGGAGCAGGCCGGGGTGTCGTTTGATGCCAAGGCCGCGCCCGGAGCGTTGCGTGTGGTTGGCAACTGAATTGCAAAGCGTAGCGCTACAAGATACAACCAGCCATGAGTAAGTCCTTCGGCCACAAGGGGCTGCAGGCATTCTTTGAGCGGGGCGCCAAAGCCGGCATCCGTCCAGACCATGCACCCAAGTTGGCGCGGCTCTTGGCCCGCCTGAACGTGGTTACCTGTGACCGGGATATGAACCTGCCTGGATGGGGCCTGCACCCACTGTCAGATGATTTGAAGGGGTATTGGGCCGTTTCGGTCAATGGGAATTGGCGAATGACATTCACTTTTGAAGGCACGGACGCTGTGCTGGTCGATTACCTGGATTACCACTAGGGGTTCCGCCATGACCCGGATGCATAACCCACCACACCCTGGCCTTACGCTGCGTGACGATGTCTTGCCCTCGCTGGGCTTGAATGTCACCGAGACTGCAAGGCAATTGGATGTGTCACGTGTGGCCCTGTCCCGTGTGTTGAATGGCCGGGCTGCAATCTCGCCAGAAATGGCCTTGCGCATCGAAGCATGGTTAGGCTTGGAGCGTGGAGGCGATGCCCGCCTATGGCTGGCAGAGCAGAGCGCCTATGACGTGTGGCAGGCAGAGCAGCGATTCAAGGCAAATCCTTTGCGCGTGAAACCAGCGCCAGCAATGGCCGTATAAACAGTTTTAACCGCTGACCAGGGTTCTGGACCAAGCCGGGTCGGCGTTCGAAGCCCAATCTGCGCCGACTGCCCGATGCATCGCCGCTTGAAAGTATTTTTTAAGATTCCATCATGGAACTTCGAATCTACACCGACGCGCAAGGCGCCGCCCCGTTTGAGAAATGGCTGCGCGACCTGAAAGACAGCGTTGCAAGGGCAAAAATCCGCGGAAGACTGTAGCGAGTCAGGACGGGAAACTTCGGCGACTGCAAGCCTCTACGCGAAGGCGTGCAGGAGTTGCGCATCGACCATGGGCCGGGCTATCGGGTTTCTTTGAGTCGGCAAGGACCCGTGGTGGTGCTCTTGCTGTGCGGAAGTGACAAGAGCGACCAGGGCGGCGCCATCAATCAAGCGGTTGCATATTTGAATGACTGGAAACAAAGAGGTTCACCATGACAGCTGCACGTGACAAAAGCTACGACGACTCGCTGACGGCCGCGTTGACCAATCCAGACGAGGCCGCTGCGTATATCGATGCCGTCATGGAACTGGAAGACGCTGGCGCACTGCTGGTGGCGCTGCGACAAGTCGCCAAAGCGCATGGCATGGCTGAGATAGCCCGCCGCGCCGATGTGGGCGACAAGACCTTATTCCGCGCCCTGAGCGAAAACGGGAATCCGACCCTCGATACCGTGACCAAGGTATTGCATGCTGTGGGCCTGCGCTTGAGCGTGGCTTCGCTGCACACCTGACTTGGTATCTCAGCGCAGTTCAAGGCCGCCGCCTGCTGGTGCAATGGTCTGGCCGCCTTCAACCAGTCGGACCGCCTCTTTCTTGAATTCCAGTGTGTAGCGCGCTCTCGACGCTCTGGGCATTTTCTTCGTCATTTCCGTTCTCCTTGTCTGAATTGAACCACTTAGCAAGGGATACGTTTTTCGGGGACAAGGTCATATGGCGACTGCCCCGGACATGAAATCCACCGCGTGCAGGCTTTTCGTCGCGTGCGCTCGACCTCGACGGTCTTGCATAGCTCAAAAAAATGGCCGATGTTGTCTATTTGTCGCGGCGGCATGGCGGCGGCACGGTACAAAAGCATGTACCGCTGGCGGCACAGCGCAGGTATGGAGCCAAAAACTAAGCAGCCAAGAAAAAAGCACCTAGTACCGTTCGGCGCTAAGTGCTTGATTCCATTGCGTTATTACTGGTGGCGCTTCAGGGATTCGAACCCCGGACCTGCGGATTATGATTCCGTCGCTCTAACCGGCTGAGCTAAAGCGCCAAGCCGATAAGTGTAGCTGTAATTTAGGTCACAATGCAAGGGGCATTGAATCCGGAGCGCTGAATTTCCCTCTTGGCGGGCCTCCCGATCAAGCCAGCCCCTGCGCTAAGCCGGCCGGCCCGATCCTCGCCTTGCAAATCAAATTCCCGATGTTCAGCTTCTTCAAGAAAAAACCAGTTCCTGCGCCAGCGCTTGTTGCACCAACTGCGGAAGTTTTTGTCATACCGCCCCAAGTAGAGCCGCGCCGCAGCTGGATGGACAAGCTGCGGCAGGGCCTGCGCAAAACCGGGTCAAGCATCGCGCAGGTCTTCACCGGCACGCAGATCGACGATGCGCTGTACGAGGAGTTGGAGGCTGCGCTGTTGATGGCGGACACCGGCGTCAGGGCGACTGAATTCCTGCTCGCGGACCTGAAACAACGGGTTAAGGAGACACGGGTCACCGAGCCCCTGGCCGTGCGCGCCTTGTTGATCGACGCCTTGGCCGCCTTGCTGCTGCCGCTTGAAAAGCCGCTGGCAGTCGGCCAGCATAGCCCGATGGTGATGATGGTGGTGGGCGTCAACGGCGCGGGCAAGACGACCAGCATCGGCAAGCTGACTCGTCATCTGGCCGAAGCCGGGCAAAAGGTGCTGCTGGCGGCAGCTGACACCTTCCGAGCGGCGGCGCGCGAGCAGTTGACGGTGTGGGCCGACCGGGCGCAAGTCGACATCGTCAGCCAGGAGGGAGGCGACCCTTCAGCGGTGACTTTTGATGCGGTGACGGCTGGGCGTGCGCGCGGCTGCGATGTGGTGATCGCCGATACGGCCGGTCGTTTGCCGACGCAAATCCACCTGATGGAAGAGCTGAAAAAGATCAAGCGGGTGATCGGCAAAGCGCAGGATGGCGCCCCGCATGAGGTGCTGCTGGTGGTCGATGGCAATACCGGGCAGAACGCCTTGAGCCAGGTGAAGTCGTTCGATGATGCGCTGGGCCTGACCGGCCTGATCGTGACCAAGCTTGACGGCACGGCCAAGGGCGGTGTGCTGGCGGCGATTGCGCGCGAACGCCCGGTGCCGGTCTATTTCATCGGCGTCGGCGAGCAACTGGAGGATCTGCAGACCTTCAATGCCCGCGAATTCGCGCAAGCGCTGCTGGAGTAGCCGCCGCGCCGCGCAAAGGCTGCCGTTTACATCCCGAAGCCGCCGGGGCCGCCCATGCCCTTCATGCCGCCCATTTTCTTCATCATTTTCATCATGCCGCCGCCGCGCATTTTCTTCATCATGGTCTGCATCTGTTCGAACTGGTTCAACATGCGGTTGACTTCCTGAACCTGCACGCCAGCGCCCATGGCGACCCGCTTCTTGCGACTGGCCTTGAGCAGCTCGGGCTTGCGGCGCTCGAGCTGGGTCATCGAGTTGATGATGCCTTCCATGCGGCGCATATCGCGTTCGGCGCGGCCCATGTCGGCGTTGGCGGCCTTGGCGACCATCTGGGAAGGCAGCTTGTCCATCAGGCTTGACAGCCCACCCATCTTCTTCATTTGCGAGATCTGCGCCAGGAAGTCGTTGAGGTCGAAGTTGCTGCCGCTCTTGAGCTTTTCGGCCAGTTTCTGCGCGGCTTCGACGTCGATGCCTTTGGTCACGCCTTCGACCAGCGCGACGATGTCGCCCATGCCCAGCACGCGGCCGGCATGGCGCTCGGCGTCAAAGACTTCGAGACCGTCGATCTTCTCTGACACGCCGGCAAACTTGATCGGTGCACCGGTGATCTGGCGTACCGAAAGCGCGGCGCCACCGCGCGAATCGCCGTCGAGCTTGGTCAGCACCACACCGGTCAGCGGCAGCGCGTCCTTGAAGGCACGGGCCGTGTTGATTGCATCCTGGCCTTGCATCGCATCGACGACGAACAAGGTCTCGATCGGGTTCAGCAGCGCGTGCAGATCGCCTATTTCGGCCATCAAGGCTGCGTCGATGGCCAGGCGACCCGCCGTGTCGACCAGCAGCACATCGAAATAATGCTTTCTGGCGTAATCGATCGCCGCCAGCGCGATGTCGCGCGGCTTCTGGTCTGGCGTCGACGGGAACCATTCAGCCCCGGCCTGCTTGGTCACCGTCTTCAATTGTTCGATCGCTGCCGGTCGGTAGACGTCAGCAGAAACCGTCAGCACCTTCTTCTTGCGTTTTTCGATCAGGTACTTGGCCAGCTTGGCCGTCGTCGTGGTCTTGCCCGCGCCCTGCAGGCCGGCCATCAGGATCACCGCCGGGGGTTGGGTGGCGAGGTTGATGTCCGAGACCGCGCGCAGCATGCCCTTTTCGTCGACCTCGCCCATCGTTGCGGCAAGCTCCTTGTGGACGATGCCTACCAGCGCCTGCCCCGGTGACAGCGAACCGACCACCTCGGCACCCAGCGCCTTGTCCTTGACTCTGGTGATGAAGTCGCGCACGACGGGCAGGGCCACATCGGCCTCCAGCAATGCCATGCGCACCTCGCGCAGCATTTCCTGGACATTGCTTTCGGTAATGCGGGCCTGGCCACGCATCGTTTTTACGAGGCGGCTCAGGCGGTCGGTCAGATTTGATGCCATTGATATTCGCGCCTGCCGGTCAAAGTGGCGCGCAAAAGTACACTGTGACCATGATTTTATCGCCCAGCCTTCCATTTGACGCCAGCCTCGCCCTGGGTCTTGCCAGTTTGGTGGCCGTGGCGGCCTATCTGGCTGCCGTGCTGATGCCCCGTAACATGGGCTCGCCAGTGCAGCGAATCGATGCCTGGTTGCTGCTCGCCTGGCTCGCACAATTGCTGGCGCTGGTGTTTGATATTGCCGGCATCGACAAGGCGGGTGTTGGCGCGCGCTTCGGTTTTGCACCGGCCTTGTCGATGACGGTCTGGTTGGTGATGACGGTCTATTTGATCGAAAGTCGGTTCTTGCATCTGCCCAGCGCACGCCGGGTTCTGGCCGGCTTGGCCGCGCTGGCGGTGGTCTTGGCGGTCGTATTTCCTGGCGAGGCCAGACCGCTGGCGGGTTCACCCTGGGCCCCCTTGCATTGGGTGTTCGGGCTGGCTTCTTACGGTATGTTCGGCGTTGCCGTGTTGCACGCGGTGTTGCTGAACCGGGCCGAGCGCCAGATGCGCCGCCTGACGAGAACATTGGATGGCGCGGGCCAGCCACCGGGACTGCCCTTGTTGCAGCTCGAGCGTTTGACCTTCCAGTTCGTCGGCGTTGGTGTGGTGGTGCTGTCGCTGGCCTTGTTGCTCGGCTGGTGGTTCACGCCGCATTGGCGCTGGGATCACAAGAACCTGCTGGCAGTCCTTGGATGGGTGGTCTTGACGGGCTTGCTTGCCGGGCGCAGCATCTTTGGCTGGCGTGGCCGGCGGGCGACCCGTTGGCTTTATTTTGGTGCCTTGCTGTTGCTTCTCTCCTATGTCGGCTCGCGCTTCGTGCTGGAGGTGGTGTTGCAGCGGCCCTATGGCCCCTGAACCCGAAGGTCATGAAATACCTGTTGCTATTGATTTTGCTGGGCTTGATTGCCTTCATCATCGGCTTCAAAAGGGCCAGGCCGCCGACCGGTTCGGGCCCGGCGCGAGCCCCAGTGCCGCCAAAAGCGATGGCGAGCTGCGAACAATGCGGCTTGCATTTGCCGCTCGATGAAACGCTGCCGGGACGGGGTGGCCGTTTTTGCAGCGCCGCGCATCGCGAAGCGTTCGAGGCGGAGCATGGCGGGCGGCCGTGAATCATCCAGCCTGGTCCGGGTCGGCCTCTAGCGCGGACCTTGATCCGGCCCTGCCGCTTGATGCAAAACTTGCCTTGCCGGAAGTAGTTTGCGAGGACTCACATTCGTTCTTTCATTCGGCTCGAAACGATAAATCTGCGCTGAGCGCAGGCAATTAAGGCTTGGCAATGACCAGACTTTCGCGCGCTTTTCTGGCGGCGCGTGCGGTTTTGGGGCTGGCCCGGTGCCAGGTTGGGGTTGTCGCTGAGGCAAATCCGCTACCGCATGGCAAGGCTCGGCATCAAGTCCGGCGAAGGCCCCGGAATAGGGGGGGTTGAATCCGCGCCGGACACTTCAGTAGCGCATTCCGGGGTTGCGGTCAATGGGATAGATACGCTATCAGTAGTGCTTGAAAGCGATCGTGACACCAGATATAGTGGGCTTGGAAGTCGTGCATTGATTTCGCTATTGCGCCTGACAGCGGTCGTGGCAAGCAGCAAAAGCGCCAGATATGAGCCAGAAAAATAGAAATAAGCAAGCCAATCGGCGTGCCAGAACAAAGAATCGATGACTGCGTTATCGGCGCAGCCATCGCATGTTGAAGCAAACCAGACCAGACGAGGAAGATTGATGCAAACCCATGTCGCGCACAACGCGCCCGAAGGCGCAAGCCGTACCAACCCCACTCCGGCCAACGAGACTGTGCAATCGGCATTTCAGGACTATCAGATCATTCGTCGCAATGGCGCGGTGGTGTCTTTCGAACCCAGCAAGATCGCCGTGGCATTGATGAAGGCTTTTCTGGCTGTGCATGGCACCAGCGGAGCGGCATCGGCCAGCGTGCGCGAGACGGTTGATGGCCTGACCGGAACGGTGGTTCGCGCCTTGCTGCGTTCGCGTCCAAGCGGCGGTACCTTCCATATCGAGGACGTGCAGGACCATGTCGAACTGGGTTTGATGCGCGGCGGCCAGCATGAAGTGGCGCGTGCTTACGTGCTGTATCGCGAGCGCCGTGCGCAGGAGCGCGTGCGCAAGGGCGAGGCCCAAAAGCCGGCGCCTGAGGTGACTTTGACCGTGATTGACGGAGGCCAGCGCATTCCGCTGGACTGGGCGCATCTGCAAAGTTTGATCACGGCGGCTTGCGCCGATCTAGGCGCCGATGTAACTCCCGATCCGGTGCTGGCGGAGACCAAGCGCAATTTGTACGACGGAGTGCCGATCGACGAGGTCTACAAGGCCGCCATTCTGGCCGCCCGTACCCTGATCGAAAAGGACCCGGGCTACAGCCACGCGACGGCACGACTGTTGCTGCACACGATCCGCCGTGAAGTCATCGGCGGCGAGATTTCGCAGGAACAGATGCACAGCCGTTATGCCGAGTATTTCCCCGGCTACATCAAGAAGGGCGTAAGAGCCGAACTGCTCGACGAGCGCCTGCAGCAATATGACCTGGCGCGTCTGGGTGCGGCCTTGAAGGCCGAGCGCGATCTGCAGTTCGACTATCTTGGTCTGCAGACCTTGTATGACCGCTACTTCCAGCATATCGACGACCAGCGCATCGAAATGCCACAAGCCTTCTTCATGCGTGTGGCGATGGGCCTGGCGCTGAACGAAATCGACCGCGAGGCGCGGGCGATCGAGTTCTATGAGGTGCTGTCAAAGTTCGATTTCATGAGCTCGACGCCGACCTTGTTCAATTCAGGCACGCGTCGCTCGCAGTTGTCGAGTTGCTACCTGACCACGGTCGCCGATGACCTGGACGGCATTTATGAGGCGCTCAAAGAGAATGCCTTGCTGTCCAAATTCGCCGGCGGGCTGGGCAACGACTGGACCCCGGTGCGCGCGCTGGGCTCGCACATCAAGGGCACCAATGGCAAGAGCCAGGGCGTTGTGCCGTTCCTGAAAGTGGTCAACGACACCGCGGTGGCGGTCAACCAGGGCGGCAAGCGCAAGGGCGCTGTCTGCGCTTACCTGGAAACCTGGCACCTCGACATCGAGGAATTCCTGGAGCTGCGCAAGAACACCGGCGACGACCGCCGCCGCACGCATGACATGAATACGGCGAACTGGATTCCGGATCTGTTCATGCGCCGGGTGATGGATGGTGGCGACTGGACCTTGTTCAGCCCGTCGAATACGCCGGACCTGCACGACCTGTTCGGAGCCGCGTTCGAGACCGCCTATGTCGGATATGAAGCCAAGGCCGACCGTGGCGAGCTCAAGCTGTTCAGGCGTTTGCCGGCCCGGGACCTGTGGCGCAAGATGCTGTCGATGCTGTTCGAGACCGGCCATCCCTGGATTACTTTCAAGGACGCCTGCAATGTGCGCTCACCGCAGCAGCATGTCGGTGTCGTGCATTCGAGCAACCTCTGCACCGAAATCACGTTGAATACGAACGAGAGCGAAATTGCCGTCTGCAATCTCGGCTCGGTGAACTTGATCCAGCATTTGAAGACCGGTGCCAATGGCGAGGAACTCGATCACGACAAGTTGCGCAAGACCATCTCTACAGCGATGCGCATGCTCGACAACGTCATCGACATCAACTTCTACGCGGTCAAGAAAGCCCGCGACTCAAACCTCAGGCACCGCCCGGTGGGCTTGGGCCTGATGGGTTTCCAGGACGCGCTCTATGCCTTGCGCGTGCCTTACGCCTCGGAAGCGGCGGTCGAGTTTGCCGACCGGTCGATGGAAGCGATCTGCTACTACGCCTACCAGGCCTCCACCGAGTTGGCGCAGGAGCGCGGCCGTTATTCTTCATTCCGCGGCTCGCTGTGGGATCGCGGCATCCTGCCGATCGACTCGCTCGACTTGCTGGCCAAAGAGCGTGGCGGTTATGTCGAAGTCGATCGCAGTACGACGCTGGACTGGGCGGCGCTGCGTGCCCGCATCCAGTTGCACGGCATGCGCAACAGCAATTGCGTGGCGATTGCGCCGACGGCAACGATCTCGAACATCATCGGCGTCGATGCATCGATCGAGCCTTGTTTTGGCAACCTGTCGGTCAAGTCCAATCTGTCCGGCGAGTTCACCGTCATCAATCAGGCCCTGGTGCGCGATCTGAAGAAGCTCGGCATCTGGGACGATGTGATGGTGATGGATCTGAAGCATTTCGACGGATCGCTGCGGCGCATCGACCGTGTGCCTGAAGAATTGAAACTGCTCTACGCCACCGCCTTCGAGGTCGAGACGCAGTGGCTGGTTGAAGCCGCCGCGCGGCGCCAGAAATGGATCGATCAGGCCCAGTCCTTGAACATCTATATGGCTGGCGCTTCGGGCAAGAAGCTCGATGAAACCTACAAACTCGCCTGGCTGCGGGGTCTGAAGACGACTTACTACTTGCGCACGATGGGCGCGACCCATGCCGAGAAAAGCACGGTGAAGTCTTCCGGGCAATTGAATTCGGTGTCGTCGGGGGGGGGGGATTCGACGATGTTGTCTGCAACTGCGCCGATCGCTGACGAACTGCCTGCCACCGACATGAAATTCTGTTCGATTGACAACCCCGACTGCGAAGCCTGTCAATAAGCGCTGCGACGCCGAACGAGAAAATATCAAAACGGCATTGGGCGCACGCCAGCAGCAGGAATTGCCGCTGCGGCGTTGTGCCTGATCAGGAAATATAAGCTTGCCGGTGAGATGTTCTTGTCAATAAGTACTTGGCGTTTGACCGTAACGCTCACATAATTCGATACCTTAGGAAATACGCCATGCTGGTTTGGGAAGAAGAAGTTAAGAGCAACGGACGAGTTGCTGAAAGTATCGCGATCAATCCTGCTGTGATCGCAGGTGCAGTTGCCGCCGCGACGGCAGCCAAAGTACCAGAAAAATCCCTACCGCAAGTCGCGGCGCGGCGCGTCAATGCTGCCGACAAGCGCATCATCAACGGTCAGACCGACGTCAACCAGTTGGTGCCATTCAAATACAAATGGGCCTGGGAAAAATATCTCGCCACTTGCGCCAATCACTGGATGCCGCAAGAGGTGAATATGTCCCGCGACATCGCCCTCTGGAAGGACCCGAACGGGCTGACCGAAGATGAGCGCCGCATCATCAAGCGTAATCTTGGCTTCTTCGTGACGGCTGATTCGCTGGCCGCCAACAACATCGTGCTGGGTACCTATCGCCATATCACGGCGCCTGAATGCCGGCAATTCTTGCTGCGACAGGCCTTTGAAGAGGCGATCCATACCCACGCCTATCAATATATCGTCGAGTCGCTCGGCTTGGACGAGGCAGAGATTTTCAACGCCTACAACGAGATCAAGTCGATACGCGACAAGGACGAGTTTCTGCTCCCCTTCATCGGCGCGATCATGGATCCGCATTTCCATACCGGTACGCCCGAAAACGATCAGACGTTGTTGAAGAGTTTGATCGTGTTTGCCTGCTTGATGGAGGGATTGTTCTTCTACGTCGGTTTTGCGCAGATTCTCGCCATGGGTCGTCAGAACAAGATGACCGGTGCGGCCGAGCAATACCAGTACATCCTGCGCGATGAGTCGATGCATTGCAATTTCGGTATCGACCTGATCAATCAGTTGAAGCTGGAAAACCCGCACTTGTGGACGGCGGAATTCAAGGTCGAGATCAAGGCATTGTTCATGAAAGCGGTCGAACTGGAATATGCCTACGCCGAAGACACCATGCCGCGCGGCGTGCTGGGTATGAACGCATCGATGTTCAAGGGGTATCTGCGTTATATCGCGAACCGGCGGGCGGTGCAGATCGGCCTGGAGGAACTCTTTCCGAATGAGGAAAACCCGTTCCCCTGGATGAGCGAAATGATTGATCTGAAGAAGGAACGTAATTTCTTTGAAACCCGCGTCATCGAATACCAATCCGGTGGCGCCTTGTCATGGGACTGACCCCGAACACATGACAAGCCCTGCGGCTTGTCATGTGCCTGGGACAGGCACGAGCGCTTGCAAGCGCTTGGGCTGACCCCGAAAGTAGCATGAAGTTCGACATGGCTTGCGCCTTGTCAATTTAACGCCCAACTTAACAGGAATTTTTGCCAAAGTCCTAAATTAGACTGACCAGCGTCTCGGCCCCTGGGATGGCCCGGGGCAAGGCAAAGCGTGATGAAACGCTTAGGCTGAGTTTGTATGGCTGCCAGTCGCGGATTTTTGTAAGGTCAAGTTTGGCGAGCACCATGACGACTTGCTGAGAGGCATTGTTGGTGGCTCGCAACCCGATTCACCGTAGCAGAGCGCTCCTCCTGGGCGACTCCGAGCGGTGAATAGCTGCGCTGCAACGGCATGACCGCTTGCGGGCAGTGCTCTTTCCACTTGATCAAGGAGAACTTGAATGGCAACTGCAACGAAGGCTTCGGCCAAGAAGGCCGCACCCGCAAAAACAGCCGCTCCAGCAAAGAAAGCCGCTGCGCCAGCGAAGGCCGCTGCACCGGCTAAGAAGGCTACCGCGCCTGCGAAGGCCGCCGCACCGGCTAAGAAGGCTACCGCGCCTGCGAAGGCCGCCGCACCGGCTAAGAAGGCTACCGCGCCTGCGAAGGCCGCCGCACCGGCTAAGAAGGC
>CAIJIT010000256.1 GCA_903820745.1 uncultured Burkholderiales bacterium
AAGGCCAGACCACCCGGCCCCATTGCCGTTCAGCGCTCCAACCTTGTGGCGCAAGGTCAAGGCAGGCACGTTTCCCAAACCTGTGAAACTCTCTGAACGCGTCACTTGCTGGAAAGTTAGTGAAGTGCGCGCCTGGATGATGGCGCAGGCCGTGGCTTAAGGGTTGAGCCATGACCTTCGATCGCAACCGACTCCCTGACCCCACTACCTACTTTCAAAACCAAGGCCTGACTCTCAAAGGCCCTCGCTCAGCCAAGTGGAAAACCACCTCCTGCAATTTTCATGGAGGTTCAGACTCCATGCGCGTCCACCGAAGCCTACGCCACTCAGCCCGCGCCTTGCGTTGTCGGTGGTGGCGTTTGAATCGACGCTCGCCGCCGTGGCTGCAGGCAATGTGGCCCACGGTGTGGCGCTGACCGATGCCGACCGGGCGCGCCTGATGGTGGCTGCCAATCGCATCAACCGATTGGTGGAGGCATTCGCATGAACAAGCAGGACTACGAGCACTTCGCAGCCAGTTTGGACGCGATTGCCGGCCAATCAGTCACATGGGCAGCGCCCATGGAGATCAAAACCGATCTACCGTTTGCACCCGCATTTGACGCGAAGGCACTGTTGCCCCCAACGCTTGCTGACTTTGTGTTGGACGAGGCCGACCGAATGCTTTGTTCCCCGGACTACATCGCGGCAGCGCTGGTGGTGTGTTTGGGCTCAGTCATAGGCGCACGCTGTGGGATCAAACCCAAGCGCCGGGACGACTGGATTGTGACCCCGAATCTGTTTGGCGGCATCGTTGGTGATCCGTCGTCCAAGAAGTCGCCAGCCCTGGGAACGGGGACGCGCTTTCTCGATCGCCTGGAAGCCAAAGAGGCTGAAAAGTTGGAGGATGCCAAGAGAATTTTCGCTGCTGAAACCGCCGCTTTTGAGGCACACCAGTCCGCCGTCAAGGCCAGCATGAAGAAGGCTGCGGGCGGTAAAGGCGACCGCCTCAAAATGGCCGCAGCCATTGCGGACCTGCAAGACCTCCAAGCCCCAGAAGAACCCAAGGAGCGGCGCTTCAAGTCCAACGATTCCACCGTGGAGAAGCTGGGCGATTTGCTGGTGCACAACCCGCAGGGCATGCTCGTCTACCGGGACGAGCTGATTGGCCTGCTTGCTTCCTGGGAAAAGGAAGGCAAGGAGAGTGACAAGGCTTTCTATCTGGAGGGCTGGAACGGCACCGCCAGTTTCAACATTGACCGAATCGGTCGCGGCAGCCTGCACATTAAAAACCTTTGCATCTCCGTGTTCGGCGGCATCCAACCTGAATTACTGGAGCGCTACCTCGCCGGTATTGCCAACTCACTGGACAACGATGGTCGAATCCAGCGGTTTCAGGTGATGGTGTACCCCAACGCTGTCGCATGGGAATGGCGCGACCGTTACTCGGTCAAGGGCGCACGCGAAGCAGTTCGAGATCTGTTTGACCGGCTGGCCGTTTTTGACCCCGTGCTGGATGGCGCGTCACCGAGTGACGACTTTGTGAAGCTGCCGCACTTCTGTTTTGACGACGCGGCACAAGACATCTTTGTGGAATGGTGCACCGAGCTGCACAAGGTACACATCGCCAAGGAACAAAACCCGCTGATGCAGCAGCACTTTGGCAAGTTTGAAAAACTGTTCTGCTCCATCTCATTGATTCTGCACTTGGCAGAGGGCGCCATTGGCCCGGTGACGGCCACCAGCGCATTGCGTGCAGCCGCCTGGTGCGAGTATCTGACCGGCCATGCACTGCGCATTTATGGGCTGGTGGAGGCTGCCAAAGTGACCACGGCCCGCATGGTCAGCCGTCGACTGGCCGAGGGGAAGCTGAGTGACGGCTTTACCGTGCGGGATCAGGTGCGCAAGCAATGGTCCGGCGTCATCACCACCTTACAGGCCGAAACCGCCCTGGCCATTCTGGAGGAAAACGGCCATGTGCAAAGCCAAGACGGCATCAACACGCTGGGCAGGCCGACTGTCCGCTATGACATCAACCCTCAAATCAAGGGGGTGGAGCGGTGATTACCTGGGCAGAACGCGCAAAGGCAGCAACCGCACAAAACGGTCGGATCGGTACAGCCAAAACTGACGAAACACATATTTCGAGACTTACGTCAGTTTTGGCAGTGCCGCCCCCAGCCATATTGGGAAAACACGATTTTGCAATTGGGATGATCGAAGATCCTGAACGCTGGTGCTGTCCAAATTCTTCGGCCATGACTGGGGCCGACGCCATCACGGTTTAGCTTGTAATCGTTCGCGATGCTATTCGCTTCGAGGGGAACAACCGTTGGCTGCGAGCTGGGCGGTGACTTGAACAGGCTATCGGACAAGTCACTTGATATCTGTGGTGGCTGGTCGATAGAGTAAGGGCGATAAAGTCGCGCTAACCCGAATGGCTCAAATTTCTATTGACCACGAGCTACCAAGCATGGGCGATAGCAAGGCCAGGTAGGGGGTAGGAATCTCTACGGCCCATGGCCAGTGATGCGTGCGCCTGCCAGGATTTTTGCGCGTGCAAATTGAAAACAGGGGGGGCATGCTGCAGTGCAAATTGAGATTGCCGTAGCCTTTGTCTCAAGTCACCACGGCTGCTATCAAATGGGGTAATCATCGAAATAAGGGGGTAATGCATTGTTCAAATACCCCAATACGTATTAAGATTACCCCAATTCCCCCATATTTCATGCGCCATGCACTCACTAACGCCGGACTACCTCGCCAAACTGCGGTTTGACACGCAGCAACTGGCAACGCTGCGCGCGCTGGGCGAGTACCGGGGCAAACAGCTTTTATATGTTGCGCAATCGCCTGAGGTGCTGAGCGACCTGCGGCAGGTGGCAGTTGTCGAATCGACGGAGTCCTCCAACCGACTCGAAGGTGTTGTCGTTGCAGCCCACCGACTCAAGTCACTGGTACTCAAAAACGCCACGCCCAAGAGCCGCTCCGAACAAGAAATCGCTGGCTACCGCGATGCCTTAGGGCTGATTCATGAAAGCGGAGAACAAATGCCCTTCTCAGAGGGCACGGTCCTGCAACTGCATAGCATCTTGTACCGCTATATGCCGCAGCCGGGTGGTCACTGGAAAGCCACCAACAACGACATCATTGAGCGCCACCCCGATGGCAGTTCGCGCATTCGATTTCGCCCCGTAGCGGCTCACCTCACGCCCATGGCGATGACGGACACCGTTGCGCGCTACCTGTCAGCGCTAGATCAGCACCTGGCTGACCCGCTGGTTCTGGTGCCGCTGGTCATCCTTGATTTCTTATGCGTGCATCCATTCCCTGATGGCAACGGCCGCATGGCTCGGCTGCTCACCTTGCAACTGCTCTACCACGCCGACTACACCGTGGGCCGCTTCATCAGTCTGGAGCGGATCTTTGAGGAATCGAAGGAGAGCTACTACGAGACGCTAGAGGCCAGCTCGCAGGGTTGGCATGAGGGCGCACAAAATATCGCCCCATGGCTCGACTACTTTTGGGGTGCATTGCTGCGTGCCTATAAGGAATTCGAAGCACGAGTCGGTACCATCGAGCGAGGACGTGGTGCTAAAGGTGACCGGGTGCGGGCAGAAATACTCAAGCGCAATCTACCTTTTTCTATTTCTGAAATTGAAGAAGCCTGCCCCGGCATCAGCCGCGACATGGTGCGGCTGGTATTGCGAACCATGAAAGCCGAAGGTCTGATTGCTCCGACAGGCAAGGGGCGCGGGGCAAGATGGGTCAGCCTTACCGTTAACCAAGCGACCGGCGCAATGCATCACAAAACCGGAACTCAAGCATAACGAAAGCAAGAGCCCATGGACAAATACCAGCTCACCGAGAGAGATATCTGCACCAAGTTCATTACCCCCGCGCTGGAAAGGGCAGGGTGGGATATTGCAACTCAGGTTCGTGAAGAGTTTCCGCTCACTAAGGGCCGCATCATCGTCCGGGGCAAGTTACATACGCGAGCCCAAAACAAGCGTGCTGACTATGTCTTGTTTCATCGACCCAACATGCCAATCGCGGTTATCGAGGCCAAGGACAATAAGCACTCTCTTGGTGATGGTATGCAACAGGGCCTTGGTTATGCCGAGATGTTGCAAGTGCCCTTCGTGTTCAGCAGCAATGGCGACGGATTTCTGTTCCACAACAAGATCGCCAAAGATGGTGTCATCGAGCGCGAATTGGCGCTCCACGAGATCCCCAGTCCCGACACGCTGTGGCAATGGTGGTCTGAACACCTTGGCCTAAACCCTGCACAGAGCGAGCTGGTTTCTCAGGACTACTACAGCGATGGCAGCAATAAATCACCACGCTACTACCAATTGCTCGCCATCAACAAAACCATCGAAGCTATTGCAAAAGGACAAAATCGCATCCTATTGGTCATGGCCACTGGCACTGGCAAGACCTACACCGCCTTCCAGATCATTTGGCGGTTGTGGAAGTCAAAGGCCAAAAAACGCATCTTGTTTCTGGCAGATCGCAATGTCCTGGTCGATCAGACCATGACCAACGACTTCAAGCCATTTGGCTCGGCCATGACAAAAATCCAGAAGCGGCAGGCCAATAAGTCATATGAGATATACCTCTCCTTGTATCAAGCCGTCACTGGCACAGAAGAAGAAAGCAATATCTACAAGCAATTCAGCCGTGACTTCTTTGACTTGATCGTGATCGATGAATGCCATCGCGGCAGCGCGGCAGCAGATTCCGCATGGCGTGAAATTCTTGAATACTTTTCTGCCGCGACGCAGATTGGACTGACCGCCACCCCGAGAGAAACCAAAGAGGTTTCTAATATCGATTACTTTGGCGTGCCGATATACACCTACTCGCTGCGTCAAGGCATTGACGACGGCTTTCTCGCTCCCTACAAAGTTGTACGCATCGATCTGGATAAAGATCTTGCCGGCTGGCGCCCGGACAAGGGCATGCTTGATAAGCACGGCAATGAAATTGAGGACCGCATCTATAACCAGCGTGATTTTGATAAAAATCTCGTGCTGGAAAAGCGCACGGAATTGGTCGCTAAGAAAATCAGTGACTTCCTCAAGCAAACTAATCGCTTCGATAAAACCATCGTTTTCTGCGACAACATTGATCACGCCGAGCGGATGCGCCAGGCGCTTGCAAATGAAAATGCAGATCTCGTCGCCCAGAATTACAAGTACATCATGCGTATCACCGGTGATAACGAAGAAGGCAAGGCCGAACTCGATAACTTTATCTTTCCGGAGTCCAAGTACCCAGTCATTGCGACCACCTCCAAATTGATGACAACTGGCGTGGACGCCCAAACATGCAAGCTTATCGTGCTGGATCAGCGCATCCAGTCCATGACCGAGTTCAAGCAGATCATTGGCCGTGGCACGCGCATCAACGAGGATTACGACAAGTACTACTTCACCATCATCGATTTTAAGAAGGCTACCGAACTGTTCGCCGACCCTGATTTCGATGGTGATCCGGTGCAAATTTACGAGCCTAAGGGTGATGAATCGCCTGTCCCACCTGATGATGACGAAAGCACGCCAACTGCGGATGGCTTCACTTACCCTCCGGCTGAAGAGTCGCCGTGGTCTGGCGTCGCCGAGCCGCGTCCGGGCGAAGAGGGCGCTGGCATTCGCCGCTATGTCGTCGCAAATGTTGAAGTCAAAGTTGCATCCGAGCGGGTGCAGTACTTCGATGCCAACGGAAAACTGATTACCGAATCACTCAAGGACTACACGCGCCGCGCACTCGCGAAAGAATTCAGTTCCCTGGATGATTTTTTACGTCGTTGGAACAGTGCCGACAAAAAGCAAGCCATCATTGACGAATTGGCCAACGAGGGGGTTTTCTTCGCGGCGCTGGCTGAAGAGATAGGCCGCCAGTCAGGCAAGGAATTCGACCCATTTGATCTGGTCTGCCATGTGGCATGGGATCAACCTCCGCTTACCCGCAAAGAGCGCGCCGAGCAGGTGAAGAAGCGCGATTACTTCACGCGCTATGGCGAACAAGCGCAGCGTGTGCTGAAGGCCTTGCTCGAGAAATATGCCGATGAAGGTGTCGGCCCGATTGAGGAAACGCAAATCCTCACCATAGCCCCCTTCACCAGTTTCGGCACCCCCATTGAAATTATTCGCGCCTTTGGCGGGCTGGATCATTACCAGCACGCCGTGCATGAACTCGAACAAGCGCTCTATTGCGCATAACAAATACCTATTGGAACCAAGCTTATGTCTATCGGCACACTGATAAAAACTATTCAAGACATCATGCGCAAGGATGTTGGCGTCGATGGCGACGCCCAGCGCATTAGTCAGATCGTATGGCTGCTTTTTCTGAAAATCTTTGACGACAAAGAACAGGAATGGCAACTCACCATTCCCGGCTACAAGTCGCCACTGCAAAGCCGGTTCCGCTGGAGCAACTGGGCCAAGGATGCCGAAGGGATTACCGGCGAGGAACTGATTGACTTCGTCAACAACGAACTCTTCCCATCACTGAAAAAGCTGGCGACTGCAGCAGGCGTGTCGCCCAGCGGCAGAGTAGTTGGCTCGGTATTTGAGGATGCCTACAACTACATGAAGTCGGGCACCCTCCTCCGTCAGGTGATCAATGCCATTGAAAGCGATGTCGATTTCAACTCCTCGTCTGATCGTCATCTGTTCAATGACATCTACGAAAAAATCCTCGCTGATCTGCAGTCAGCCGGTAACGCTGGCGAGTACTACACGCCGCGCGCAGTCACTCAGTTCATGGTGGACACTCTCAACCCTCAATTGGGTGAGAGCGTGCTTGACCCAGCCTGCGGCACCGGTGGATTTCTCACCTGCACCATTGATCACCTCAAAGCTCAGGTCAAAACAGCGGCGGATCGCACCACGCTGCAAGACTCCATCCACGGCGTGGAGAAAAAGCCATTGCCGCACATGCTGGCCATGACCAACCTCATGCTGCACGGAATCGATGTGCCCAGCAACATCCGCCATGACAACACACTGAGTCGTCCACTCAAGGCTACGGGCCCAGAGACCGGATTGACATCATTCTCACCAACCCGCCCTTTGGCGGCATGGAAGAAGATGGCATCGAGAACAACTTCCCGAGGAAGTATCCGACCCGCGAGACCGCTGACTTGTTCATGGCACTGATCATGCACCTGCTCAAACACGACACCGGCCGTGCCGCCGTCGTGCTGCCTGATGGCTTCCTGTTTGGCGAGGGTGCCAAAACCACGCTGAAACGGGAACTGTTGGAAGAGTTCAACCTGCACACCATCGTTCGTTTGCCCAAGGGTGTGTTCGCCCCCTACACCAGCATCGCGACCAATGTGCTGTTCTTCGAAAAGGGCGAGCCAACCAAGGATGTATGGTTCTTCGAGCACCCGTACCCGGACGGCTACAAGAGCTACTCCCGCTCCAAGCCTTTAGACATCAAAGAGTTCGATCTTGAAAAAGCCTGGTGGGGTGGCCCCACGCGCAAGGGTCGCAAGGCGACTGAAAACGCTTGGAAGATTTCCGCTGCCGATATCGCCGCGCGCAACTACAACCTCGACTGCAAGAACCCCCACGCTGTAGAGATCAACCACCGCGCCCCAGCCGACTTGATGGTGGAATACCAGGAAATCACCCGCCAATTTGCAGAGGCACAGAATGCTCTTAAGGCAGAGTTAATGCAAGCACTCGGTGGCAGGGCATGAGCGACAGCGCACTGCAGCCTCCCAACTATGTGGCACTGCTGGGCGACATCAAGCAGCGCATCCGCCATGCGCAAACACGGGCCATGCTTTCGGTCAATTCAGAGCTGATCCGTCTCTACTGGGACATCGGTGCCCTGATCCACACGCGCCAACAGCAACAGGGCTGGGGCGCGGCGGTTATTCCGCACCTGGCTCGCGATCTGCACAACGAACTGCCCGAAGAAAAAGGCTTCTCCGAACGCAATATCAAACGCATGCTGGCGTTTTACCGCGAATATGCTGATCTGGATTTTGTGCCACAAGCTGTGGCACAAATAGAGGCTGACCCAAAAGTGCCACAAGCTGCGGCACTTTTCTCATCGGAACTCATACTCGCACTGCCCTGGGGCCACCACGCCGAACTCATGTCCAAAGTGAAAGACCCTGCCACTCGACTATGGTATGCGCGTGCCGCCATCGAAAATGGCTGGAGCCGCAGCATCCTGCTGATGCAGATTGAGTCTGCCGCACACCAGCGCCTGGGCAATGCCACCAGTAACTTTGCCCTGCGCCTGCCAGCCCCCGACTCGGATTTAGTACAGCAAACGCTGAAAGACCCCTACCTGTTCGACTTCCTTACGCTGGCCACCGGATTTCATGAGCGCGAACTGGAGACCGGCCTGATTGCGCATCTGGAGAAATTTCTACTGGAACTGGGGCAGGGCTTTGCCTTTGTGGGCCGCCAATACCACCTAGACATTGGCGAGCAAGACTTTTATATCGACCTGCTGTTTTATCACCTCAAGCTGCGCTGCTACGTGGTTATTGAGCTCAAACGCGGTGATTTCAAACCCGAATACGCTGGCAAAATGAGTTTCTATTGCAGCGTGGTTGATGAGCAACTACGGCACGAAACCGACAAACCCACCATCGGGCTGATCCTATGCCAACAGCCCAATCGAGTCCTCGCAGAGTATGCCCTGCGCGGCGTCGATAGTCCCATTGGCGTCTCCGGGTTTGAACTCACACGCGCCCTGCCCGAAACCCTGCAAAGCAGCCTGCCCAGTATCGAGCAGATCGAACAGGAATTGGGAGGCGAACATGAATAAACACACTGCTGAGCTGCTGGAGCAACACTTCGACACAGCGTTTTCGGCGGCCAATGGCATCCAAAAACTGCGTGAGCTAATCCTGACCCTGGCGATGCAGGGCAAGCTGGTACCGCAAGAACCCAAAGACGCACCCACCAGCCAATTGCGCAAGGAAATTGAGACCGAGAAAAAGCGGCTGGTTAAAGAGGGCAAGATCAAAGCGCCCAAGCCGCTGCCGGTGATCTCCTCCAGTGATGAGCCCTATGCACTGCCACAGGGCTGGCAGTGGGTAAGGCTGGGTTCGGTTGGAAACATCTTCAATGGCAACAGCATCAATGCCACCGAAAAGGAGGCGAAGTACGCAGGCGCAAAGGGTCTGCCCTACATTGCCACCAAGGATGTCGGCTACGGCTTTGACCCGCTTGACTACGAAAATGGCATTTGCATTCCGGTCGGCGAGGATAAATTCAGGGTCGCACGCGAAGGCGCGGTTCTGATCTGCGCTGAAGGTGGAAGTGCCGGAAAAAAATGTGGCCTGACAGATCGCGATATTTGCTTCGGCAACAAGCTCTTCGCCAATGAGCTGTATGGCCAGATCCCCACGCGGTTCATTCTCTACATCTATCTGTCGCCCGTCTTTCGTGCATCGTTTGCATCGGCAATGTCAGGAATTATTGGTGGAGTCTCCATCGCCAAATTTGTCGAGATACCGATCCCGCTTCCGCCGCTTGACGAGCAACACCGCATCGTCGCCAAAATCGATCAACTGATGGCACGTTGCGATGCGCTGAAAAATCTGCGAAATGCCCGCAAAGAAAAGCGCTTGGCCACACACGCCGCCGCGCTCTCGAAACTGCTCGACACCACCGGCAACGGTAGTGCCGACGACGCTTGGGACTTCATAAGCCAAAACTTCGGTGATCTGTATGCAGTAAAAGAAAATGTGACCGAACTGCGTAAGGCCATTCTGCAACTAGCCATAGCGGGTAGGCTGACAAAGTCGCTGGTTTCTTCACCTGCGCGAAAGTCAATATCCAAGTCTTCGGATAATCCATTCACCATACCGGCTCATTGGATTTGGGTCCCGCTTCAAGCAATATCAGATCAGTCGAGAGGAATCACTTACGGAATCGTGAAGATGGAGGGGGAGCCATCTAATGGTGGTGTGTTTGCACTTAGATGTAGCGATGTCAAATATCGCGAGCTTGATTTGTCTTCCGTTCGAAGAGTCTCAACGGAAATATCCGATCAGTATTCGCGCACCGTGCTGAGGGGTGGCGAACTGCTTTTAAATATCCGTGGAACGCTTGGCGGGTGCGTTGTGGTTCCAGAGAGTATTGCTGGATACAACATCGCAAGAGAAATCGCGCTGATTCCACTTAACGACAAGGTACATGCGGATTACATCCTAAATGTCATTAGCTCACCTTACTTTGCGGAAGCAACCAATAGTAATCTTCGAGGGATTGCATATAAAGGGCTCAATCTTGGTACGCTCTCTAGTTTTTTGGTGCCCCTTCCTCCAAAAGATGAGCAGATGCTGATTATCGAAAAAGTTAATAACTTGCTGGATCTGTGCAATGTCTTAGAGTCTCGAATCCATGCTGAATCTGGCAAACAAGCTGAATTGCTCTGCGCAGTAATGGCGCAGGTATAGAAGTATCGCTATGCGCTTGAAATCAGTATTCATAAGCCAGTACAAAAACCTTAAGAACTTCACTTTAAGTTTTGATGGTGCGAGCTTCATCGATGTTTTTGTCGGCAAAAACGGTAGCGGAAAGTCGAATCTATTTGAGGCATTGATCGATATATTTCGCCACCTCTATGAGTTTGACAACAAGGGTGAAATTGGCTTCGAGTACACCGTCAAGTATGAAATCAGTGAAACAGAAACGGAGATTGCCTGGAGAACTGGCAAGCTCAGTGTCAATGGCAAAGCGCGCAAGACCATTGGCGATACATCGCTTCCCGACAATGTGCTGATCTATTACTCCGGCCACAACGACACCGTGTCCGGTTTGGTGCAACGGTACGAGGCGGATTTCAGCAAGCGCATCAAAGGCGCCAACTCTAACGAAAGTCGTCGCTTTATTGGTATCGGGTCGGAATACAAGCAACTGCTGCTGGCGGTTTTGCTGGCCCAGCCAGCCGAAAACCGAGCCCGACAGTTTATTTGCCAGAAACTGGGTATCGCCAAACTTGGCATGAGAAAGCCTGGTACCGATGCACTGACAGAACCAGTCCTTAGGTTGGTGTTTGAACGCCCAAACTATGCCAGCGGCGATAAATTCAACATCGAGTACAACAACGCGGATGACCGGTACTGGAAGGCGGAAGGCATTACCAAGGGCTTTCTTGATCGATTGACACAGTGCATTGTTCAATCCCCCGGCGACATGACTGTCAGCGAGGGTTATTTCGCTTCTGATGACAGGTACATTCTCTACGTTGATATCGCCAAACTACAGCAGGATTTTGCAGATTTCACCGCCCAGGAATTGTTCCGGCAGTTCGATAACCTGAAAACTCTGGGCATGCTTGCGGACATCACAGTCCCGCTTACGTTGGCAAGCGGTCTTGATGCCAGCATCGCCCATTTCAGCGATGGTCAGTTTCAGTCGGTTTACACCTACTCCATCGTCGAACTGTTCAAAGACCGAAACTGTCTCATCCTGCTTGATGAACCCGATGCGTTCCTTCATCCTGAATGGCAGTTTGATTTCCTGCGGCAAGTATTCGACATCACTGATGCGGCCGCCAAAACCAGCCATGTTTTGATGAGCAGCCACAGCGCATCAACAATTACCTGCGCCAATGAAAGCTTCATCAGCTTGTTTGAGTTCGATGGTGAGAAAGTGGCACTGACCAAGGTGAACAAGGCCGACGTCATCAAATCGTTGTCAGCAGGCTTGATCACTTTTTCTGAGAGCGAAGCAAGGCTCAGCATTAATCACTTTCTTCAGAGTACATCCGGTGATGTCTTGTTTACGGAAGGGGTGACTGACGAAAAAATTATTGAAACAGCTTGGTCGAAGATGTATCCGAATACGCCTTGCTCATTTGGGGTTCAGAATGCTTTTGATCGAATATTTCTCAGGAATCTATTCTCCAGAGACGAGCTGAAGAACAACTTTCCGAACCGAAGGATGTTTGCGTTATTCGATTTTGACGAAGCCTTCGATGATTGGAACGGACTGAAAAAGGCTCGTGATGAAGTCACTGATCCTAGCAAAGGCTTAGCGAAGCAACTTCAGCACCTGAATCATTACGCTTTACTACTTCCAGTACCTAATGTAGGCCTCATTAAGCGACAGGTACTCGATGACACCGACAAACCTTGGGGTCGCGGCCAAGACTCCCATTTATCCATTGAACTACTTTTCTTTAAAGAGGAATGGATCGGCGAATGGTTCAGGCGAAAAACCGCTTCTGCAGGAGCTGAAATTATTGAATTTTCAGGTGATAAGGTGAAGTTCGCCAACGAGATAGTTCCTGCATTAGATGCCGTGCACTTTGAACCATTTAGACCAATTTTCGAATTCATCAAATCAAAGTGTGTCGGAGGTGTTGCGCCATGAGCGACGATAAAAAGCCAGTCCACACACAAGAAAAAGATGGCCGTTTAAATAAGAAGCCGAAACCCTCAAGGAAAAACGAAGTCTCCCTCGTCCGTTCCTCCGCGGCCGAATACCTGACCTTTGTTGCCGCCACTGGCAATGCGCAAAGCAGCGTGGAAATGCGCTATGAGGATGAAAACCTCTGGCTCACGCAGAAGATGATGGCCACGCTCTACGATGTATCGGTGCCAGCGGTCAGCCAACATCTGAAGCGCATCTATGCCGACAACGAGCTGGAGCGCGAGGCAACTGTTAAGCAGTACTTAATGGTTCAAACCGAGGGTGAGCGCGAAGTTCAGCGCAAGGTGGATCACTACAGTCTGCAGGCCATCATCGCCGTGGGCTTCAAGATTGAAAACGAACGCGCCGTTCAGTTTCGCAAGTGGGCCAGCCAGATCGTCAAGGATTACACGATTCAAGGCTGGGTCATGGATGCGGAGCGCTTGAAGAGTGGCGGCAGCGTTCTAACGGATGAATTCTTCGAGCGGCAGCTGGAAAAAGTTCGGGAAATCCGCGCATCCGAGCGCAAGTTCTACCAAAAGATCACCGACATCTACGCGACCTCGCTCGACTACGACACATCGGCTGCGGCGACCAAGCGCTTTTTTGCGGCGGTTCAGAACAAGCTGCATTACGCCATTCACGGCCAGACAGCGGCAGAAGTCATTGTGGACCGGGCTGATCACAGACAAGAAAACATGGGCCTGACCAGTTGGGAGGGCGCGCCCCAAGGGAAGGTTCACAAATACGACGTTGCCATTGCCAAGAACTACCTGTCGGAGTTCGAGATGGCGCAGATGCAGCGAATTGTCTCGGCCTATCTCGACATGGCAGAACTTCAAGCCATGCGCCGCATGCCCATGACCATGGCGGATTGGGAGGAGCGCCTTAGCGGCTTCCTGAAACTGTGGGACCGGGAGGTGCTGCAGGACGCAGGCAAGGTAACGGCAGAAATCGCCAAGGCGCACGCTGAAAGTGAATTCGAAAAATACCGCATCGTGCAAGACCGGTTGTTTGAGAGCGATTTTGATCGGGTGATCAAGCAAATTGAATCCGGCCGCCAACCCGATACCGCCGAGGAATAGCGGCTATGGCCACGAAGACGAACACGCCCAGCTGGAGCAACGTCAAGACGAAACTCTTGGATTTCGACCGCGCTGGTTTGCTCGGACTGCTGCAAGACCTCTACGCGGCCAACAAGGACAACCAAGCATTCTTCCACGCTCGCCTGAGTCTTGGCGACGACGTGCTCAAACCGTATAAGGTCACCATCGACCGCTGGCTTTGGCCTGACATGTTCAAGAATCAAGACACCTCAGTCGCCAAAGCTAAAAAGCCTATCGCCGACTACAAGAAAGCCATTGGCCAAGCGGAAGGTCTGGCCGAACTGATGGTGTTTTACTGCGAACGGGCAGCAGGGTTCAGTAATGAAGTTGGGCTGCAGGATGAGGGCTACTTCGACGCGCTGGTGCGGATGTTCGAGCAGGCCTTAAAAACCATCGCCAGTTTGGCCGACGCGCAACGCCAGCCCTTATGGGACAGGCTGGATAACGTGCGCAGCGCCTGTCACAACTTCGGTTATGGCGTCGGTGACGACATGGACGACTTGCTTGCCGAGTACGGGGCCGATGATTGATCGCGATCAGTTGGCCTCTCTGCAAAGTGAGAACGCACGCCTGATTGCGCTGCTGGACAGTCACGGAGTCGAATGGCGATTGCCGCAACAACCGACCCCGCCTGAACATGCGCCGCCTGTCCCGAAGCCAGAACCATCGCCATCGCGTCTTTCCACCGCTGAAAAGGTAGCGCTGTTTCGTCGGCTGTTTCGTGGCCGCACCGATGTCTACCCGATCCGCTGGGAAAGCAAAACCACCGGCAACGCAGGATATGCACCTGCCTGCGGCAATGAGTGGCTGGCCGGTGTTTGCGAAAAGCCGCATATCAAGTGTGGCGAGTGCAATAACCGCCTGCTGATTCCCTTGTCGGATCAGGTGATCTACGAGCACCTTGCCGGCAAACGGACGGTCGGCGTCTATCCACTGTTGCCCGACGACACCTGCCATTTTCTCGCCGCTGATTTCGATGAGGCACAATGGCGGGAGGATGCCAAAGCGTTTTACCTGTCCTGTATCGAACTGGGGGTGCCCGTCGCCCTTGAAATATCACGTTCCGGCAATGGTGCGCATGCCTGGATTTTCTTCACCGGCAGCGTGTCGGCTCGGGACGCACGCCGACTCGGTACGGCCATCATCAGCCACACTTGCGCCCGCACGCGGCAACTCAAGCTGGAATCCTACGACCGGCTGTTCCCCAATCAGGATGCGATGCCCAAAGGCGGTTTTGGCAATCTGATCGCACTGCCACTGCAGAAGCATCCGCGTGAGAACGGTTGCAGTGTATTTGTGGATGCTGACTTCCGGCCTTACCAAGATCAGTGGGCCTTCCTAGCAGCCATTGTGCCAATGCCGGCGCACGACATCGAGCCCACCATCCTGCTAGCCACGGGCAACGCGCACCCACTCGATGTGACCTTCATCGATGAGGAAGACCAGAAAGAGCCTTGGAAGAAATCCACATCCGTTAGCAAGAAGCTGGTCGGGCCGATGCCGAAGTCGCTCACGGTGACGCTGGCCAACTTGATCTACTTTGAGAAGGCACAGCTCCCGCAGTCACTGGCCAACCGGCTGATTCGTTTGGCAGCCTTCCAGAATCCGGAGTTTTACAAAAAGCAGGCGATGCGTTTTTCGGTGTGGGATGAACCGCGTGTGATTGGCTGTGCCGAAAACCACCCCAACCATATTGCGTTGCCGCGCGGCTGCCTGGATGCCGCGCTGGCGCTACTTCGTGACAACTCAATTGGCTGCCAGATGGTCGACGAGCGATACGTGGGGTTGCCACTGGACGTCGAGTTTGCGGGTACTTTGCGGCCAGATCAAGAGCTGGCCGTGGCTGCCATGCTGCATCACGATGCGGGCGTCCTGTGCGCACCGACGGCCTTTGGAAAAACGGTGACGGCCGCTGCGCTGATTGCGCGCCGTGGCGTCAACACGCTGGTGCTGGTGCATCGAACCGAACTGCTCAAGCAATGGCAGGAGCGCCTGCAATCATTCTTGGGCGTTGGCTCGGGCGTGGTCGGCACCATCGGCGGCGGTAAGGCGAAACCAACCGGAAAAATCGACATTGCGGTGATGCAATCGCTGTCGCGCCAGGGCGAAGTGAATCCGCTGGTCGAAAATTACGGCCACGTGATCGTGGACGAATGCCATCACGTCGGCGCGGCATCGTTCGATGCGATTTTGAAGCAGGCCAAAGCCAAATACGTGCTCGGGCTGACGGCCACACCGATCCGCCGTGATGGTCAGCAGCCGATTATTTTCATGCAATGCGGGCCAACTCGCCACACCGCAGCCAAGCCCACAGGTGCGCCGCACGATCTGGCGGTCACGCCCTGCATGTTGCACTCGCGGATAGATTTGCCGCAGGAGGCGGGGATTCAGGATGTATTCCGGCACCTTGCCATTGATCAAGCACGAACGGACGCGATTGCTGCCGAGGTCATCAACGCTTACGGCCAGGGCCGCAAGGTGCTGGTGCTGACCGAGCGCACCGAACATCTCGATGCCATACAAACTGCCTTGGGCGACAAGGTGCCATCCTTGTTTGTCCTGCACGGGCGGATAGCCAAGAAGCAGCGCGCCGCACTGATCGCGGAACTGGGCGCGTTGCCACCTGATGCGCCGCGTGTCCTGCTGGCGACCGGCAAGTTGGTTGGAGAAGGGTTTGATCATCCCCCGCTGGATACCTTGGTGCTGGCCATGCCGGTGTCGTGGAAGGGGACCTTGCAGCAATACGCGGGCCGATTGCACCGCGAGCACGCGACCAAGATCGATGTGCGCATCATCGACTTTGTCGATACCGGCCACACAGCGCTGCTGCGGATGTGGGATAAGCGGCAGCGTGGTTATCGGGCAATGGGGTATCGGGTGGGCTCGGATGACTTAAGTGACTTCTGACTTGCCAGTGATATGAAAACTTACTTTAATTGTTGCAAGTCAAATTAAAGAACACTTTAATGGGTGGGGGGTAGAAATCTCTACGACCCATGTTCAAAGATGCGTGCGCCTGCACAGATTTTTGCGCGTGGAAATTGAAAATAATTTTTTATGGACGACCTCGTGGGTGCTCAAAGGCGCTTTAACAGGCCTGTCAACCGCCTTTGATAACAATTTGCGGTATTTTTGACGGTATCTCAAAATAAATTCTTCAGAAAACCCCTACTTCATGCGGGCCACAGCCCGGTTTGTGATCCCTGCCAGCGCACCATATGAAATAAGGACTTACATTCGAAATGATGTAAGTCCTTTCTTCTTTGTGGATTCCGCTGTTGCTCTGCTTGCCGTTTCTCCAAATCTTCCGCAAGTGCCAATCCTGCGGGATTCAAGGACTGCGGCGACTCTGGACGGCGGATCCGCATGGGTCGCTAAGCGGTGTGTCAAACCAGGCCTCAAACGCCCAGGTCAGTGAGTCAAAAATCGCCCATTTCTCTCCCGTGGGTTAGTGTTGAAATACACTCTATTGCGTAGTGCTGGATCAAATGTTCATGGCTTGTGCACGAAACTGGTTTTGCGCCACGAAGGGATAAGACGATGACTACAGCCAACAAAATTGAATCTGAAATTTCAGCCTTGCCGCCGCACTTGCAGGCCGAGGTGCTTGATTTCGTGCAGTTCGTGAAGCAGCGCCATGGCATTGCCAACGCGTCTATCGCCGATAGCAATCTGCAGAGCGGTGGTGACTCGCCATTTTTTCAGGCACTGTCTGACGCGGGGTTTGTGGGCTGCATCGAAACTAACGAGCAACTGTCCACCAGTTAGAAGCAACACATTGATTTCTCCGCCAAGGTTGGTGTGCAAGCATGATTTTGGTGGACACGGGCGCATGGCTGGCGCTGGCCGACAAGGGCGACGCTTACCACGCGAAATGCGTTGCGTTTTTTTCCGCAGCAACCGCGAACCACTGATGACGACTTATCCCGTGCTGGTGGAGTGCGTGCATTTGATGTTCCGGCGCATCGGGGTTGCCAAGGCGCTGGCATGGATGGACACGCTGGCGGCGCAAGGCGTTGGCGTGTTTGCAATGGGTGCCGACCATTTGCCGCGCCTGACCGAATTGATGCGACAGTATGCGGATATGCCCATGGATCTGGCGGATGCTTCGCTGGTCTTGCTGGCCGAAGAGTTTGGAGAAGGCCGGATTGTCAGCACGGATGAGCGCGATTTTCATGCGTATCGTTGGAAGAGCCAGCACCCGTTTAGCAACCTGCTGCTTGTCCAAAGCTGAACGGGTAGTTGGTTACGCCATCAGCTTGGCCAGCCTTTGGCCCAGGACATCGAACGCCTTGACCTGTTCCGCCTCGCGCCGGTCTTGGATGTACACGCCGCTCATGCCCTGCTTGATGTGGTTCTCGCATTCGTTGATTACGTCATTCGAGATGCCGAGTTGACTCATTAGCGTGGTGCTGCTCGATGTAGTCGATGATTTCCACCAAGTCGGTGGTTGCCTCCTCAGACCAACGAACGTTTTGCACGAGCTGTTCGGCGTTCTTCGAGCATGGCCTGAACCTTGGCCCTGGCGGCATCATGTGGCAGGCGTGGTTTTTCGCTTTGCCGAGCTTCTTCAACCTTGGCACGAAACCATTGGTCGTAGCTGGCTTCCTGTTCTTCGGTCTCGAACTCGGAAACGATCGGCGATAGCAGTGAAGTCATGCGATGAAGGTCAGCATAAACGGGTCAAAGGGCCAATCAGCGTCGCTTGTGTCAGCGCTGCAGATAGATCCAAGGTCGCTGCAGACGGTCGGCCGCACGAAAACCCTCGATGCTCGCGCGGGACTGCAGGGTCGAGGCGATTTCGTCCAGCCCCGCCAGCATCATCGCGCGCTCGCGTGCCGGCACCGTGAAGCCCCAGCGGCGCCCATCGGGATGCACGACCTGTTGGTCGACCAGGCTGACGGTCAGCGCGAGCGGCCCGGCCTCGCACTCAGCGGCCAGACCCTGCAGCACCGATTCCTCCAGAATCACCGGCAGGACCCCGTTGCGGTGGCAATTGTTGCGAAAGATGGTGGCAAACGAGGACGCGATCACTACCCGGATGCCGAACTGGCGCAAGGCCCAGGTGGCATGTTCGCGCGATGAACCGCAGCCGAAGTTCGGGCCTGCCAGCAAGACCGAGGCTTGGCGGTATCGGTCGCGGTTGAGCAAGAAAGTCGGGTCTTCATGGCGTTCGTTCGCCGGCTGCAGATAGCGCCAATTGGCGAACAGGCGCGGGCCATAGCCGGTGCGGCCGGTGCCTGTCATCTCGCGTGAGGGAATGATGGCGTCGGTGTCGACGTCGGCCCGCATCAAGGGCGCGGCCAGGCCCTGGAAGGTGGTGAAAGGTTCCATCAGGATGCCTCGTTGACCCGAGGGTCGGTGAGCCGGCCCGCCAGGGCCGATGCAGCCACTGTCGCCGGACTGGCCAGGTGAGTGCGCACGCCAGGACCCTGGCGGCCCTCGAAGTTGCGGTTGGTGGTGGAGACCACCCGCCGCGCCGCGCCGAACGAGTCCCCGCCGGCAAAAAAGCACAGCGAACAACCCGATTCCCGCCATTCAAAACCGGCATCGCGGAAGATCTGGTCGAGTCCCTCGCGTTCGGCATCGCGTTTGACCTGGCTGGACCCCGGGACGACCAGGGCCAGCACGCCTTGAGCGACCCGCCGGCCCTTGACCACAGCCGCAGCAGCGCGAAGGTCAGACAGCCGGCTGTTGGTGCATGAGCCGATGAACGCTGCGTCGATCGGCACACCAGCCAGCGCCATACCTGGCTCCAAGCCCATGTATTGCAGCGCGCGTTGGGCCGTTAGACGCGCCGAGCCCGAGTAGGCTTCAAGTGAGGGCACGCGCCCGTCGATCCCCACCGCATGCTCAGAAGATGTCCCCCAGGTCACTTGCGGCGGTAAATCGCTGCAGTCGAATTCGAGCTGGCTGTCCCAGGCCGCATCGTCATCGGAAACCAGCGTTCGCCAATGCGCGACGGCTTGATCCCATTGCTCCCCATGTGGCGCAAAAGGCCGGCCCCGCAGATAGTCGAAAGTCACTTCGTCCGGTGCGATCAGGCTGGTCCAGGCACCGAACTCCACCGCCATATTGCACAGCGTCAGCCGGCCTTCCATGCCCAGCGAGCGCGTGACCGGCCCGGTGAATTCGATGGCGTGGCCTTGCCCCCCCGCGGCACCGAAGCGCGCGATCAGGGCCAGGATGATGTCCTTGGCGACGACGCCCGGCCCGAGCGAGCCTTGCAGTTCGATGCGCATGCGGCGCGGGCGGCGCCGCAGCAACGTCTGGGTGGCCAGCGCATGTTCGGCCTCGGTTGCCCCGATGCCCCAGGCCAGCGCGCCCAAGGCGCCCACCGTGCCGGTATGGCTGTCCGGGCACACCAGGGTGCAACCCGGCAGGACGATGCCCTGCTCGGGCGAGACCACATGGACGATGCCCTGATCCGGGGAGCCGATGTCGAACAAGGGAATGTCGTTGTCGCGGGAGAGGTTGCGAAATTCCTGGATGAATTGCCGCCCGCCCTTGAAGAGGGTGGCGTCGCCGCGTCCCGGTTGGGTGTCGATGATGTGATCCATGGTCCCGAACACTGCGGTTCGGTCAAACAAGGCGTGACCCGCATCGGCCAAACCTTGCAGTGCTGTGGCGCCCACGCGCTCGTGCAGGAAGATGCGATCGATATGGATCAGGGCCTGATCGGCATCCACCTGCGCGACCAGATGCTGGTCCCACAGCCGATCGATCAAGGTGAGCGGCGTTTTCATGGCGCTTTGCCAAGGTCGCGCAAGGGTCCCAGGTAAGTCTGCTCCAGAGCCAGTACGTCGTTCATGCCGAAAAGCTGCTGGCACTCGCGGAAATTGGCCACCATCGGCTCGTAGCCGCGGATGCTGCCGCTTTGCTTCATGGCTGCCAGCGAGTTGCGCATGCCCTGGATCGCGCCCAGCAAGGTGGTGGCCGGCAGGCTGACTCTTGCGATGCCGATCGCCTCGATTTCGGCGAAGTCCCAGTCGGTGGGCGACTTGCCCCCTTCGACCAGATTGATGGCCACCGGCCCGGCGATGCGGCGTACCGCCTCGCGCGCGGCATCCTTGGAGTCCAGGCCGTCGACAAAGACCATCGTCGCCCCGGCGCCAAGATAGGCATTGCCGCGCCTGACCACTTCGTCGATTCCTCCTACCGCCAGCGCGTCTGTGCGGGCATTGATGACGAAATCCTTGTCGATGCGGGCATCGGCACAGGCGCGAATCTTGGTCACCGCCTCGTCCAGCGGAATCAGTTGTTTGCCGTCAAGGTGGCCGCAGCGCTTGGGACTGACCTGGTCCTCGATGTTGACGCCCGCTGCCCCCGCGCGCTCGAAGGCCCGTACCGCATGCCAGGCGTTGACTGCATTGCCGAAGCCGGTGTCGCCATCGGCCATCACGGGGATGTCCACGGCCTGCACGATCTTCGCCGTGCGTTCGACCATTTCGGCCATCGACAGGAAGCTGTAATCGGGCAGCCCCAGGTGGGTAACTGAGATGCCGTAGCCGCTGCATTGGATGGCCTCGAAGCCCGCCTCCTGGACCAGGCGTGCACTCAACGGGTCCCAGGCGCCAGGCATCAGCAACAGGCGGGGCGACAGGATCAGGGCTTTGAGGCGGCTGGTGGCTGAAAGTTTTGTGGTCAAGGGGAGTCTCCGGGTCGTTGTGTGCCGGGGCGCCTAGAATCTGGCGGACTCTCAGGCCGGCGTATATCTCAGTATATGAGTTCGCACATGACGGCTCTGGCCTCGGTTTCCCCAGGAGATAGACATGCGACTCCCACTGCGTCGAATAGTTCAGCTTGTGCAGGTCTTGCTGCTGATGGCTTGCGCCGGCTTGGCTGCAGCCCAGGGCGTCTGGCCCACGCGACCGGTGCGCTGGATCGTGCCATACCCGGCTGGCGGCACCACCGACATCATCGCCCGGCATGTGGCCACCCGCGTGGGCAGCTTGCTGGGACAGAACATCGTGGTGGAAAACCGAGGCGGTGCCGGTGGCACCATCGGCGCGGCGGCCGCAAAACAGTCCGCACCCGATGGCTACACTTTTTTGGTGGGGGCTCCGGCCGACCAGGTCAACGCACCGATCCTGTCCAAGGTGAGCTACGACCCGGCGCAGGACTTTGTAGCCGTGGGCTGCATGATGCGTGGTGCCAATGTGCTGGTCACTAATCCGCAGTTGCCGGCCACCGACGTCAAGTCACTGCTGGCCCTGGCCCGTGCTCAGCCGGGCCGCCTGAACTATGGCAGCGCTGGCAATGGCAATACCTCCCACCTTTCGGGTGAACTGCTGAAGCATCTGACCGGGGTTTTCCTGGTGCATATCCCCTACCGCGGCAATGGACCGGCCATCACCGACACCATCGGGGGCCAGGTCCAGATGATGTTCTCGAACCCGATCTCGGTGCAGCAACATATCCGCAGCGGCGCATTGCGGGCCATCGCAGTCACCGCGTCGACGCGGCTGGCGGCGCTGCCTGAAGTGCCCACATTCAAGGAAGCCGGCCTGCCGCTGGAGGTCTACGCCTGGATGTGCTTGATGGCGCCGACAGGGACGCCGGACGCAGTCACAGCCCGCATGGCTGTAGCCCTGACTTCGGCGCTGCAGGACGGCGAAGTGATTCGCGCCCTCGAAGCCTCCGGCAGCGAGGTCTTTCGCACCACGCCTCAGGAAGCCGCAGCCTTCATCACGGCCGAGCGTACCAAGTGGGGCGAGTTGATCCGCAGCCGCAAGATCACGGCCGACTGAAAGCTGCGATCAGGCCAGGTCGATCGGCATGCAGAGCTGGTAGCCAAAGCCCCAGACGGACTTGATCGCGGACTCAGAATCCTCATCCTGGACGGTCTTGATCTTCCGGCGCAGTCTGGCGATCAACTCTTCCAGCGCATGCTTGCTCATCAGCTCATCAGCTCATCCGACTCATCGCTGCTGTAGAGGTCGCACAAGGCGCCCGATTCCATTTTGTGGTCATGGGCTTGAATCAAGGCCACCAGCAGGGTTGTTTCCTTGCTGGTCAGCCCGATTTTTGCTTTGCCTGCGGTCCCGCCAGCGTCCGGTCGCGTCGGTTCAGCGTCCAGTTGGGCTGGTTGACGGCGGGCCTGACACGGCTGCCTAGATTGATCAGTACTGCCACCAATTCATTTGGGGAAACCGGTTTGCTGAGATAGACATCTGCGCCGCCTTGCCGGTAGCCAGTTACCCGGTCATGCAGCGCCGTCCTTGCGGACATCAGCACGATGCCGGCATCGGGAAGCGACTGACGCAAACGACGCGACAGGTTCAGGCCGCTGTCACCCGGCAAATTCCAATCGAGAACGAACAGATCGATCGCGACACGGGCTGCCAGATCATCGAAGGCTGAAACGCTGTTGACGGCATGGACAACGAAGTCGTGGGCTATCAGATGCTTGGCAGTTTCCTCCCTCAGCAGCCGATCGTCTTCAACCAACGCGACGACCAGCGACGCCATCGGGGGCTTTTTGTTCAGCATGGAATCCTCAGTTCGAAAATAACGGCGCCGTCGGTGGTACGGTAAGTCAGCGTGGCGCCGAACTTGCCGGCTGCAGCGCTGGCGATGTGCAGGCCTATGCCACTGCCCGGGATGTCGGACGTCGCCGGATTGCGGTAACAGCGCGAAAAAAGCTGCGCTTCATCGGGCTCGGTCCCTTCTTCTACAGGGTTGGCGATTGCGATCCGCGAAACCATCATTGCTCGTGGCGGCCAAGCTCAAGAACCCGAACAGACAACGCCTGTACCCCTTGCTCGGCTGGTACGGGGCCAGAATCAGCCATGCGGCCAACGAGAGAAAGAAGAAGCTCCTGGCGATGAAGCCGATGTCGGCAGCCAAGCTCAGCAGTTCAGGCGGGCAGGCGAGAAACGCGCGGGCTAAAGTTGAATTACCGAGGGCAGACAGCAGCAGGACGCAGGCCTGAGAGCAGCAATAGCATCGCATCAGGCCTGAATTTTCGAGTTGCAGGAAAAGCAGCGCTGCCAGCAGCAGTGTCAGTAAAAATACGAAGAAGAAGTAGCGAAATCCTCGGCTGCGGCGATTCATGCAGGCAGCCATCTCCGGGGCCGCAGCGCACCCGGTCTCGCGACTCCCGCTGGATTTCATTCTGCTATTGATCTGCATCAAGAGCAGAGTGTCGAGGAAGTCAGAATGAGAAAAATGACATCTTTGACATTTTCACAGCAGAGATGCTGTAGCAATTTTCATGGGCCAGCTAGCAAGCACCGGTCTCAACTCAACAGATCGAGCAGCGCCCTGGCGATCACTTTGGTGGCGCGGCGCAGGTCTTCGAGTTCGATATGTTCATCGGCGCGCTTGGCGTTGCTCTCCAGCACCGTGCGCGGGCCGCAGCCATAGAGCACGGCCGGGATCCCTTGTTCGCAGAACAGGCGCGCGTCGGTGTACAGCGGTGTGCCCGAGGGTTCGATGGGCTCGCCAAATAAATCGCTGGCATGGCGGCATAGCGCCTCGACCAGCGGCTCATTGCCGGCCAGCGGCGTCAGCGCATGAGCCAGCAGGATGCGCTTGACCTCGACGCTGATGCCGGCCGACTGCGCCACCGCAGCCGCGATCACCTGCCGCAGATGGGCCTCGACCTCGGCTGGATTTTCTTCCGGGATCATGCGGCGGTCGAACTTCAGTACCACCTTGCCGGGCACCACATTGGTGTTGGTACCGCCTTCGATCAGACCGATGTTCAGATAAGGGTGGGTGATGCCCTTGACCTGGCTGCTGACCTGCTTGTACTCCGTGTTTTGCTGGTACAGGGCGTTCAGGATCAGCGTGGCGGCCTGCAGCGCATCGACGGCGGTCTCCGGCACCGCCGCGTGACCCATCTTGCCATGCACGGTGACTTCCATCTGCAGGCAGCCGTTGTGGCCGGTGATGACCTGGTAGCTGAAGCCTGCGGCGATCAGCAGGTCGGGCTTGATCAGGCCTTTTTCCAGCAACCAGCCTGGGCCGAGTTCGCCGCCGAACTCTTCGTCGTAGGTGAAATAGAGCTCGACACTGCCTTTGAGTTGCGCTTGTAGCGACTCGATCGCACGGGTGGCGAAGGTGAAGGTCGCGAAGTCACATTTGCTGACAGCCGAGGCGCGGCCGTAGAGTTTGCCGCCGACAACTTCGCCGCCATAGGGGGCATGGGTCCAGCCCTCACCGGGCGGCACCACATCGCCATGGGCGTTCAGCCCGATGATGCGGCCGGGCCCGTAGCGGCGTCGCAGAACCAGGTTGGTGATCGACTGCAGACCGGCGGCCTGTACCTGTGGGGCCGGCACGGCATGCGGCTCGGCCTCGAAGCCGAAGCCTTTGAGCAGTTCTGCCGTGCGCAAGGCATGGGGCGCGTTGTTGCCAGGCGGCGTATCGGTTGGCACCTGCACCAGTTGCTGCAGGAAGCGAACTTCTTCATCGAAATGGGCGTCGACCCAGGCGTCAATCGCCGGGTATTGGGCGGATGTCATGGCAGTTCCAGAGCAAGTTGGTCAAGCAGATGGAGGAAGGCACGAACGCACAGTTCGGTGTCATCGTTGGTGATCGATTCGAGCGGGTTATGGCTGATGCCGGCATTCAAGCCGCGCATGAACAACATCGCTTGCGGCATCACTTCATGCAGCTTCATCGCATCATGTCCGGCGCCGCTGGGCATGGGGTAAAGCGGCAGGCCCAGCGCTTGCACCGAGCGCTCCCAGCGCTGCTGCCAAGCTGGCGCCGAAGGGGCTGCTGCCGAGCGCATCGTCTCTTCGAGGCGGTAATGCAGGCCGCGTCTTGCGCAGATCTGCTGCAGCTCATGGCGGACCTCGGCAGCGCATTGATCGCGCACCGCGTCGGTTGTGGCACGGATGTCGAGGCTGAACTTGCAGCGGCCCGGCACGACGTTGATCGAGCCATTGGGCACTTCAAGCATGCCCATTGTGGCGACGACGTGAGGCTCGGCGCCGGCGCGTTTTTCGGCGAACAAGGCCAGCTCGGCCGCGGCGGTGGCGGCGTCGCGGCGCTGGTCCATCGGCGTCGTCCCCGCATGGCTGGCCATGCCGACGATCTCGCCGGCGTAGCGTAGGCTGCCATTGATCGAGGTGACGATGCCCAGCGGTAGATCGAGCAAGTTCAAGACCGGGCCCTGTTCGATATGCACTTCGACAAAGCCGAGGTAGTCGGAGGGCTTGCGTTGCAGCGTGGGGATGTCGTCGATGCACAGCCCGGCCTGCTGCATGGCTTCGCGCATCGGGATGCCCTGGGCATCTTTCTGGTCCAGCCAGGCCATGTCGAAATGCCCGGTCAGCGCGCCCGATCCAAGGAAGACCGCCTTGTAGCGCTGGCCTTCCTCTTCGGCGAAAGCGACGACCTCGAAGCCGAAGGGCAGGCGCCGGCCCTGGCGGTGCAACTCGCGCACGCAGACCATCGGCACCAGGATGCCGAGCCGTCCATCGTATTTGCCGCCGTTGCGCACGGTGTCGTAATGGCTGCCGGTCAACAGCTTTCTGGCCTGTGGATCGCTGCCATGGTAAAGGCCGACGACGTTACCGACCGCATCGATGTTGACCTCGTCAAAACCGCAATCGACGCGCATCCAACTCGCCAGTTGCTGCGCGCAAGCGCGGTGTGCATCGGTCAGGTAGGTGACGGTGAGCTCACCGCGCTCGGCATAGCCGGGGTCGCTGTGGACCGCCAATTGTTCGGCCCAGTCCCAGACCTGGTTGCCCAGATCCGGGCTGTGGCCGAACTTGTCGTCGAGGCGGATCTCGGCGATGCGGTGGATATTGCGCAGGCATTCGGCCAGTTCGAAGTCAGGATGATGGTCCAGCCGCCGGGCAAAGGTGGCGATGATTTCGGTCCGGTCCAATCCCAGCCCTCGCGGCCCGCGCACGGCCAGGATGAAGGGGAAACCGAACTTGGCGTTGTACTCGGTGTTGAGCTGCTGGAGGCGGGCAAATTCCGCTGCCGTGCATTCGGTCAGCCCGGCCTTGCCTTGCTCATCGGTCGACTCGGTGGTCAGCTTTTTGCTGAGCATTGCCTTGCCGGCCAGTTCGGGGTGGGCGCGGACGAGGGTCAGCTGGGCTTCGCGGCCCGCATCCCGCACCACGCCGGCCAGGGCCAGTTTGAGCTGGGCCAGGCTGGCGAAGGGCCGGCAGGCGGCGGCGCGCTGTGCGATCCAGGGCGAATGTTCATAGCTGCCGTCCAGCAGCGTGACGAATTCATCGGCCGCGGCGGCATTGATCTGATCAAGGGTCAGCAAAGGATCACTCCCAAATGAAGGCGGTTGCGGGGTCGAAAGGATGGGTCGTCTTCCAGTGGCGCGCGATGTCGATGCGGCGGGCCACCCAAACTTGCTCATGAGTTTGCACATGGTCGAGAAAGCGCTGCAACGCGCGCATCCGGCCTGGCCGACCCAGAATGCGGCAATGCATGCCGATGCTCATCATTGAAGGTCGGTCGGTGCCTTCCGCATAGTGGACATCGAAGGCATCGCGAAGGTAATTGAAGAATTCATCGCCATGCGAGTAACCCTGGGGCAGGGCAAAGCGCATGTCGTTGGCGTCGAGCGTGTAGGGCATTACCAGATGGGGTGCCAACGTCTGGTCGCTCTTACGCACCTGCAGCCAGAAAGGCAGGTCGTCGCCGTAATAGTCGCTGTCGTACTCAAAACCGCCGAAATCGGCCACCAGGCGGCGCGTGTTCGGGCTGTCGCGCCCGGTGTACCAGCCCAGCGGCCGCTCGCCGGTCATGGCCTCGATGCGCGCCATGGCCAAGGCCATATGCTCGCGCTCGGTGGCTGGATCGACGCCCTGGTAGCTGATCCAGCGCCAGCCATGGCAGGCGATTTCATGTCCCAATTCCTTGAACGCGGCGGTGACTTCAGGGCTGCGTTCCAGCGCCATGCCGACGCCGAAGACAGTCAGCGGCAGCGCGCGGCGCTCGAACTCGCGCAGGATGCGCCAGACGCCGACCCGCGAGCCATATTCATAGATGCTCTCCATGCTCAGGTGGCGCGCGGCGAAAGCCGGCGGGTTGAACATCTCGGACAGGAACTGCTCGCTGCCGGCATCTCCATGCAGCACCGAGTTTTCACCGCCTTCTTCAAAATTGAGGACGAACTGCAGCGCGACCCGCGCCTTGCCCGGCCATTGCGCCAATGGCGGCTCGCGGCCATGGCCGCGCAAGTCGCGTGGATAGGCGGAAAGCGGTGTTGTACTTTGATTCATGCTTGATCAGCCCCGCGGACGCAGGGCAGAAAAGAGGTCAGCGGTATGCGGGTCGAGTCGCAGATTCTTCTCGACGGCGGAGATATGTTGTTCCATCAGCCTGGCCGCAGTCGGAGCATCACGCGCTTGCAAGGCCTCGACGATCAGCACATGCTCTTCCTGCGAATGGGCGGCCGAATGCGAGGATTGGTACATCAGGGCAATCAAGGAAGACCGGCTCAACAGATCGGACAGCAACTGAGCCAGCACCTCGTTGCCGAGCATGCGGGCCAGAACGACGTGAAAATCAGCCAGCAGCCTGGTCCGGCCGGGCACGTCGGTGCGGATCACGGCGGCAAGCTCTTCGCTCAAATGGGCGCGCAACTCGGCGATCTGCTTGTCGGTGATCAGCGCGCAAAGCTGTCGCACCATCGCGCCTTCGAGCATCGCGCGCACCTGGAAGACCTGTTTGGCTTCATCGACGCTGGGCATCGCGACCGATGCGCCGCGTGCAGGCTCCAGCGTCACCAAGCGGTCGCGGCTGAGTTGGTTGAGTGCTTGCCGCACCAAGGTGCGCGAGACCTGGAAGATGTCGGCGATCTTCTGCTCCGACAACTTGGTGCCCGGCATCAAGCGGCGTTCGACGATCGCTGTGGTGATCGACTCGACGATGCGCTCGGTCGCGCCCGCTGGTACCGTCCTGACTGCGCCGGACGCTGGCAGGATCTTCGGCAGAGTTTGGATTCGGCTCATGGCGAGGCTAGAAATGACTAATGATGTGCACTATAGTGTATACACTTTTGCTCGCTTTCAAGCCTTAGGTGCTGAACCGGCGTCAATCCTCAAACCAAAACCAAGGACTTTTATGGGACAACTCAGCACCCATGTGCTCGACCTGATGAACGGCTGCCCGGCGGCCGGCATGGAAGTCATGCTGCAGCGGGTCGATGGGCCGCAACCTGTCACGCTGCAGTCCTTCCGGCTGAATGCAGATGGCCGCAACGATGGCGGCCCGCTGCTGGATGCTCAGTCCATGGCTGCCGGGCGCTATCGCTTGCTGTTCAAGGTCGCAGCCTATTTCCGGGCGCGCGGGGCGGTGCTGCCTGAGCCGGCTTTCATCGACGAGGTGCCGCTTGATTTCGGCATCGCCGACCCCGCCGCCCGTTACCATGTGCCGCTGCTGGTTTCGCCCTGGGCTTATTCGACTTACCGGGGTTCCTGACCTGGATCAGGGTTTACGCTGAATTTCAATGTAAACCAATCCGTATACAATTTTTTCGTCGCCGCGGCGCCCCAAGGTCAGTCTAATCACTTTGAACTTCGGGTTTGCGACATTTGCTTCTCACAGAGCCCGCTGTGGTGAGAGGAGGGTGCAGCGCTTTGCGCTGGACCTCCTCGATCCTTTGGAGTCGCTGTTTGGAAGCATATCTGCTTGACTGGGTGAACCTGCTCCTGCGCTGGGCTCATGTCGTCGTCGCGATTGCCTGGATCGGCGCTTCCTTTTACTTCGTCTTTCTCGACAACAACCTGACGCGTCCGGAAGATCCGGTGCTCCGAGAAAAAGGCGTCGATGGCGAGCTCTGGGCCGTCCATGGCGGTGGTTTTTATCATCCTCAGAAGTACCTGGTCGCACCGGCCAGGATGCCCGAGCATCTGCACTGGTTCTACTGGGAGAGCTATGCCACTTGGCTGACCGGCTTTGCGCTTTTCACGGCGCTTTATCTGTTCAATGCCGGGACTTTCCTGGTCGACAAGAGCGTGTACGACTGGTCAGCTGCCGCAGCCATCGCTGCTTCGCTGGGTTTTTTGTTGTTCTGCTGGCTGATCTATGACGTGGTCTGCCGTGCGTTTGGACAGAGCAAACATGGCGATTTGATCGTCGGTGTTGGCGTCCTGGCGGTGGTGATCATCGCTTCCTGGCTGGCCTGTCAGTTGTTTGCCGGACGCGCGGCCTTTTTGCTGGTTGGTGCGATGCTTGCCACCACGATGAGCGCCAATGTGTTCTTCTGGATCATCCCTGGCCAGCGCACCGTGGTCGCCCAGCTGAAAGCGGGCCAACCGGTCGACAAGATTCATGGCTGGCGTGCCAAGCAGCGCAGCGTACACAACACCTATTTCACGCTGCCGGTGTTGGTGGCGATGATGTCCAACCATTACGGCTGGCTTTATATGGGCAAGCAGAACTGGCTGGTGCTGGTGCTGTTGATGCTCGCCGGCGCGCTGATTCGCCACAGCTTCGTGGCCCGCCACAAGGCTCTGGTGCAAGGCCGGCGCGTGCCCTGGGAACATGCGGTGATCGGGACTGCTGTCCTGATCGGGCTTGCCATCTGGCTGGCACCGCCGCCACTGACCGCGGCGGAGCGCTTGTCCGCATCCAGACCTGCCAGTTTTGCCGCAGTCAATGCGGTGATCCAGCAGCGCTGTGTGCTGTGCCACAACGCTGGGTTGGCCAACAAGAACGTGGCCCTGCACCAGCCCGAATTGATCAAGCAGCATGCGCTGGCGGTCTACCAGCAAGCCGCCGTGTTGAAGCTGATGCCGATGAACAACGCCACCCAGATCACCGATGACGAGCGGGCGTTGATCAAACGCTGGTTCGAGGCCGGCGCCGCTTTGAATTGACCCCTGTAACCCTGTTGACTGCAAGAAAGATAGAGGAGCCAAACATGATTCAAACCACAGTCCACCCGGTGGACGAAAAACTGCCCGTCGGGCGCCTGGCAGCCCTTGGGCTGCAGCATGTGCTGGTGATGTATGCCGGCGCGATCGCGGTGCCGCTGATCGTCGGGCGGGCACTCAAACTCAGCCCCGAACAGGTGGCGATGCTGATCTCGGCCGACCTGTTTGCCTGCGGCATCGTCACGCTGATCCAGAGCTTTGGCATGACGAAATGGTTCGGCATCAAGCTGCCGGTGATGATGGGTGTGACCTTCGCAGCGGTCGGCCCGATGGTGGCTTTTGCCAACGCGGTACCTGGCGTTGACGGTGCCCGGGCGATCTTCGGCGCGATCATGGGCGCCGGCGTGATCTCGATGATCATTGCGCCGGTTGTCAGCAAGTTGCTGCGTTTCTTCCCGCCGGTGGTCACCGGAACGATCATCGCCATCATTGGTATCAGCCTGATGCGCGTCGGAGTCGGTTGGGCCATGGGCGGGCCGGCCAATCTGGCGCAGAGCGTCGATGTGCCCAAGCTCATCGCCATGGTCGATGGCGTCAAGGCCGGTGCGGAAACTGCCGCTGCGGCTGCGGCGGCTGCCAGCGCAGTGGCCCCGGCGCTGAAGTTGCCCGGCCCGATCCCCATGGTCAACAGCATGAATTACGGTGCGCTGGACAATCTGGCCATCGCTGCAGCCGTGCTCGTTTTCATCCTGCTGCTGGTCAAGTACACCAAGGGCTTCATCGCCAACATCTCGGTCCTGCTGGGCATCGTCGGTGGTTGCGCGGTCGCCATCGCGATGGGCAAGATGAACTTCGACAAGGTCGGCAAAGCGGCCTGGTTCGATCTGGTGACGCCCTTGGCTTTTGGTATGCCGACTTTTGACATCTTGATGATCCTGACCATGGCGGTCGTGATGATCGTGGTGATGATCGAATCGACCGGCATGTTCCTCGCCTTGTCAGACCTCACCGGCAAGAAGATCAGCCAGGCTGAACTCGCTGCGGGCTTGCGCACTGACGGCCTGGGTACGCTGATCGGCGGCGTCTTCAATACTTTCCCCTACACCAGCTTCTCGCAGAATGTTGGCCTGGTCGGTGTGACCGGCGTGAAGAGCCGTTGGGTCTGTGTGGCCGGCGGTGTGATCATGGTGATCCTCGGCTTGTTGCCTAAAATGGCGGCTTTTGTCGAAGCGATTCCGCAATTCGTGCTGGGCGGGGCCGGACTGGTGATGTTCGGCATGGTCGCTGCCACCGGCATCCGCATCCTGTCGACGGTCGATTACAAGGGCAACCGCAACAATCTCTATATCGTTGCGCTGGCAGTCGGCTTCGGTCTGATTCCGCTGGTGGCGCCGCGCTGGAGCCAACAGATGGTGGCCGGCTTGCACCCCTTGCTCGATTCCGGCATCTTGTTGACCGCAGTGGCTGCTGTGGTCCTGAATATCTTTTTCAACGGTGCCAACGGCGATGCCGAGGGCTCGGTAGAAGCAGCCAAAACGGGTCAAGCCCATTGACGCGGACAATACGCGTCAATCACATCATTACCAACCATCAAAGGAACTGAAGATGAAAGTGAATAAAAAAGCCATGTTGGCTGCTGCGGCGGTCCTGAGCATTGCCGGTGCGGCGCAAGCCCAATCGACGGCGGCCCTTTACGGTCTGCTGGACCTCAGCCTCGGTGCCAGCAAGGCGCAGGGCAGCAGCTCTTCGGTCAATAACGTGGCCAGCGGCAATATGAGCACCAGCTATTTCGGCGTCTCGGGCAAGGAAGATCTCGGCAGT